>JANWHN010000023.1 GCA_025450445.1 Anaerolineales bacterium | reverse complement strand
GAGGCTCCCGAAGGCGAGCAAGAGGCCATGGAAGAAATGAGCACTGTGCGCTTTTGGTGCACGCGTTCTCAGATTAGGGCCATGGCGAACTGGGGGCTTGAGCTAGCATCCCGCGGACGGCCGCTGTGCCCGCAATGCGGGCTGCCGATGGACCCGGCGGGCCACTTCTGTGCGAAGAAGAACGGGCATAAAGAGTAGACAGAAGGCAGCAGACATTAGACAGGGAGGTTATCAGTTATTGGCAACTCGTAATCTCCCGTATTGAGTAATGAACAAATCTGAAATTCTGAAAATACTAGAGACCGGGGAAATGGAACTTACCAGCCAATTTACCTGGGGCTCGAATTACACCTTTCTTGCAAATGTAAGAAGGGGTGAACAGAAACTGGAAGCTATTTACAAGCCAACCCGCGGCGAACGGCCGCTGTGGGATTTTCCGACCGAGACGCTAGCTGGGCGCGAAGCGGCGGCTTACCTGGTGAGCGAGGCGCTGGGCTGGGAGCTGGTGCCGCCGACGGTCTTGCGCAAGGATGGGCCGCATGGCCCGGGCTCGCTGCAGTTGCGAGTGGAGCACAACCCCGATCAGCACTACTTCACGTTTGATGATGCGACTCGGCAGCGATTGCGGCAAACTGCTGTGTTCGACTTGCTGATCAACAACGCGGATCGGAAGGGTGGACATATCTTGTTGGGAGATGGAGGAAAGATTTGGTTGATCGACCATGGGATCTGTTTTCATGTGGTGCCGAAACTGCGCACAGTGATCTGGGATTTTGCAGGAGAGCTGATTCCGGACGAGTTGGTGGCCAATCTCGAAATTTTTTCCAAGAAATTGAAAACCGACAACGCGTTACAGGATGAACTCAAGGGTCTTCTGGCAGCAGATGAGATCGAGGCGTTGTGCCAACGCAGTGATGAAATTATTGCCACGCGCCGCTTCCCGGCGCCACCCGAAGATCAGCGGGCGGTGCCTTGGCCGATGGTCTAAGATTCCTCGCTCACGCTCATGGAAGCCCGGATTTAGAATTGGGTTATTCCGAAGATTAGGTTCTAGTGATCCCTCGCTGGTCTAGTTCGGCGGATCTGGTGGAGAATTTTTTACCCGCTCGGGATGACAAAAAGAAACTAAAAACCGCCGGAAAAGCACCGGCGGTTTTTAACCGAAATCACTTAGGCTCCCTAGTTCTCAATAGAAAAGTAATGGCGAGCATCAGTAGAGTCATGGCGCTGATACTGAGGATCGTGAAGACTCGCTGGGTAACAAGGAATACGCCGATTTGATCTTGCGAGATGCCCAAGGTGAGGAGGACCGCGTACCAGGCGGCGTCGAAGACGCCGAGTCCGTCGGGTGTGACCGCGACCACATAACTCATTTGCGAGATTGAGGCGCCAAATAAAAATGGAAGGGCGGAGATATTTATGCCGACTGCGCGACCCAGAAATAAGGCGCGTAGACCAATGCTGAACTGCTTGGCGACGCTGGCTACGTATCCGTAGCCGATCGTGCTCGAGGGAATGTTTTCGGGGCGGATAGCCTGGAACTTGCGGCCGATCAGGCGCAGCAAGAAGCTGATTACCAAGTTGTAAGTGGAGAAAATAAAGCGGAACACGTAAATACCGAAGAAAAAAAGCAAAACGAAAGCAAGAACGATGGAGAATGCAAGCAACGCAAGGGATTGCGGAACGGTGGCTCTGCCAAGCACGTAGAGAATGGAGGGGGCGAGGAAAACTGCGGAGACGATGAGATCGAGCAGCTTATCGAGGATCAGCGAGTTAGTCGAAAGGTGGATGGACAAATTGTTGCGGCGCGAGAGCAGGAGCGTGCGGGCGGCAATGTCGCTGAAGTCTTTTGGCAGGATAAAACCGATCGTACGTCCCAGCAGCACGTACAGATAGCTCTCAGATTGCGAGACCACTTTGGAGCCAGCGAGCGTGTTTACGATCAGGTTCCAGCGGAAACTGATGAAGAATGTGAGCAGGATAGTTAAGGCGAACGCGGCCAACAGGCTGCCCATGTCCAAGTCTTGCAAAAGATCTAAGGTGGCAAGGTTGATGCCGGAAATGTAGAGAAGGCCGGCGAACAGAGCGAGCCCCAGCAAAAATTGGAGTGCATAGATGAACGGGGAGCGGCGTCTGGGAGGCATTTTCTAGGCTGCTTGTATTTTCGGTTGCGTTACCTTATAACTATCGCCATGCAAGATCTAAATCAAGTTGTCGTAGTGTCAGGATTGCCGCGGTCGGGCACTTCGTTGATGATGAAGTTGCTGGAAAAGGCCGGGTTGCCAATATTAACCGACAATGTTCGGGCGGCGGACACGGATAACGAGGGCGGATATTACGAATATGAGCCGGTCAAATGGATGAAGGAAGGCGACAACAGCTGGATGAAGAATGCGGTGGGCAAGGGAGTCAAGATCATCTCGCACTTGCTGCCCAATTTGCCACCTGACTATAACTACAAAGTGGTCTTCATGACTCGCGACCTGCGGGAGGTCATTGCGTCGCAGGATGCTATGCTGAAGAACCGGGACGAAAACGAAGAGAAGCCGATCGATGAGGGGAATTTGGTGCAGATCTTTGCGGAACATGTCGAAAAGGTTCGAGATTGGATGGCAAGCCAGGCCAACATTGAGGCCGTTTACGTGAACTACAACGAGCTCGTGAAAGAGCCTGTCGAACAGCTAAAAAAGCTGGAAAGCCTCCTGAATTTGAAGCTTAATGCCGCTGATATAATCGCGGAAATTAACCCTGCGTACTACCGCCAGCGGCTGAGCAGCTAGCAGCGCTGTTCCAAATCCCAGAAAGAATCCCTCTTGTGAATAAAGTCCTTGTAATTGGTCTGGATGGCGTGCCTTTGGGTCTGGTGGAAGCCTGGATCAAAAAGGGCCATCTGCCCAGGCTAAAAGCGCTGATCGAAGGCGGGGCGACCGGGCTGTTGAAGTCAACCGTGCCCCATACCTCGGGGCCGGCCTGGTCTTCGTTCATGACCGGCAAAAACCCGGGCAAGACCGGGGTATACGACTTCTTATATCGCAAGCAGGATTCCTATGTCTTTTATCCGAATAACACATTGACCCGGGCGGGCAAGCCGGTTTGGGATCTGTTGGGTGAGGCGGGGAAAAAGGTTGGGGTGCTGAATGTGCCGATGACCTATCCGGTTACCCCGCTGAATGGGGCGTTGATCAGCGGCTTCCTAACCCCCTATTACGCGGAAGATTATTACTATCCTAATGACCTGCTAGAGAAGATCGAGAAACAGATCGGGCAGAAATATTACGTCTATCCCCTGGAGACATTCAACGATCAAAATCCGCAAGCCTATTTCGATGCGTCGCATCGGATGCTGGACATGCTGACGTCCACGTTCTCCTTCATGATGGATGACCTGAACTGGGATTTCATGATGGGCGTATTCTTTGACACCGATCGCATTTTGCACCAGGTGTGGCATTACCTGGATAACAAGCACCCAATGCGCAAAAATGACCCGGATGTAGATAAGAGCGCGATCGTGATCGAATATTTCGATCATCTTGATCGATGTATTGGCCAGCTGGTTGACCAGGCTGGGCCGGACGCCAACGTGATCATAATGTCGGACCACGGCATGGGTCCTGCTTACAACATGATCACGCTAAACACGTGGCTGCTTAATCAGAAGCTGATCAACCTGGTTCGAGGACCGCTCACGTTCATCAAGCGGGCGCTGTTCCGTTTGGGTTTCACACTGCGAAACTCTCATCGGTTGCTGGACTTGCTGAAGTTGGCGAAGCATGCTGAGTACAAGCTTTTGTATTCCGCGGACAAGATATTGAAGAAAGTGTTCCTTTCGTTCGACGATGTGGATTGGAAGCGAACATCGGTGTATTCGGTGGGACGCGATATTGGGCCGTTGTTCATTAATCTAAAAGGCCGCGAACCAAAAGGGACGATTGAGAACGGCGAGAAATATACGCGGGTGCGGGATGAGATCGCTGCTGCGGCGCGAGAAATGACCGACCCGATGACGGGCAAGAAGCTGGCCAAGAATGTGCTCTTCCGTGAGCAGGTTTACAAAGGACCATTTTTGGATATGGCGCCAGACCTGATCGTTGAGCCGGAAGACGAAGACATTTTTTATGGGCTGAGCGATTTTGGCTCAAACCTGGTTTACGAATCTTTCTACAGATATTCAGGGATGCACCGCTCGCATGGCATGCTGGTGATGCACGGGCCGGATTTCAAGAAAGGGATGCGCTTGGAAGGCGCGGAGATCATTGACCTGGCGCCGACAATCCTGCATGCGCTGGGGCAATCGATCCCCAGCGACATGGACGGCAAGCCGCTGTTGGGCGCGTTCCGCGAAGCGCAGAAACCGAAATGGCACGCGGTGGAAGGAGCGGACGGCGCGGGGCCGCAAGATTCCGGTTATTCGGATAAGGACGCGTACGATATCGAGGATCGGTTGCGAAAGCTGGGGTATTTAGGTTAGCTACTGGCTGACGTATAGATAACCGTCATCGCCGCCAACGACCAATTGCATTTGGGGGAAATTCTCGGCGATAAATGTTTCATCCACTTCTTCGGCAAAAAAGAAAACGAACATCACAGCCTGGCCACTTTCGAGCCGACCCTGGATGTTGGACAGCGAGCGCACGAAATCTTCGGTAGCGATTTCCTGCTGAGTTGCGGCATCAAAATCGATTGGGAACAAGTAGCCGAGGCGTTGGGAAAAATAGTAGAGCTGATGGACGTTATCTGTGTAGATCACGTAATCGTCGGGATAGCTCAATAAGGTTTGGACTACCTCGCGTTCCTTTAGCCGAAAAAGAGCATAGCCTTTTCCGCTATCGCGAGATTCGTCAGCCAAACTGATGGTTTGCGGAAGATAGTCTTCTGCAAGGGAGAAACCAACTAACCCAAAGAGGACCAGGACGGCGATAGCCAGGGCGCGATGAATTTGGAGGCTGCGCGTCCAAAGCCAATAGATGGCTGAGAACAGCGCGATCACGATCACCGTGAATAGTGGATACAGAATGCGATCGTCGAGCGGGATCGAAGCACCGAGGAAAGAGGCGGAGAAAAGGACCAGGGCGCTGTAGGCGAAGGCGTAGACGAGGAGCAACAAAGCAAGCAAATTTTTAGCTGGAGCAACCTTTGGTCTTGATTTTCTCGTCTTTTGTTTAGGTTTAAGGTTTAAGGTTTCATGTTGGTAGCGATAGTAAAGATAGCTAGCTCCGCCCAGAACCACCAGCGCGACCAGCTTGCGCCGGCCGACCGCGAAGAAATCCCGTAAAGGAGCGACCCAACTGGTCACCGCGGTTTTCAGGATCTCGATTTTCTGGGCGGGGATGGGGTGGTAGCTGAGGATCTTGTTGGTGGCTGTGCCGGCTGCGAAAAAATTGCGGCCGAACCACAAGATGGTTGGGGCAAGTGCAACACTAGCCAGGATCGCAGTTTCTTTTAGCTTCGCGAGCCAGGGCTTGCCGGGTCGGAAAAAAACGATAAGCGCGGCAGCTCCGAGACCAGAAAAGCCGACGTAGCGAGTAAGGCAGGCTAGAGCTAAAAACACGCCGGCCCAAATTAGATCCCTCAGTTTCTCTGTGCGGAAATAATCGTCTAAAAAGAAGAAAGCCGGGAAGGCAAAGGCGACATAGATGGGCTCGGTCATCGCCCACAAGTTAACTTCGAATACGAAGGGGGCGATGAAAGCAAAGAGAGCCGCGCTCAGTGCGAAGAGGGCAGAAGAGGTCAGTCGGTTAACTGCGATACCGATGAAGACGATGTTGGCAGCGAAGGCCAGCGCAGCGATCCAACGCGCTCCTTCCCAGACGCCGACGCCGATAAATTCGAAGAACCCGAGCAAGATCGGATAGAGCGGTGGAAACTGGGTCAGCGGTTTGAAGACTCCTTCGCCATCAAAGCGGCCTAGGCCGTAGCCGTGCGCAAACGATTCACCGGCCCAGGCGTAATCAACCGAATCGCTGCGGACGCCGATGCTGTGCTCGCTGGTGCTCCATATCAGCAGGAGGAATGCGGCGAGACCGAGCAGCGCAAGACCTGCCTGGAGCCACAACTTCCTGCGGGCTGTGATCCAGCTAAGAGTTGTATCGATTGTCATTTGTGGGGAAGAAATTCTGCGTGATTCTACCAAAGGCAACCAAAGAGAGCTTACGAGTAGAATTCGCTCGTGAAAAGATGGCAATTCTGGCTGGGACTGGCGATCAGCGCGATCTTTCTTTACATCGTGCTGCGCGACCTGGACCTAGGCTCATTTTGGGAAGAAGTAAAGCAAGCAAACTATTGGTGGCTGATCCCCGGAGTGGGAGTTTATTTTTTGGCGGTGTGGGCGCGAGCCTGGCGCTGGCATTATTTGCTGCGCCCGCTCAAAGCGATCCCGACCAGTACCATGTTCCCGATCGTGGCGATCGGTTATATGGGGAACAATGTTTATCCGGCACGGGCGGGCGAGGTTTTGCGAGCTGTGGTGCTTAAACGCAAAGAGGGCGTGCCCATCTCGGCGTCACTGGCGACGATCATTGTCGAGCGCATCTTTGACGGCGTGGTGATGCTGGCGTTCGTGTTCATCAATCTTGGCGAGCTGGCGCGGCTGACCGGTGGGGCAGGCATGGGCGGCGGAATCAGCATTCAGCAGATCGCGCTGTGGGGCAGCGTAGTTTTCTTTGGAGCGCTGCTCGTTTTTTTGCTGGCGGCCATGTTCCCGATTGCGAGCGAAAAGGCGCTGGCATGGTTCGCTGCGCGGCTAGTGCCAACGCGCTTTCGGGCGCGGGTGCTAGAGCTGGGCAGGCGCTTTTTGGGCGGGCTAGAATCGCTTCGTTCTCCGCTTGAAATCCTGATGGTCTTTCTGACTTCGGTTGTGATCTGGTTGCTCGAGACTGGGAAATATTGGTTCGTGATGCAGGCATTTGATTTTAAGGTCAGTTTTTTTGCGCTGATGCTTATGAACGGAATAGTCAATTTGGCAACCAGCATTCCATCGGCGCCGGGATACGTGGGCACGTTCGATGCGCCGGGCATTGCTGTACTGGAGGCCTATGGCGTGCCGACGGCGCTGGCGACAAGCTACACATTTGTGTTGCACGTGGCGTTGTGGCTGCCAATTACTTTGCTGGGCGCATATTACTTGGCCCGCGAAGGAATCAAATGGGGTCAGATCCAAGTGGAAGAAGGCAAGCCAGCATGAAGATCGCAGTCATCGGCGCTGGGTTTGGCGGCATGGCCGCGGCTTACGACCTGGTGAAAGCGGGCCACACGGTCACAATTTATGAAGCTGCCAACCAGGTGGGCGGCCTGGCGGCAGGGTTCAAGCAGCCAAACTGGGATTGGTGGGTGGAAAAGTTCTATCATCACTGGTTCGCATCGGACAAATATATTCTGGGTCTAATACGCGAACTGGGCTGGAGCGATCGGGTGGTTTTCCCGCGACCCTATACAGTGGTTTTCCACGAGGGGCGCTTCTATCCATTCGACTCGATCCTGGCGGCGCTGCTCTATCCGGGGCTGGGTTGGGGGATCGACAAGATCCGCTTTGGGTTGGTCGGGCTGTATTTGCGGATCAGCAATAAATGGAAAATACTGGAGAAGTCCACAGTGAATGACTGGATGCGCAAATGGGCGGGCGACCGGGTGTACGAAAGCATGTGGCTGCCGCTGATCGAGGGCAAGTTTGGGCCATATGCCAAGGATGTGAACATGGCCTGGCTGTGGGCGCGGCTGCACGCGCGCACGACGAGGCTGGGAACGTTTGAGGGCGGCTTCCAGAACTTTGCGAATGAATTTGCTGCTCGGCTTAAGGAAATGGGCGTGCAGTTTGAGATGGAGAGCCAGGTTGAAAGTCTGGTTTCCAAAGACGGGAAAGTAAACATCAGGGTGCGAGGGGTTGAGGTTGATTACGACAATGCGCTGGTAACAACGTCGCCCAGCCTGCTGGCGAAACTAGCACCGGGATTATCGGAAGATTATTTGCACGGACTATTGGAGTTGAAGAGCATGGGTGCGGTGGTGATGACGCTGGTGCTGAACCGCAAGCTTTCGGAAGAAGGCTACTACTGGTTCAATATCCCCAAGAGCGCAGGGTTTCCGTTCTTAGCTCTGGTCGAGCACACGAATTTTTTACCGCCCGAACATTTTGGCGGCGACCACATTATTTATTGCGGCGATTATTTAGAGATCGGTCACGAATACTTCACGTTGCCGGATAAGGAGCTGCTCGAACGTTTCGTGCCCGGCATCCAGCGGGTCAACCCACACTTCATGCCCAATTGGGTGAAGGAGATGTGGGTGCACAAGACCAATTACGCGCAGCCTGTGCCGCTGGTGAATCACTCAAAGAATATTCCCGAGATCCGTACGCCGATCGAGGGGCTTTATTTTGCCAGCATGAGCCAGGTGTATCCATGGGACCGCGGGACGAATTTCGCGGTCGAGATCGGGCGGCGGGCGGCGCGGCTGATGATGGCCGAGGAATAAGATTTGCTTTGGTGGGCTAAGATTTTTTATCTATAAAGACTGGCAAATGGCCTAGTGCAATGACGTGGCTCCATTTCGCCTCGTCGCCTTCGGTGAAAATGGCGGCTTCGGCAATGATGTTGCCACCCGCCTTCTCGATCACAGCGCGCATGCCCTTCTGGGTCGAGCCTGTGCTGACGACGTCATCCAATAAAACAACGCGGCCGCCGGTAACTATTTCGCGATCCTTGGCATCCAGGTACAAGGTTTGCGGCTTGCCGGTGGTGATCGAGACCGTTTCGGCCTGGATGGCTTCGCCCATGTAGGGTTTGTAGCTCTTGCGCAGAACGATGTACGGCTTGCTGGTTTCTTCTGAAAGAGCGTGAGCTAAGGGGATGCTCTTGGCCTCGGCGGTGACGAGCACGTCGTAGCCAATGCCCTCGAGCTTTTTGGAGAGGGCGTGGGCGCAGGCGCGGACCAGTTCTGTGTCGCCGAGAATGTTGAGGACGGCAATGGTTATGCCCGGGGCAACCTGAAAAAGAGGAAGTTCGCGCTTAACGCCGGCGACTTCAACAGAGTAAGTTTTCGTCATCTTCTTTTTTTTGTAGAGCACTTCTCATTATAATGGCGCGCAGTGGGACAGAAAACGTTGGTCCTTGGATTAATACTTAGCCTATTGCTGTCAGGGTGTGGACCATCTCCGGTTGCAACGCCAACCGAGCAGGCGGAGTCCTGGGTCCAGGTTTACTTCAGCGACCCGAATCGAAACCCCGGTCCTTCATTGTTGGGTGGTCCCGACGAACCGCTGGAGGAAGCGATCGAAGCTGCACACCTCAGCATCGATGCAGCTTTCTACGATATGAACCTGTACAACATTCGCGATGCGCTGATCGAGGCGCAAGCGCGCGGCGTGACAGTACGATTGGTGCTGGAAGGCGCCAACTACGAAGACGAGGAATTAAGGCTGCTGCGGGCTGCTGGGATCCAGATCGTGCTGGATGGGCGCTCGGATTCGATGCACAACAAATTCGTGGTCATCGATCACTACGAGGTGTGGACCGGGTCGATGAATTTGACTGTCAGCGACGTGTATGGCAATCGCAACAATCTGGTCGTGATCCGGTCGACTGATTTGGGGCAAAACTATCTTGTTGAGTTTGAGGAGATGTTTTTGGCCAATGCTTTTGGGCCGAGCTCGCCAGCCAATACGCCAAATGCAGAGCTAACAATCCACGATCATTTGGTTGAGACATATTTCTCGCCGGAAGACGAAACCCAAGCGAGGTTAGTTGAGCTGGTGAACCAAGCCACGTAAAGCGTCTACTTCATGGCGTTCTCGTTCACGTCCGACGAACTTGCGACGGCAATTTCTGCTGCAAACGACCGCGGCGTCTTGGTTCAAGGGGTCATAGATGCAAGCCAGGCCGCCGGTAACCAAGGCGGCGAATATGAAGCTCTGTTAGCCCGCGGCATTGACGTGCGTTTGGACGGGGAGGGCGGCAGCATGCACCACAAGGTCCTGGTGATCGACGGGGTGATCGTGGTGACTGGTTCGTACAACTTCAGCGCAAGTGCGGAAGAGCAAAATGACGAAAACACCCTAATTGTTCATGACCCAGCGCTGGCCGAGCAGTATCTGGACGAGTTTTGGCGGGTATGGCAGTTCTCACAACCCTAAAGCAACCGTAACAGCCATTTAACTGGCTCTAAACCGGAGCTGGATAAGATTCCATCATCCCATCGTTCTATTGGTCGTTTGTTGACAAGCTAGCCCAACCGCGCTAATATAGAACATAAGTTCTATCGGAGGAGAGATGGAAATTGGCGAGCTTTTCCTGATCCGTAATTTGGATTCCAATTTAGAAGAAAAAGTTCTTTGGGCGGCAGATAGCTACCAGAAGAAATATGGCCACGCGCCTACGCTGTGCTTGGTGCATCCGAGCTTGATCAAGGGGCAAGCCCAGCGTTTGGCCGGGCTGAGGGTCGAAGCTAAGAAGTCTGTGCTGCCGAATTATTTATGGATCGGGATTCCGGCGGACGCAGAAGTTAAGCCGCTTGCACGCTAAGGCTGGCGATTAGCATTTCCATCGCCAACTCAGGTTCCAAATCCCCCGTTTTCACCTGCTCGTCCAAATCTAGCAAGCGTCGATAAATACCCTCGAGGGTCGCCATCGGGAAGCGCCGCGATTGGGCGGCGAGCTTCTCGGCGCGATAGGGATGCATACCAAGCTGGTTAGCGATCTGCGCACCCTGGCCGATATCGACGAGCTCGCGACTTTGCAGCAAGGCGCGGAAGTGACCGACCAGGCTGAAATAGAGCAAGATCAGATCGCGCTCTTGCATCAACTTTTGCAATTCATTCATGGCTCGTTCGCCGTTGCCTGTGCTAACTGCGTCGATCAAGCCAAAGAAATCTCCCTGATCGCCGAAGCTTTGTGAAACGTTTTTGACATCGTTGACTTCGATCGGGCGCGCATAAGCGACAGAAGCCAATAACTTTTCAATTTCCAGATCGCCGGCTTCTTTATCGCTGCCGACCAGCTTTGCTAATTCAGTAGCAGCTTGCGGATGCAGCTCGCCGCCTTTGCCAGCTGTGCGTTCGCGCAGCCAGGCGGCCATTTGGCCACCCTGAGGCAGCGGGAATGATTTCACGGTGGCTCGATCGCCGGGGGATTTGGCCCATTTCATCAGCCAATTCTTTTCCCAGTTGCCCAGGGCCTTTTTATCTGTCGTGTCGATTTCTTCCAGAAGAACCATTGCGGTTGAAGGCGATAAGTCATCAAGCAATTGAGTGAAAGCTGAACGCGGTTCGTTGCCCACGAACACCTTGCTGGCGCCGCGTGCAACGACCAAGCGACGCGCGGCGAGAAACGGCGCGGCACGGGCGACTGAGTTCACATCATCAAAAGAATAATTCGGGCCTTCGAAACGGGACGTGTTCATTTCTGCGTTGACCGGATCGCCGAGTTCACTCTGCAAAGCGGAGACAGCCTCGCGCATGGCAGGCTCATCGTCCCCAAAGTAGAGATAGACGATCGGGGTCAAGGCAGCCACGCTAGCTCCGGGTGGTGACGCGGTGAGCGAGCAGATTGCCGCGTTGGCTCTGGCGGATCTCGACGATCTC
>JANWHN010000022.1 GCA_025450445.1 Anaerolineales bacterium | reverse complement strand
TCAGCGGCGAGATGTTGGTCGGGTTCGGGGAGATGGGCGAATACGCCAGGCTCAAAGATCTCGCCGCGGATGAGCTGATAGCCGGCGAAGTCGCCCTGGGTTGAAAAGAATGTGTATTGTGGAACGCGCGCTTTCACCCGGGGTGCAAGGAATTTTAGGAAGGCGATCTCGTGCTTCAGCTTTTTCCGCGTGGCTTCTGTTCGCGGAAACCGAAACACTATTTCTTTGTTTACGATAATTACGTCGTAGTCAAAGGCCCAAACCGGATACTCGTAATTAAGTATCTTTATTTTGAATTCAGTTTCGATCCGTTTTAGATACCAGCCAACGTCTTCGTGCATTGGTCCGTCATAGAACGGAGGCAGCATTGCAAACACAGGTCTCTTGTTTGCAATGCTGCCTCCGCGCGAGTCCGACACTAGTTCGGTGCCTATTACATTTTTGCGATCATCGCGTCTGCAAATTGCGAAGTGTTCAGCTTGGTCGCGCCATCCATCAGGCGATGGAAATCGTAAGTGACGGTCTTGGCGGCGATGGCGCCTTCGATGCCGCGCACGACTGCGTCGGCGGCTTCGCCCCAGCCCATGTAGCGCAGCATCATCTCGCCGGAGAGGATCACGGATCCGGGATTGACTACGTCTTTGTCGGCGTACTTGGGCGCGGTGCCGTGGGTGGCTTCGAAGACGGCGTGGCCAGTATCGAAGTTGATGTTGCCGCCCGGAGCAATGCCGATGCCGCCGACTTGAGCGGCGAGCGCGTCGGAGAGATAGTCGCCGTTCAGGTTCATTGTGGCGAACACATCAAAGTCTGTAGCGCGAGTGATGGTCTGCTGGAAAACGATGTCTGCGATGACATCCTTGATCAAAAGCCTGCCAGCCTTCAACGCGGCTTCTTGTTCCTTGTTAGCAACTTCTTCGCCCTTGTCGGCCTTGGTCTTTTCCCAGGTCTGCCAGGTGTAGACCTTATCGCCAAATTCTTTTTCGGCGAGTGCGTAGCCCCAATTGCGGAACGCGCCTTCGGTGAACTTCATGATGTTGCCCTTGTGCACTAGCGTCACGCTCTTGCGTTTGTTGGCGAGGGCCCATTTGATCGCGGCGCGCACTAGTCGCTCGGTGCCTTCTACGGATACTGGCTTTAGGCCAATGCCAGAAGTGTCCGGGAAACGGATCTTGGCGAATTCTTTTGGAAAGGCGGCTTTGAAAATTTCTTTGAACTTCTTGTTGTCGTCGCTGCCGTTCTCAAATTCAATGCCGGTGTAAATGTCTTCGGTGTTCTCGCGGAAGACGACCATGTCGACGTCTTGCGGGCGCTTGACAGGCGAGGGGACGCCTTCAAACCAGCGCACCGGGCGCTGGCAGACGTAAAGATCGAGCTCTTTGCGCAAGGCCACATTTAGCGAGCGCATGCCGCCGCCGATGGGCGTGGTGAGCGGCCCCTTGATGCCAACCAGGAATTCGCGGAAGGCTTGTAATGTTTCTTCGGGCAGCCAGCTGTTGAACTGGGTGAATGCTTTTTCGCCGGCATAAACTTCCATCCAAACCAGCTTGCGCTTGCTGCCGTACGCTTTTTCGACGGCCGCGTCCAGCACGCGCTGGCTGGCACGCCAAATATCGCGCCCGGTCCCATCGCCTTCAATGAACGGGATGATTGGATTGTTAGGAACTTTTAGCTCACCATTGGTGACAGTAATCTTTTCCCCGCCTTGTGGAACTTTTATGATCGTATAGGACATCAATTCTCCAACTCGATAATTGTTTAGAAATTTGGGCGGCGGAATTATAGTGCATCCAAATCTTGATTTGTCTGCGGAGCAAAATGTTATAATCGCCGCTGTTCGTTCTGCAGTTGGAGCCGCATTTCGCGGCGGAATCCCAAAAGCCTGCTTACAAAGCTTCTTAGACAACGATCCCCCTTAGGAGGACCGCTAGTGGCACGCATCTCAAAACCGGTCGAGAACCCGGAAAACAAAATCGATCAACTCCAGGAACCCTGGCATAAGCTTGGGCGCGACGAAGTCGCGCTGAAGCTGGGGACTTCGCGCGACCAGGGACTGAGCACTAACGAGGCAAAAGACCGCCTTGAGAAATACGGCCAGAACCGGTTGGAGGAAGCGCCGCCCAAGAGCTTCCTGTCCCTCTTGTGGGACCAGCTCAATAATTTCGTCATCTATCTGCTGTTTGGTGCCGCCGTGATCTCGATCGTTCTCGGTGAATGGATCGAAGCCGCAGCGGTGATGGCCATCGTCGTGCTCAATGCCGGCTTCGGTATTGTGCAGGAACGGCGCGCTGAGCAGGCGCTCGCCGCGCTATTCAAGCTGGCTTCGCCGGATGCGCAGGTGCTGCGCGACGGGCGCCGCGTCACGGTGCCTTCGTATGAGGTGGTGCCGGGCGATGTCGTGTTCCTGGAAGCCGGCAACTATATTCCGGCGGATGTGCGCTTGCTCGAAGCAGTCAATTTACGCATCGAGGAAGCTGCACTCACCGGCGAATCGGTCCCGGTAGAAAAAACAGCCACGCGGTTAGAGCAGGCCGAGATCGGGCTTGGTGACCGGATCAATACAACTTTCATGGGCACGCTGGTGAGCTACGGGCGCGGCAAAGGTATTGTCGTCGCGACCGGCATGCGCACCCAAGTTGGCCTGATCGCCCAGATGCTGCAATCCGTGCACCATGAACCTACGCCGCTCCAGCGCCGGCTTGAAGAGCTCGGGCGCTGGTTGGGCTGGGCGGCGCTGGCAATCTGTACGGTCGTATTCCTGGTCGGCTGGCTCCGTGGGCAGGACGCGCTCGAGATGTTCGAAGTGGCGGTGACTTTGGCGATCGCGGCCGTGCCCGAAGGATTGCCGGCAGTTGTAACTATTAGCCTGGCTCTAGGTATGCGCGAAATGATCAAGCGCAATGCGCTGATCCGCCGCCTCTCTTCCGTCGAAACGCTCGGCTCCGCAACCGTCATCGGGTCTGATAAGACCGGCACGTTGACACAGAACGCAATGACCGTTACTAGCCTATGGGTGGATGGACGCCGGGTCACGGTTTCGGGATCCGGTTACAACACCCAAGGCGAATTCAGTCTCGACGGAAAACCGGCCGATATGAAACGGAATGACGGCTTGCTTTCCGCGCTCTGGTTGGCGGCGCTGAACAACGACGCTCTGCTCGAGCCCAGTGGGGAGAGCGAAGGACAAAAAACATTCCGCGTGGTTGGCGACCCGACCGAAGCGGCCATGTTGGTTGTGGCTGCCAAGGCTGACCCCGGATATGCGGAGCTGCTCGACAACTATCCACGCGTGCAAGAGATCCCATTCGATTCGGAACGCAAACGTATGGCGACGATCCACAAAGTGGTCAAGCCCCATGCTGAAGACCTTTCTCCATTTACGTCGGGGGACGATAAACAGAACTGGCATGTTGTGGCGGTGAAGGGCGCGCCGGACGTTGTGCTCGAGTTGTGCAAACAGTACATGACCATTGACGACAACCCCGTTGACCTAACCGCGGACATGCGCAGCCGAATCCTGGAGGCCAACGATCAAATGGCTGCGGATGCTCTCCGCGTCATCGCGGTTGCCTTTCGATTGGTCAAAGATGTGCCGGACAAGTTGACTCCAGAGAACGTGGAAACAGACCTGGTTTTCGTAGGCTTGATCGGCATGATCGACCCTCCGCGACCTGAAGTGAAGGAAGCGCTGATGAAAGCCCGCGGGGCCGGGATCCGCACCGTGATGATCACCGGCGATTATCCGAAGACGGCCCTCGCCATTGCCCAACAGATCGGGCTGGTGGGTGAAAGCAACAGCAAAGTGATAGCGGGCAATGAGCTAAGCGAAATGAACGATGAACAGTTGCAGACGGAAATTCAAACCACAAGCGTGTTTGCACGCGTTTCGCCTGAGCATAAGGTGCGCATCGTCAAAGCTTTGCGCGCCAACGGCAACGTGGTTGCCATGACCGGCGACGGGGTCAATGACGCCCCAGCGCTGAAGCAGTCCGATATCGGGATCGCCATGGGTATCACCGGCACCGATGTGGCCAAAGAGACGGCCGACATGGTGCTCACCGACGATAACTACAGCAGCATCGTTTCGGCGGTTGAGCAGGGCCGCGTGATCTATAGCAATATTCGCAAATTCGTCTTCTTCTTGCTCTCGTGCAACACGGCTGAGATCGCGATCGTATTCACCGCCATCATGATGAATTTGCCTTCGCCATTAGCGCCGATCCAATTGCTGTGGCTCAATTTGCTTACCGATGGAGCCCCTGCGCTGGCGCTCGGCACAGAGAAGGGCGACCCGGATGTAATGCAATATAAGCCGCGGCGCAAAGAAGAGCCGATCATCGATAGCGAGATGCGCATCGGGATCGTTGTGCAGACGATCGTAAAGACAGCGGCGACGCTGACTGCGTACCTGGTCGGGCTCAATCTGTTCCCCAGCAGCGAGAGCCACAACCTCGTGGCCGCCACCATGGCCTTCGTTACTTTAGGTTTATGCGAACTGGCGCGAGCTTACACAGCCCGCTCTGAGCACTACTCCGTTTTCCACGGCGGAATTTTCAGCAATACGAACATGAACTGGGCGGTGCTGATCTCTAGCGCGCTGTTGCTGTTGGTGGTGTACGTCCCGCCGCTGCGCACAATATTTGATACCGCCCCGATGGGACTGGAGCACTGGGTTTACATCCTGCCTCTCGCTTTGCTCCCGGCAATTGCAGCGGAGATCACAAAATGGTTCTTGTTGCGCAACTTCAATCGCAAACAAGCTGCAGCCAGCATCTAACAAAACGCCCCGTGCGATGAGCTCGGGGCGTTTTTTTGATTCTATGGCTTAGCGCTTAGCTGCTTTATCTCGCTTGGCCTTGCGCTTTTCCTTCAAGGTCAGTTTGGGTGGCCGTTTAGCTTCCCGTCCGCCTTTGTCTCTTTTGCCTTTGTCACCCATGATTGTCTCCTTGATCAATTGACTTTAGAACTTAACCGTGAAAAATCTATAAGCGCATGGCTACCTTGCCTGCTAGTTGAATCTCTATCGTACGCCGAATGGGGGCGTATGACAATAGTAAAAAACTACGTTGGGGATTAAGTTAGGCGGGAACTGTGTGTAAGGCTAGCTCGTCGAGTAAAGCGGCGAAATCGCCAGCTGTTTCGCTGGTGAGCAATTGCTCGCGCTGTTCGGGGCTCAGCCCATATGGGCTGATGTAGCGGGCAGCGTGTTTGCGAAACAAGATTATTCCGCGATCAGGACCGTAGAAATCCAGCATCGAGTCAAGATGGGCAAGCATAGTCTCACGCACTTGCTCATTCAAAACGTCTGCGCGGTCCAGCCCGGCGAAGATCCATGGATTGCCGATCGCGCCACGGGCGATCATGACCGCGTCGCAGCCGGTGTAATTGATCATCTTGTCGATATCGGCAACTACGCGCACATCGCCGTTTCCGATCACCGGAATAGTGAGCGCGGCCTTTACCTCGGCGATGGCGTCCCAGTTGGCCTCGCCGCGATAAGCCTGCTGCTTGGTGCGGCCATGCACAGCTAGAGCTTTGCCCCCGTTATCCTGGATGATCTTGGCAACGTCTAAATAATTCAAGCTGTCATCATCCCAGCCGAGGCGCATCTTGCCGGTGACAGGGATGTCCAGTTCTTTGTTCAGGGTGGAGAAAATGGCGCCGATCTTTTGCGGCTCGCGCAACAGGCCCGCGCCCGCGCCGCGCCCGCTGACGCATTTGGCAGAGCAGCCCAGGTTGATGTCGATGATGTCAGGATCGCGCTCGCGCAAGATCAGCGCGGCGCGCAGCAGGCGCTCCGGGTCGTCGTCGAAGATCTGGAACGCGATCGGGCGCTCTTCTTCTAAATAAGTCAGCCGTTCATCTAAATGCGGATGGGTATTGACCACATCCATGGCGTTGACAAATTCGGTGTAACTCATCGCCGAGCCGAGGCGGCGCGCCATTGAGCGGAAAGGCAGGTCGGAGAAACCATCCATGGGCGAAAGGATGGCTTCGCCATAAATGGGGATTGAACCGATATGGAAAGTGGGTTTATTGCCCGACATACAAAACCGCGATTGCGAGGAGAACAAAGTGGGCGGCCTGGTCCTGCCAGATGCCAAAGGCAGCCATTGCGTCCGGCGGCGGGTTTTGTTTCACAACGCCGCGCAGCCAAGTTAGCGGCTTGCGTGTGTCAATGAGCAAGTGCGAAAAGCCTAGGGCGATCGCAACCGGGATCGGAAAGACGAGCAAATAGCCGGCTGTATGCAGGCCGCTGTGCACCCAGGCGGCTGGATGGTTTAGGTCGGTCTTGTTCTCAGACATCCAATCGCTTTGCAGGAACCAATCGGCGACCAGATGCACGATGAGACCATTGAGAAAGAGCTCGATCATCCGCGTGAGTATAACCATTCGAGATGAAGGAGAAATAGGAGGATAGTCACGCAATCTAAACCTAAATGGGGCGAAAGCAGTAGTTAATCGGTCAAAGGAGTTATCCATGAAAAAACTGGTCGCCATTTTTGTCTTTTCGATCCTTCTCGCTTCCTGTTCGCCAGCGGTGCCTACCCAGCACATCACCACCGCGCCGGTTGACCCTGAGGTTGCTGCAGTCGCCGCTGAGCATTTGCGCACGCGCGGCGAGGTGCAGCTTAGCGAAGCCGCTTGCCTGGCAGCCTCAGCGGAAAATCCGCTGCCGCATCCGGCCGGCGCCGAAGACATGGCCTTCGCGGTGGGGCAGTGGCGCGTCGAATCGCGGCGCAACAACGCGGCCATAAACGGCGAAAGCGGTGAGCAGTGGATCGATGAAGGCGGGCTGGCCTCTATTGAAATAGTCAATCACGGCAATGGCTATGTTGAATATTATGCGGGCGGCTGGAACGGCGCCCTTTTGCTGGATACGACCTTCTGGGGTTCGGCTGGTTTCGCAGATCGCTGGGCTGTTGTTCAAGCCAGCCCTGCCACGGGAATTACCAGTCTCTCGGGCAACTATGACGGCGAGACCTTTGCGGCCAGCGGCGATATGTTTGGCAAGGATGTCGAAATGCGGATCGCTTACCGCGGCGGCGACGAGTTCTTTTGGGAGTTGCTGGCGCGCAACGGTGATGACGAATATGAAGCCATCTGGACCAAACATTACGTGCGACTAAATAATGAAGAAGATATTGCGGCCGCTGAGGCTGCAGCGCTCGGCGGGCTGGTGTTGCACGGTCCTCACGAAACTCATTTAGGGCCATTCGAATTCTGGGTCGGCGAGTGGGATTGGTACGAGAGCCATGTCGAGATGGACCGCGAGTGCGCCGAAGGGCAGGCAATGATCACGCTGACCAACGCCGGCCAGGCCCTCGAAGAGCGCGCAATCTCAAGCTACGATCTGGCTGAAGCGAACGCGGCCACCTATGCGGACTACAGCCTTACGGTCTGGAACGACGAAACCCACGAGTTCGAAAACTACTGGTGGACGAACGGGGCGATCCGCGCATCTTATTCGCACGGCGAATGCCTGGACGTGGACGGCGAGAAGGTTTGCACGCTGCGAGCTGAGTTCCGGCCCAGTGCAGACGAGAACAAGATCATTTGGGGCCACGAGAGCGGGATCGTCATTACCTGGGAGCGAAAATAGCCGGTGTATACTCACCGACATCATCTGACCAAGAGGAAATGCCATGGCGATAAAAGATTTTGATAAGAAGCTGGAAAAATTTGCCGAGCTAATCGTAAGAGTCGGCATTAATCTGCAGCCTGGGCAAAAGTTGTTTGTCAATGGCAAGAATTTCAACCGCGGCGTTTCTTTAGAAGCGGCTCCGCTAATGCAGTTGATCACCCGCCACGCGTATAAAGCCGGGGCGAAATTGGTGGAAATCCTCTGGGAAGATCCGAACTCAACAGTTGAGCGCCTGAAGTATGCGCCGAAAGATTCGCTCGACGAATACCCATCATGGCGCACCCGCGCGATGGCGGAGTATGTGACAGAAGGCAACGCGCTGTTGACTATTTACGCGGAAGATCCTGATCGCTACAAAAAATTCGATGCCGAGACCGTCTATGGACTTCAGCGAAAGATGGAAGAAAACATCAAGCCGGCAATGGAGCAGCTGATGCTTAACACTTTCAACTGGTCGCTGATCGCGTTGCCAGTTCCCGGGTGGGCAAAGAAACTGTATCCGAAACTTTCTGAGAAAAAAGCGGTTGAAAAATTGTGGGAGAAGATCTTTGAGCTATGTCGTTTGGACCGCAAGGATCCGGTCAAGGCCTGGGAAGAACACATTGAGAATTTGCACGCCCGCAGTGCGTATCTTACTGACAAAAATTATTCAGCATTGAAATACAAAGGTCCCGGCACCGATCTCACCCTTGGTCTGCCGAAAGGCCACCTGTGGGAAAGCGCCCGCATCAAGAGCACGCGCGGCGTTTCTTATGTAGCCAATCTGCCCACCGAGGAAGTCTTCTCGATGCCGGACAAGAATCGCACGGAAGGCACTGTCACTGCGACGCTGCCGCTCAGCCATGCCGGTAACATCATCGAAGGCTTCAGCCTTACGTTCAAGAACGGTTCGGTTGTTGACTTCAAAGCCAAGAAGGGCGGCAAGATCTTGGAAGAATTGCTGAACACCGATGAAGGCTCTCGGCGACTGGGCGAAGTGGCACTCGTGCCGAACAGTTCACCGATCGCCCAAAGCAACATGATGTTCTACAACACGTTGTTCGATGAGAATGCTGCCAGCCACCTGGCACTCGGCCGTGCTTATCGCAGCACGATGAAGGGCGGCGAAACAATGACCGCGGAAGAATTCGCCGCGGCGGGTGGGAACGATAGCATGGCCCACGAAGACTTCATGATCGGCTCGGCCAAGTTGGATATTGACGGCGTTACCCAGGCTGGCAAAACTGAACCCGTGATGCGCAAAGGCGAGTGGGCTTTCAAGATCTAGCCACCTTGACATAATAGAACTCTTGTTCTATAATACCCGATCTATCCAAGGAGGCCGATACGGCTATGGAAACCTTTGACGTAAAAGGGACAAGTCGCCAGGGGTACTTGGCGTTGCCTCAAGCCGGGAAGGGTCCGGGTATTTTGGTTCTCCACGCATGGTGGGGACTTAACGATTTCTTCAAGGAGCTATGCGATCGCTTGGCTGCTGAAGGTTACGTTGCCTTTGCGCCTGATGTTCATCACGGCCAGCTGGCAACCACGCCTGCGGATGCTGAGGCCATTTTGAAAAGCCGAGATGTTGAAGCGGCCACAGCTACAGCCGAGGCAGCTGTCGAGTACCTGCGCAATCATCCCGCGGTAACCGGCAAGATCGGCGCGATTGGTTTCTCGATGGGTGGAAGTTTTGCGATCGAACTTGATGCAGCTCATCCCGATGTTTTCGCAGGCATCGTGATGGTTTACGGGCCTTTCCCCGAGTGGATCAATAGCAAGGCCCCGTTCCTATCGCTTTACGCCGAGAACGACGAGTTCGATCCAATTGCTGAAATGAAAAAGGTGGGCGCGAGCAACATTGAAGTTCACATTTATCCTGGCGTGGGTCATTGGTTCATGGAAAGCGACCGGCCGGAGAACTACAACGATGTTGCAGCTAAACAAGCCTGGGAGCGCAGTTTACAATTCTTCGATAGAATGCTGAAGTAACTCCTGGAGGAACTATGCACCCTGTCCTAGCTGAAGCTCTGATCAAACGCCGCACCGTTGTTGTCGACTTGTCGCTCATTATTGGCGGCAGCTTATTCATCGCTGCCATGGCGCAACTGAGCATCTCGTTGCTGCCATTCTCGCCCGTGCCGATCACGGGCCAGACCTTCGCGGTCCTGCTTGTTGGGATGGCCTTCGGTTCACGCCGAGGCGCGCTGACTTTGCTGGCTTATTTGGCTGAAGGCGCGGCGGGCTTGCCGGTCTTCGCCGAAGCCAGGAGCGGCATGGCCACAATCCTTGGCCCGACTGGTGGTTACATCGTCGGGTTTATTGCTGCGGCCTGGGTGGTTGGCAAGCTGGCGGAGCGCGGTTTCGATCGCAGCTTTTTTCAAACGCTCGGGGCGATGGTTGTCGGCAACGCCATCATTTATCTCTTTGGTGTTGCGTGGCTATCGCGATTTGTGGGCGGGTTTGTAGGCGACAGTGGCGCCTTGGCTCTTGGCATGGACCCGTTCCTGAGAGGCGATGCGGTGAAAGCTGTGCTGGCAGCGCTCTTGCTGCCTAGCGCATGGAAATTGCTCGGCAAAAATAACTGAAAATAAAAAGAGCCTCGAGAGAGGCTCTTTTACATATTATCGAACGGCATAAATATTAGACCAATAAGAACAAGTACCGCGCTCAGCGAGTAAAACGCCCCGATCGAGAAGAGCGCCAAGACAGTCAGCATGATTGCGGAGAACCCGAACAAAGCGGTGATCCCTTTGCGATTGAGATTGTAAAAGTGGACAGGTCCATAATAAAGGGCGGCGAAAATGAGCAAGATAATTATTCCCCACGGACCCTGCATTTCGTAGAAGGAAAGCGTTTCGGTTGTGGTAACCGGTGGCTCGCCATTCGCGCCCTCGGTGGTGACGCTGTAGCCACCGGGGGTGAGCACGATAACTAGCACGGCCACGAGGGCGAGGACGGCCGCGACTGTAAAAAGAAAACGAACGATCTTTGCTATGCCTGATGGGTTCATTCGAGGATTTGTCCAAAGGCAATGTCGTGATCGTCGAGATCTTGCACGCCGAATTCGCGGATACCCCAGGGTGTGTCATAGAGCGTGTAATCGATGATGGCGCCGCTATCTTGGAATTCTTTGTAGATCGCCTGAGCGTCGTCCACCCAGAAGTAGACGTTCCAGATCTTGTCGGCGATCTTCCAATGGGGCGTCAGTTTGGCGTTGGCCGGCGCTTGGGCAAGCATGAGCTCATGTTCGTCCCGGCGCAGGATGGCGAAGCTGGGCGGTTGGTTGAAAAGCTCATATGTAAAACCGAGCTTGTCGCGGTAATAATCGGAAGCGGCTAAGATGTCCTTGGTTAGTAACACGGGAGCGGATGCAGTGATCTTAGCCATTTTCTCTCGCAATTATTGTAACTAAAGAAGAAGCCTCTCGTTCGAGAGGCTTCTTTGTTATTTTGCTTAGCCAGCCATCGGCTGGCTGCTTCGTTGCCGCTTGATGCGGGCGTACTCACTCCAGCTGATGAGCTTGTGGGTCTGTTCATCCCACAAATGAAGGAAGACGCTCTTGAAGCTCTTGGCCCAGGTGAGGGTCTCGACTTGCTGGAACTGCGGGTTCTCGTAATGGGCGCGCTCCAGGTTGTAATTGGGGATCATGGGGCTGAGGTGATGGAGGTGGTGGAAGCCAATGTTGCCGCTGAACCACTGTAGAACCTTATTCATCTTGAAGAAGGAAGAGCCGCGCAAGGCAGCCTCGGCATAATCCCATTCTTTGTGCCAGCGCCAGTAGGTGTCTTCAAATTGATGCTGGACGTAGAAGAGATACACGCCAACCATCGAGCCGAAGACCATGATGGGTAGCCAAAGAGCGATGGTTTCCAAGTAGCCGATGGTGTTACCAAGGACCAGGAAGATCAGCAGCAATGCGGCGTTGGTGCCATGCACGCTTTCGCGTTCCTTCATCTCGCCTTTTTCGATGCCGAGCGGGAGACGGTGACCGATCGTAAACAGGAGGGTTGGGGCGATGATGAACAACACAATTGGGTTGCGATAGAAGCGATAGAAGAACTTGCGCTTCCAAGGCAGAGCCTGGTATTCCTGCACCGTGAGCGTATCCACATCTCCAAAGCCGCGGAAGTCCAGGTCGCCGGAGCCAGCGTGATGCTTGGCGTGCGATTTGCGCCAGTGGAAATAAGGCGTTAGGGTGATCACGCCCAGCAAGCTGCCGATGAAGTTATTCAGCTTGGTGGATTTGAAGAACGAGTTGTGGCCGCAATCGTGCTGGATGATGAAGATGCGCATCATGAAACCAGCATTTACGAAGGCCAGGACTAGCGTGAGCAGATAGGAAACCTGCAGACTGTAGTACATCAGCACCCAGATGGCAAAGAAGGGCAGGATGCTGTTGATCATCTGCCAGGTGCTCTTCCATGTGTTGGGGACTGTATAAGGCTTGATGATGTTCACCCATTCGGGCGGTTGTTTGGCTGGGTTACTGGGGGTTTGTTGCACGAGAACTCCTTGGAAGCAAAACTTCAGACAATTTTACCTGCAATGGGGGTTGCGAGCCTCCGTTTTGGATGAGAAAAATACACTTACAATGTCTGTTGGAGATTGATAGGCAAATGAAGAATGTTCCGTATAAACCCAGTTGGGTGGATCGATTCCTGGATTGGCTCGTCAGGCTGCCAATCCCAACCTGGTTGAGCATTGTTTCGATCTATCTGATCGTAGCTGCCTCTTACCATCTAGCACTCTTTATCGATGGAACGCTGCCGCCGGGTGGGGTCGATGTGTCGTCCGCCTTCAATGCAATATGGAGCATAATCGGCATTGTCTTCCTGATTCTGTTGGATAGGATCGCGCACCGCGCCATTGACCGGTTCTCCGTGCTACTGCCAGCGAAGAAGAATGAACTTGAGCTGGTCCGCTACCAGTTGACAAATATTCCCGCTGGTTCAGCATTGGTTTTCACAGTCCTGATCGTTTTGACTATCGTGATTTCGTCGTATTTCGATCCCACTTTTCTCGTTGTTGACAACCCTGTTTCTGTGGCTATATTCGTATTTTTCGCGGCTTTTTCTTATTCTCTTGCGCCGCTTATGCTTTATCAAGGCTTCCGCCAGCTCAACCTGGTGACCAAGGCCTATCGCATGGTGGACGAGATCAATTTGTTCCACTTGCAGCCTCTTTACGCTTTCTCTGGCCTCACAATGACCTCAAGCTTATTTTGGATACTCATCCTGAATTTGAATTTCGTAAGCAATTTTTCGGAGGGTTCTCCAACGTCAGTGGCCGATATTTTTCTTGCATACGTACTCGTCCTGCCATACCTCATCCTGGCATTCATCACGTTCATTGTTCCTTTATGGGGGATTCATCAACGGATCCAGCGAACCAAAGAAGTTGAGATCGAAAAGAACGGAATGCAGATCGAGAAGGTACACGGAATTCTTTATAAACATCTGAACAAAGGTGAGTATAAAAAAGGAAACGATCTGGAAAAGTCGTTGAACAGCTTGTATAGAATGCGCGAGCAGATCGAAAAGGTGCCAACCTGGCCGTGGAATCCGGGGACACTGCGCAGCTTTTTGTCTGCCGTATTCCTGCCGCTGGGTATCTGGCTGCTGCAGCAACTGCTCTCCCGATTCTTGTGATCCCGAAGTAATAATCCAGCGAGTCAATTCGTCTACTTAGTATGAGCAATATTCGCCCCGTCAAAGAAGTTATCCAGCCTAAATTTGTGATCGAGGGAGCGGGCGTGCTGTTGCAACGCTCTTTTGGACCAGCGCGCTCCAATCTCTTCGATCCATTTCTGCTTTTTGACCATTTCGCGTTCAACGATCCTATCGAAGGCCCGATCATGGGTTTTCCACAGCATCCGCACCGGGGAATTGAAACAGTGACGTATTTGCTGGAAGGCAATGTGCGCCACCGCGATAGCCTGGGCAACCAGGGCCTGATCGGACCCGGCGACTTGCAATGGATGACGAGCGGGCGCGGGATTTTGCACGAAGAGCTGCCGCACCGCGGACCGAACGGGCGGGTGAACGGCTTTCAACTGTGGGTGAACTTGCCGGCGGCGCAAAAGATGGACCCGCCGCGTTATCAGGATGTTGTCGCCGACCAGGTGCCAGTGATCGAGAAGGACGGCGCGGAGGTGCGCCTGGTGGCCGGAGAATTCGATGGCGTGCGGGGGCCGGTGACCGAGATCGCGATCCAGCCGCTGTATATGGATGTCACTCTGAAAGCCGGCGCCAGTTTTGACCTGCCCGTTCCGGCGGGACATGCGGCGTATG
>JANWHN010000021.1 GCA_025450445.1 Anaerolineales bacterium | reverse complement strand
AATCGGCTTCAACTTCTTGCGAAATTAGATAGCCTTTCGCTTTCTGTAGCAGTAAGCTTTCACGCAGGCTGGACTCAAGACCTGTGAAGACGGTGATCTTGGTGCCCCAACTACAATGCAGATACGCGGCGAGATAGAGCGCCTCGTGCGCTTTGCGGCTGCCGTCGTAAGCCAGAAGCGCATGCTTCATCTCGCTGGCGTGCGAGAGCACGATCGCCGGCCGCGGGCTGCGCTGCAAAAAGCCGCGTAAGCCCGAGAGCAAGCGCTGCATGGGCTGATCACCGGGAGGGTGCTTGAGATGCAGCACCACCAGATCGCTCCAGTGCGATCTCTCCTCCACCTGACGGCTGATATTGCCTTTTTCCAGCACCAGGCCGCCTTTCAGCTCCGCCTCGCGCAGCCGGCGCTCAAATTCCTGGCGAATGGCTTTCACCTTTCTACTATCCGCCGTTTCGCCATTGACGAGAACATGCACGCCGCGTAACTCGCTGTGCTCACGCTTTGCCACCAATATCGCCTGATCAGCAGCGCGCCAGCTTGTGTCCTCGCCACTGATGGGTACCAGTATGCGCGGGAAAAGCACATCGCCCGCTTGGATCGCGCCGCGGTCCATGCGCCACTGAGTTGGCACCGGACCGGGGCTTATACCCTTTATCGGGATGACACGCCCTAGAACGCGGCGGGTGCGCTCCCAGAGCCGGCGGGGCTTGGTGTAGAGCCGGTTCCACAAATGCGCGGCGGTCTCCTGGGTGCCAACTTCCCAGCCGAGCTTCTCCACCAACTCGGAGCGATGCTTCATCAGCCACAAGTAGATATCAGTTTCAGTGCGATCCGGAAAATCGCGCAGTAGATCCAAGCGGCGAATCTCACTGACCGCTGGCTGGTAAACATTTTCCAGCCAATGCTCAGCCGCTTCTTGAAATCGAACTTCACGTTTCTCTTCCATGCCCATGAAATATTGGTGCACAGCAATATGCTCGCGCAGCTCGGCATAGCGGCCGGGCAACGTGAGTCGGAGAGCAGAATCTGGGTGCGACTGATCGAGACCCGTATCATCCAGAAATCGGGCTTGCTCAGCTTTCAGGACTATTTCCTCGGGTTTATCGTCCGGCGAGATGCGCACACTAGTCGGGATTTCAGTCACGTAAGCTTCAATGTGCTTAGCTCCCAACTCGCGCGCTACGGAAACGCGGTGATGGCCATCGAGCACAAAATAGGCGTCGCCAATTTTATAAACCTCGATAGGCGGCAGCCCCTGCTGGTCGGCGGCGATGCGCACGTTTGCCCAGCGCCCCACCTGGCTCTCCTGCCGCGGCAGAAATTGGCGGTTGAAATCTTCGTAGCGACCGACGCTTCCGATAATTGATGCAATGGGAATATCTTGCAGGCCGCGCGCAAGGGTCTGGCTTTCGCCGATCAGCTTGCGCACTTTTTCAAACGACAAGAGCTGGTTGGATGGACCGCCCAAGCGCGACAAAGCCTCCTGCAACCCGGCGCGCCCCCGGGCGCGCTTGAAGTCCTGCACAGCAGTTGAATATCGGCCGAGGCTATCCATGTTTCACCGTTACTTTGTCGGCGACAGTCTCGGTCTTCTTACTTTGACGAGACCGATCCAGGACCTTAATCTTGGTTTCCCGGTATCCATAAGTGTTGATTACCAGCGTGTCTTTGAAGCGGGTCATCACCGGTGTATCTTTGCTGTAGACATGGATATGACCATGAAAGTGGTAGCGCGGCTTGAAGACGGTCAGAAGCCAGCGGAGGGCTTTGAAGCCCTGGTGCGCTGGGTCGGGCTTGTCTTGCACGCCGAATGGCGGCGCGTGGCTGACGAGCAGATCGAGGGCACGGCCGTAGCGGGCCATATTGAGCAACAACGCAGGCGTCATGGCCAGCACCATTCGCCACACCTCGCCTTGCGTGTACATGAACGGACCCTGGCGGTAGCGGACACAGCCTTCGAACCCAGCCATCAGCAAGCCCTTGTGATTGACGACGCGGCGATGCAGATCGATCGCGCCCCACGGCTCGGAGCGCCCAGCGCCTTCTGTGGAATATTCCATTTCGGCGGCGTGGTTGCCTCGCACGTAGAAGACCGGCTTGGTTAGCTGATCGCCGAGGTATTCGAGATAGTAGTAAGGGAGGTCGCCGCAACCGAGGACAAAATCAATATCGGCAAAGCGTTCGACCACACTGGGGTTGTAAATAAACTCCAGCACTTGGTCGCTCAACGAGAGCATTTTCATGTTTTCTCACTATACCAAACGAGGATTTCGACGGATTGTGTTGACATCCTGAGAGCGCCTGAGTAAACTATGCATCGAAAGCGGTCAATATGAAAACAAAGACGTATCAGATCAATCCGGTTGAATTTGCGAAAGTGCTGGCTGACCCCACCCGCCAGCAGATCATGGAATGCTGCTGCTGTGAGTGGATGTCGGTGACCCAGATCGTTGACAAAGTGAATGTTAGCCAGCCCACTGTTTCCCATCACCTGGCTGTGCTGCGAGAAGCCGGCTTGGTCAACGCCCGGGAAAAGGGCAAGAACACTTATTACGAATTGAATCAGGATAGAGTCGCCTATTGCTGCGGGCAGCTCTTGCAAACTTTTGCTCCTGAGTCGAATGCCGCTGAGAAGCTGATTTCGCTCACAGCGGTTAAATAAAGCGGCGAGCGACTCGCGCCGCCCGCCGCTGGTAACTAGCAGCAGCCGGTGCCGCCGCAGCAACTGCCGTCACAGACTACGTTCAGTTCAGGATCGGAAACCATAGAGCTCCTTTCGTAGAAATGTAGTATAGACAGCCATCTATGTAAGAATGGTAATAGATACCCATCTATATGTCAAGCCCGATGATTAGCCAGAATTCGTTCACCCTCCACCCGGATACAAAGATCGCCCACGTTGAGCTGCAGGTGGCCAACCTGGCGAACATGCGCGCTTTTTATTGCGACCTGATGGGCTTCCAGCTTATCGAAGAGAAGGATGGCCGGGCGCGCCTCTCACCGACTGGGAAAGCGCCGACTCTGATCACCCTCACCGAGCGCAAAGACGCCCGTCCGCAACCCGCGGATGTCACCGGGCTGTACCACACCGCTTTCCGCTTCCCGAACCGGGAGAAGCTGGCCAACGAGCTCCTGCGCATTGTGGCAGCCGGCTGGCCGCTGCAAGGCGCGTCGGACCACCGCGTCAGCGAAGCCATCTACTTTGCCGACCCCGAAGGCAACGGGATCGAGATCTATCGCGACCGGCCGCGCGAGGATTGGCCTAGGCTGCAAGAGACCGTGCAGATGGGCAACGGGCCTTTGGATCTGCAAAAATTGCTGGAAGAAGCAGATCAACCCGCAGCCCATGCTGGCAAGCTGGATCCGGCCACGGATATTGGTCATATGCATTTACAAGTCTCGGATCTGGGAACGACCGATGCCTTTTATCATGAGCTGCTAGGGCTCGATATTGTGATGAGCATGCCGACCGCTCTGTTTATGTCGGCAGGTGGTTATCACCACCACGTAGGGGCCAACATCTGGCATAGCCGCGGCGCGCCACGGCGCACGGACGACTTACTGGGCTTGCACTCCTACGCGTACATCATCCCTGACGAAGCGGGCTGGCTTGCGCTGCACGACCGGTTGTTGCACTCTGGTCAGCCCCTAACCTCGGTTGAGCGCGATAGACGCCTGGGCGTAACGATCGGAGACCAGGATGGGATTCGAGTCGAGTTATTGGCTCCTGCGAGTGGGGCTATACGCAATAGGCTTGCTGACCAAGTGGCGGTATGAGCTTAAATTGGTATCGGCTGCGCAGGCAACTCAATTATAAATTTCGTTCCCACTCCCTCAATACTCTGGACCTCGATCGTTCCTTTGTGGGCTTGAACAAGCTGGCGGGCAATCGCTAGCCCCAGTCCACTGTTAGCGTGGCCATCCCGCGAACGCGATTTTTCTCCGCGCCAAAACCGATCGAAGATGAACGGCAGGTCAGTTGCTGGGATACCAACCCCTGTATCCTTGACCGTAATGCGCGTTTTGCCATTCCCAGTAGCCTCTGTTTCAAGGGAGATCGAGCCCCCTTTGGACGTATAGCGGATTGCATTTGAGACGAGATTGGAGAGCACCTGATTTAAGCGAACATAGTCTGCGCTGATCTCCCGGTTAGTGTCGGAGACGGTAGTCCTTAAGTTAATTCCGTTGGACGAAGCTTGCGGGGCAAAGCTTTCCTTAACATCATTGATCAGATCAACTAGCGGGAAACGCGAAGAATGAAGCGGCAGCTGTCCACTTTCCGCAAGCGAGATGGTTTGCAGATCATTCACCAGGCGGGTGAGGAGTTTTGTTTCTTCTAACGCATCATCAATGTGCTTCGGCTCGGCCGGATAGACGCCGTCGAGCATGCCTTCTAATTTGCCCTGGATCACATGTAACGGAGTACGCAACTCGTGGGCAATATCCGCCGTGAGGTTGCGGCGCTGCTGATCGGATCTTTCAAGGTCCCCCACCATGTTGTTAAAGCGCTTGATCAATTCGCCAAATTGAGGCGAACTGTCCTCGGGAACACGAACAGTGAGATCGCCCTTGGCCACAGAGTCGATGGCAGCAAACATCTGGCGCAACGGGCTGCCAAACCGGCTGTACAAGTTGTATACAACGAAGAAACCGCCGACGAGCACCACGAAGGGGGCACCGCAAACCAGGAGCCAGACATTGCGGACTCCGGAGACCTCGGCGAAGGCCCAGTATAGAAAAGCGGCCATCCCGCCAAGGAAAAGGAGCAGAATGAGAAAGACAAAGATGGCCATCGGCAAAAAACGCATGCCTTGGCGAAATTCTTCGTGTTTGGACGATTCTTCAGAGGTCATTTGTTGCTCACTTCAATGTCTATGAACCGATAGCCGATCCCGTACACCGTTTCGATCATTGGAGTGCCTGAGGCCTGTTCCAGCTTCCTGCGCAAGTTCTTAATGTGCGAATCCACGCTGCGGTCAAAGCTGGATACAGAGCCGTGCAGATCCTCAAGCAACTGCGCTCGATTGAGCGTCTGCCCCGGCTGGCCAGCCAACAATTGTAGAAGTTTGAATTCATTAGGCGTAAGGCTGATCAATTTCCCGTTAAAAGTCACGCTATATTTTTTCGAGTCAATCTCCAGAGCGCCTACGCGGATCAAATCTGGAGCGCCCAGCTTGCCGCGGGTACGCCGCAAGAGAGCGCGCACCCTGGCGACAAGCGCCCGCGGCGAGAACGGTTTGGTGATGTAGTCGTCCGCGCCGATCTCCAAGCCAGTGACCTGATCGATTTCTTCGGCTAGCGCGGTGAGCATGATGATCGGGACGTCGCTTTCGCGACGAAGGATCTTGCATACCTCGCGGCCGTCCATTTGCGGCAACAGCAGATCCAGGATGATCAGATCCGGTTTCTCTCGCCGGGCGCTGGCCAGTGCAGCTTCGCCATCGGCGGCAACTGTGACGCGGTAGCCATTCTTCTCGAGAAAGTCACGCGCCAGGCGAGAGATCTTTGGCTCGTCATCTGCAACCAGGATCAGCTCAGCCATTAGCGGAGTATAAGGGAAGATGCCCGGCTAAACCTGGAGCGCCTGTTTTGTTTTGGCGGGTAAGGCAACGGCTTTTTCTTCCGCAAGGCTTATTGTGATCTTTGCTTTGGCGTGACCCGTTCCCAGATGGCGCATGGCATCCGCCGCCTGGCTTAGCGGGTAGCTCTGTTCAACGATCGGGGTCACCTTGCCGGATTCTATGAGATCTTTCATAGCTTCTAAATCCTGCCTGGTGATTTTGGCGATAAAGAAGGCGATTTTCTTGCCGGAAAGTCGCGCGCCTATGAAAATGCGCAGGACGCCAGCCAAAGGCCCAATGATTGGAAACCCTTTTTTCGCCCCGACAAGCACGAAGGTCGCATCCGGTTTCAAGATACGTTTGTACTCGGACCAGGAGCGACTGCCAGCGACATCGAAGACCAGGTCGTAGCGCTCACCGTTGCGGGTGAAGTCCTCGTTTTTGTAGTCAATGACACGATCTGCGCCAAGGGAACGAATCATCTCGACATTGCCCGGGCTGCAAACTGCAGTCACTTCGGTGCCAAAAGCCTTGGCGATTTGCACGGCGAAGGTTCCCACCCCACCAGAAGCACCGTTGATAAGGACTTTTTTGCCCCGCTGAATCTTTCCGTGATCGCGCAAACCTTGTAACGCTGTTAGGCCAGCGATCGGAACCGACGCGGCTTGCTCAAACGAGACATTGGCCGGCTTGAGCGCGATGGACTTAAGTGCGCAGACATATTCAGCGAAGGCGCCGGTTGTGGTGCCGAAGATCTTGTCGCCCGCTCGAAAATCCGTAACATTTGCGCCAACACTTTCTACGACGCCTGAAAAATCGGCCCCCAATCTTGGATCGGTTGGTTTTAGCCAGCCCGCCGATGGGCGCGCCAGCGGAAAGCCGGTCATGCCATACCACTCGACTGGGTTCACGGACGCCGCATGGACGTGCACCAGCACTTCGTCTGCGGTGGGGATTGGCTTTTGGGTTTCGATCAGCTGCAAGACATCGGGCAAGCCGTACTTGTAGTGAACAATCGCTTTCATGACAATTTCTCCTATTTTAGTTTCGTAACGCTAAACGACCTGACTGCGGTTGCTATTTGGTGTTTGACCCATTTCCTTGCCCGGGCGCCATGCGCAGGAAAGAAACCTGAGCAAGCCAAAGAAAATGAAAAAGCCCAGAATTGAGAAGCACACCGCTCCGAAGAAACCGAAGAAAGGTGGAAAACCAAAGCTTGGCACAGAGTACACAGGGTCCGCACTCTGGATGGCATTTCCAATTTCGGGTGCTTGCGCAAGTCCTTGGGAAATGCCAGTCTGATATATAAAGAAGCCACCAATGGCGATCAGGCCAACGAGGAACGAGAAGCCAATAAAGCGAGAGAACCTCATTTTTTACCTCCAGTAGTTAATTGCGATTTACACATACGGTATTCAATTCTTATGGAGGAATTGTGGAGGGTCGCGGCAGGGATTGTGGAGGTTAGCTCAACCGTCTAATAAATTGTTTACGTGGCGATGCTATAATTTTGATCTCGGGGATGACTGGCTTCGACGATTGAAGCTGGTACCTAACTGCGAGCCGAGCGGCGCCGACTCTCGTAAAACTCAGCGCAAAACACAAGTGCCAAAAGCACTAACTACGCAGCCCTCCCGCTCGCCGCGTAATACCGGCTAGCAAGAGACTGCCCAGCTCCTTGTGAGCTGCGTCCGCCTCACCCTCTTCTCGGCTGGGTGAGAACGGGCGAGACAATGCCGAGGTGCTGTGCGTTCAGCCATGGGGCGCACTTAAGACAAAATGGATGGCCGCGTGGACCCCCTTGTAGGTTGTGGGCCAAACGGCGACAAGAACAACCGACTACGCTCGTAGACGTTTGAGTGCCTAATCTTTCGGACGCGGGTTCGATTCCCGCCATCTCCACTGAGACCCGCTTCTGGCGGGTCTTTTTTTTGCCAAGATATTTGCAATCCATAACTCAAACAAAAACAGCCGGAAGATCCGGCCGTTTTTGTTTTTGAGGAGAGCTACACAACTGGCTGCTTTACTGGCCTGCGTTAATGCCACCATCATTGATGGTTGCATTGCCGTTGTTCCCGCCAGCGTTGCCTGAAGTATCCAGGCAGACGAGGCCGAGGAAACAGCCGCCGGAGCCAGAGCCTGCACCTGCGCCGCCACTGCCGCCACCATCCATTTCTCTAGCTGCGCCACTACCGCCACCAAAACCAGAGGATGACGATTGGAACCATGGGAAATTGAATGAATAACCCGCGGCCGCTGCGGCCAGAAGCAAGAAAGCTGCGACTGCAATGAGAGCGAGAATGATCAACAAACCTCGCTTGCGACGATCTTCTGAACGTGCTTGTGCTGCCATAGCAACACCTCCTTGGACATTTGCGTCCGTGGCAATGAACGGTTTATTTCCGAGCGCGTTACCGCGCTTACACAGGTGTAAGCGATTATGTGACGCACTCATTTTGTATACACTACAATTGCCGACATGCGCGGTTTAATCTTGTTAATACTGTTTGCGGGAATGTTAGCTGCGTGCGACGACGCGGTTGGAGAATTGACTAATGAACCGACAAAAGCAATTTTTCCATCGGCGACAGCTGAGCTCGCGATTGAACCAACAGTAACGGAACAAGTCGAGGAGTGGTGGCATCCAGAACTCGGAAGCAGCTGGCAGATCCAATTCACCGGTGACACGATCGACACGTCGCTGGATGTAGATATTTATGATCTCGATCTGTTCGATACTCCAGCGGAAACAATTGCAGATTTGCATGACCGCGGTGTAAGCGTGATCTGCTATGTCAACGTTGGGGCATGGGAAGATTGGCGACCTGACGCAACGGATTTTCCGGCCGAAGTAATTGGCAACGAATACGAGGGCTGGCCGGGCGAACGCTGGCTGGATGTGAGCAACATCGCTGCGCTGGCGCCGATGATGGAAGCGCGGCTGGACCTGTGCAAAGAAAAAGGCTTCCATGGCGTAGACCCGGATAATCTGGATGGCTATTATCAGGACACTGGATTTGAAATTTCTGCCGAAGAGCAGCTGACCTATTTGCGCTGGCTCTCAGACGCCGCGTACCAACGCGGGTTGGCCATTGGCCTCAAGAATGTGCCAGAGCTGGTGGCGGATTTAGAGCCCCTTTACGACTGGGCGCTAACGGAGAGCTGCTTCGCGCAAGGGTGGTGCGCGGAGATGTCAATCTTTATCGAGAACGGCAAACCAGTCTTCGCGATCGAGTATGTCGAAGAAGGCATGGCGACCCCGGATTTTTGCGAGCAAGCCGCGGAACTAGGCTTCAGTGCGATCTTGAAAAACCGCAACCTGGATGCCTGGGTCAAGTTTTGCGGATGACTGGTTACCCCGGGCGCCCGGCCGAGCGCCTGTTGTAGGTTTTTAGGCTTTGTCGCGATTCTCGAAATTGTAGGTTTTGTCGGTCTCGATAACTGTATTTCCCCCCTGGCACTAGATTACAACCCGGCAGCCATCTGCAGCTGGCCGCTTGTGCGTGTGCGTTTTTGTCTCGCCCCTTCGCTCTTTGCGGTCTGGCCTTTCAGCAAGCAGTAAGTCGGTGGGGATCCCTAACTAAGGCACCGGGCTGCTTTGCAGAGCGGTTGGCTCCGAGCTATAGGCGAGGCGCGCATTATCGCGCTAAGGGAACAAAACCATGTGGATCCCAGGCGAAAAATCAAGGACTTGGACAAAACGCAACCTTTAGGGCAGAAAACGTCCATGCCGAAGATAGAAATATAAGGATCCTTCCCTAGGCGCGCTGATGGAAATTTTTAACACCAGTCAGAAAGGAATATAATAAATTTCAGGAGAAAAAATGCCAAAATTCCTGATTGAAGTTCCACATGGCGAAACCAAAGAGGCATGTGAGCGGGCTGTTGCAGTTTTCCTGGCGACCGGGTCGCATTTTGTTGCTAATGCCGACTGGGGTTGTGCCGATAACGTGCACAAAGCTTGGATCACCGCGGAGTTAGATAGCAAGCAGGATGCAGTGAACTTGCTGCCGCCCGCGTTTCGCAAAGATGCGACCGTTGTTCTGTTAGAAAATTACTCGCCGGCTGAAGCCGAAGAAATAATCAAAAAACACCACAGCAGTCTGTAGTTAACGACTAAGCAACCTCTAAAACCAGGCCTTTCAAATATTCGCCTTCAGGGAAATTGAGCGCGACCGGATGATCGGCGCCCTGGCTCAGACGCTGCAGGATGCGAGCATGGACGCCGGCATCGAGGGCGGCGCCGGCGACGATCTTTTGGAAGAGAGCCGCGTCCACACCGCCGGAGCAGGAGAACGTGAGGAGAATGCCGCCGGGGCGCAGAAGCTTGAGCGCCAGCAGGTTGATGTCCTTATAGCCGCGAGCGGCACGCTCGGCAGTAGCGCGGGTAGGGGCGAACTTGGGCGGGTCGAGGATGACCATATCGAACTGGCGGGCCTCGTCACGGAAATTACGCAGCACTTGGAAAGCGTTGCCACCGATGAATTCAGCCTTGCTTTCGGGCAAACCATTGAGCGCGAGATTCTCGCCGGCGATGCCCAACGCATCGCGAGAGTCTTCGACCAAAGTCACTTTGCTCGCCCCACCCTGCAGGGCGTGCGCGGCGAAAGCGCCAGTGTAGGAGAAGCAGTCAAGAACTTCTCTATTGGCGGAAAGTTGTTGTGCAAGTAGTCTGTTAGTCCGTTGATCTAAGTAAAAGCCTGTTTTGTGGCCGGCTAGGAGATCGACTAAGAATTTGAGGCCGTGCTCGCGAACTTGCACACGCCCACTCAGCGGGCTGCCAGCCAGCAGCCCGGCGCGTTCTGGCAGGCCTTCAAGAGCGCGCACATCGACATCGGAGCGCTCGTAGAGCGTAGCTGGCTTGCAAAGGTCCGTGATGGCTTCTACGAGCACATCACGCCATCGCTCGGCGCCCCATGTCAGACATTGCAGCACAATCACATCGCGATAGCTGTCGACGACTATGCCGGGCAGCCCATCGGATTCTGCATGGACTAAGCGCACGGCGTCGCCGTAAGATTGCAAAAGACTGCGGGATTGGATGGAGCGCTCTAGCCGCGTGCGCAAGAAAGAGGAGTCGACTGATTCGTCGCGATCCCACGTCCAGACGCGGGCCCGAATCTGTGACTGCGGGCTATAGGCCGCCTGGGCGAGAAATTCGCCGCGGGCAGAGATCAGTTCAACAGTGTCGCCGGGCTGCGGCTCGCCGCTGATGCTGGAAACCGCCCCCGCGAAGATCCACGGGTGGCGGCGCTGCAGAGATTTTTCGCGGCCGGGATTGAGGATGAGCTGAGGTTTTGGGGGCATGGTGTTTTAGTTTATCAGTCACATGTGCGAGCTAAGGTGGGAGACTGCCACGGTCGCTTGAGCGGCCTCGCAATGCCGATAGGCGAGAACAAAAAAAGAGCCGCTCGATGAGCGGCTCTTTGATTTGGGGCAAATTACATCTTAACGTGAGTATCGTAAATATCGGTGAGTGCGTCCCAGAGGGCGGCGCTCATTTGCTCGCAGGCTTCCAGAGCGACGGCTTGATCTTCGGGCGAGAGAGCCGAGATGCTTTCCAACAATTTGGCAGCCTCGTGCTCGTTTGCGGAGTGCTGCTTAAAGTAAGGCTCGGCTGTGATGGGCAAGCTGTAGTGCTTGCGCAACCCAGCCAGCTTGGTCTTGGCAGTCTCGGGCTGCTGGGCTTCGAAAGCATACAGCGCGCCGAGAGCGGTAGCCTGGCTGGTGAAGAGCTTGCCGGATTTCTCAACAAGCGCAACAGCGGCGGGCAATCCGGCTTCACTTATTTCGGTGTTCAAGCCCGCAGCGAAGTCTTGCCAGAGCGCAGTGTGCTCGCGCTCCTCGTTTGCGGTTTCAGTGTCGTTCAACGTTTCCCAGCCAGCTGGCATCTGGCGTATGAAGGCGCCGTATTCGCGTGCGTAAGTCCGCAGTGCGTCGACGGGCAAGTCACCCATTTCCCAGGCCTGATAAAAAGGGTGCTTCAAAAGCGCCCATTTTGAAATTCGTGCGTCCAATTTGTTTTTCAGATCCATGTTTTCTCCTTGTTCACTCAGGTACAAGCCACAAAGTTAACATTAAATGGGCATCAATGCAAGCGCGCCACAACATATTCTGCGAGCTCTGTGAGCGCGTCGCGTTCATAACCGGCAGGCACCTGCTCGAGCGCGTCGAGCGCGCTCTGCGCCATGGAATCCGCTTCGTCGTGGGCGCGCTGGACAGCGCCACTGGCGCGAATATCTTTGACCAGAGATTCCATTGCGGTGTCATCGAGCTTGCTGCCGCTTTGCAATGATCGCATTCGATCATCCTCGGGATTGGTCTCTAAATAATGGAGAGCCGGTAATGTGATTAAACCCAGGCGCAGGTCGCTGGCCACCGGCTTGCCCATTGTGACAACATCGGATGAGAAATCGAGCACGTCGTCGACCATTTGGAAGGCCATGCCGATCCCGTATCCGTACGCGCGCAGCGGCTCAAAATAGCGGTCTTCCTGATTGACGATATAAGCGGGCGCAGCGGCGGCCAGCTCGAACATGGACGCGGTCTTTGCGTAAATGCGCTCGATGTAAGCCTGGCGGTCGGTGACCGCATTGCGCTCGAAGATCTGCACGATCTCGCCATTCACGATCGTGGAGAGCGTCTTGGCGAAGAGAGCCATCACCTGTACGGAACGGACCTGCGAACCCAGCCAGGCGGCTTGAGAGAAAAGGAAATCGCCGGTGAGGATAGTGGCCGCATCGCTGAATTCGGCATTGATGGTAGGGATACCGCGGCGGACGGTGGAGCCATCGATCAGGTCGTCATGAACCAGCGTGGCTGTGTGGAGCAATTCAACCGCGGCAGCGAGGTTGATGCTGATCTCATGCTCGACTCCAAGCATAGAGCTGGTGAGCAGGGCCAGCGTAGGCCGCACGCGCTTGCCGCCCGAAGAAAGTAAATGATCCAGGGCGGACTGCAAAATGTGGTGATAGCCCTGCACTTGCTGGCGCATGCGCGCTTCAACCTCGGGAAGCAAGTCTTGAACGCGGGTCTGGAAATCTAGCGTGGTCACTGGCGCTCCCCAAAGAGAAATAGTCGTTGGGCGTTAGCGGTCGTGATATTAGCGATTTCTTCGAATGACAGACCTTTGATCTCGGCCAGTTTTTCGGCGACGAGCTTCACATTAGCGGGCTCGTTGCGTTTGCCGCGCAGCGGATGCGGGGCGAGAAACGGGCTGTCAGTCTCGACGAGAACGTTTTCGATTGGAAGAGCAGCGGCGATCTTCCGTAAAACAGGCGCATTCTTGAACGTCAGTGGGCCAGTGAAGCCAATGAAATAGTGAGCCGTGACCGCTTTCTCAGCCATCGCAAGGTCTCCGGAAAACGAGTGCAGTACGCCGGGCCGCTGAGCCAGCGGCGAGCCGGCGCGACTTAGCTCGGCCTGCCAATCGAGCAACATGGCAAGCACGTCTTCGCTAGATTCACGATTGTGAATAATGACAGGTAATTCCATTTCGGCTGCCAAATCAAGTTGCTCGCGCAAGACTTTGTGCTGGACATCTTTAGGCGCTTTTTCGCGATAATAGTCCAAGCCTATTTCGCCGATCGCAACCACTTTTTTGTCTTGCGCCATCTCTTTCAATTTTGATTCGCTTTCATCCGTCCAACCGTTACTACTGTTCGGGTGCACCCCGATCGCAGCATATAAGCCATCAAACCTTGCGGTCTGCGCCAACACTTTGGCGCTGTTTTCTAAATCCACGCTGGGGTTCAAAATCACACCTACCCCGGCCCTCTGAGCATTTGTCACCACCGCCAGCCGATCTTCGTCGAATTGCTCGAAGTCGAGATGGCAGTGTGTATCTACCAGCACCTATTTTAATCCGGCGATCTTGAGGCCATCTTGCAAGATCGCTTGCACCTTATCGCCATGAGTCGTTTCGCAATACACGCGCATCTTGGGCTCGGTGCCCGAGAAACGAATGAGCAGCCAACCGCCGTCGTCGAGATTGAATTTGAAACCATCGGTGGTATCGAGGCCGGCTACTTTCAGTCCGCCGATGGTCGAGGGCTTGGCGTCCAGGATCATTTTCTCGCGGGCGGCCCGGTCGCCGCTGAACAAACTGTCGATGCGATCGTAATAGTGCGCGCCAACCTTGGCGAAGAGCAACTCGATCAGCTCGGTCGGTTTCTTGCCGGTCTTGACCATCATGTCCAGAAAGTACAAGCCGGCGAGGATGCCGTCGCGCTCGGGCACGTTGCCGCGGAAAGCGTAGCCGCCAGATTCTTCGCCGCCGATGATGGCGTCGACTTCCTGCATCTTGGGGGCGACGTATTTGAAGCCGACACCGGTTTCGTAAACCGGCACATCGTAAATCTTGCCGAGTTTGTTCAGCATCGTCGTGGTGGACAATGTCTTCACAATTGGGCCGCGCTGGCCACGGATCTCGAGCAAGTAATAAGCCAGCAGTCCGTAGACGCGGAGCTGGTCGACGAACTTACCTTTTTCGTCGCCAAGGCCCATGCGGTCCGCGTCGCCATCGGTGATAAGCAGAACATCAGCCTTGTTATCCAACGTAGCTTGCAAGCCGGCATCTACATTCGGCTGGATTGGCTCCGGGCGTTGCATTTCAGGATAGATCGGGTTGCGGTGATTATGGATCTCGATCACGCGGGTCTTGCCACCCGCTAGCAGCCGCGGGAACCAACCCGCCCCATTGCCCCACATTGTGTCGACCATCACTGTGAAGCCGGCATCTTTCAGGGGCTGCAAATCGATGAGGTCTTTGAGGTGCTCAATGTACTTGGGAGCAGCATCGAAAATTTGAACAAGTCCCTTTTCTTTTGCTTCAGCAAGCGGCATGCGAGTGACACCGACGATCGAATCCGGGATGGCATTCTCGATCTCGATGAGCCCTTCGGGATCGATGGCCCCGCCGTTTTCGTCGCGGACCTTGAAGCCGTTGTCGGTCGGCGGATTATGGGAGGCGGTGATGTTGACCGCGCCGGCAGCCTTTTGGGTGAGCACGGCGTAGGCGATAACGGGCGTGGGGGTCGCGTCCTGAGTCAGATATGCGCGGATGCCGTTGCCAGCTAAGACCTCGGCCACAGCGGCGGCAAAGTTCTCGGAATGGAAGCGCATGTCATAGCCGACAACCACGCCCATTCCGGCTATATTCAATTTCTTGATATAGGTGGCAAAACCCTGTGCGGCGCGCTGCACCGAGTCGAAGGTGTAATCCCTGGCAATTTCCCCTCGCCAGCCGTCTGTCCCAAACTTGATGTCTTTGGCCATGGCTCCTTTTCAGGTCAGAGCTTGGTCGAATGTGATATTTTGTACAATCTGATTATAACAGGATTTGGCTCTCAGACCTAATTCTGCCATGCTATTTTGGCTGAGACCCTAACCGCCAAAGATAAAATGACGGCTCGATGAAGACCCTGGCAACGAAGCTTCGCGACCTAGCCCAGCACACCTTGGCAGCCCCCGTCGCCCTCTTCGGGCTGGCGCTGGTCTGCTACGGGATTTACGTCAACTGGATGGGCTTCTATTGGGACGACTGGCCGATCTCGTGGCTTTCATCCATCTCCGACGCGGAAAGCATCAAGTATTTCCAGTTCCAGAGGCCGCTTTCCGGCTTGGTCATTTACATCGGGAACAAGATATTTGGAGAGATACCACTTTACTGGCAGATCTTCACGTTTCTGTTGCGATACAGCTCGGCCGTGGCGGTATGGTGGCTAATCAGGACCGTTTGGCCGGCGGATAAGGTGCGCACCTTTTGGGTGGCGGCTCTGTTTCTCGTTTTTCCAGGTTTCAGTCAGCAATTCGTCTCAGTAAATAGTGCGCCGCATCTGGTCGCGCTGATCTCGTTCCTGGTTTCAGTGACGCTAATGGTCAAAGCGGAACAGGCTGCTTCGCCATGGGGTTTGCGCGGCATGGCGCTCGCTACCGCCCTGCTAGCGATGCTCACCTCCGATTATTTCCACGGTCTGGAGCTGGCGCGACCTTTTATTTTGTGGCTTGCTTTGGACGCAAAACAAAAAACAATTCGCAATGTGGCGGTTGCGTGGGCGCCTTATTTGGCGCTGTTAATCGCCGTGCTTCTGTGGCATTCGTACATCTCGCGATACGGCGCATATTCACTTGACCTGCTGGATGCGATCCGGGTCAACCCGTTGCCAGCACTGCAGCAGTTTGTGGGCACAGTGTTGACTGATCTGCGCGTGGCGACGTTGGATATCTGGGCGCGGGCTTTCACGTTTCCATCAGCTGACCTCGCCGGTCAGTCGGGCGTGCGCTATTTCTGGCTGCTAGCCGCGGCTGCGCTCGCCGGGACAGCAACATTTCAATTCTTGCAAAACAACCAAAGCAAAGACCGCGAGTGGAGGCTAGAAGCCATTGCCCTTGGATTGATCATGTTGCTGGTGGGCGGGATCGTGTTTTGGATCCCTCAACTGCCGTTCAGCCTGTCGTTTCCGAGCGACCGGCTGGCGCTACCGATGATGCTTGGGTCCAGTTTGCTGCTAGCCGGAGTGATTGACTTTGCGATAAGGCCAAAGGTGGTCCGGGCGATTGTGTTTTCCGTTTTCATCGGGCTGGCGGTGGGTCTTCATTTTCTCAATGCCCTGGCTTTTCGCATCGACTGGCAATCACAAGTGACATTCCTAAATCAGTTGGCCTGGCGCGTGCCTGGCCTAGTACACGCGACAACTCTTGTGAGCGAGGAACTGCCGTTCGAGCACGAGAGCGACAATTCGATGGCTGCACCGATCAACTGGATGTACGCACCCGATTTAGATCCGCCAACTGACTATTACGATTGGGAATACAAGATCGAGGATTTCATCGACCTGCCGTATATGGTTCGCTATCTAGACTTGCGAATAAGTGGCGGGCATATGCCAAGCCTTGAGGAAGCCGCAGAGTACGAAGCGACGTATCGTTTCTTCATCTTTCGTGGGTCAAGCGCGGATGTGTTGCTACTTTATTACCAACCACCCTACTGCCTGCGTGTGCTCGATTCGATTTATGACGCCGGCCATCCACATTTGTTGGGCGCAGATTTCTACGCCGACAAGCCTGAACTGATCGATCCGGTTTTCTCGCGTGAGTTTCCAGCTTTCCCAGAATTGACGGTAGCCGCGCTGCCCTTCTCCGATACCACGCTTATCAACACTGACCTTCTTGCAAGGAGGGAATGGCCTGATGAAGTGCTTGGCGCACAGCATTTGCCCGATTGGTGTTTTTATTTTGAACAAGCAGAGTTGGCGCGGCAACTTAGGGATTGGCCACATGTGGCTGCACTTGGGGATGGAGGCCTCGCCGAGTTTGAACCGCGGCACGCCTCCGAGCTCCCAGTTTTCGTTGAAGGCTACGCACATGTCGGGCAATGGGCGACAGCCGAAGCCCTGACCAGTCGCGCGTTTGGGATGGACGCCTCAATGCAGATCATGTTATGCAACACTTGGGGGCGGATACAAAATTCATTCGCTTACGACCCGGACGCATTTGAAATCACGGAGCGAGTGCAGTCCGATTTAGTCTGCGAATAGGCACGCTATAATCGCAACATGTCCGGTAGCAAGCCGATTTATTTAGATTACGCGGCCACAACACCCCTGGATCCGCGCGTTTTGGAGGCGATGCAGCCTTATTTTGGCGCGGATTTCGGCAACCCTTCCTCGGTGCATGGGTTTGGGCAGCGGGCGGAAACGGCCTTGGAAGACGCCCGCCAGCGAATGGCCGACCTGTTGAATGCGAAACCGGAAGAGATCATTTTCACGTCCGGCGGAACTGAAAGCGACAATCTGGCTCTGGGCGGAGCCGCCATGGCGGCGCGACAAAAGCGCGGAGCGAACCACATTTTGATGAGCCCGGTAGAGCACCATGCTATTTCAAAGACTGCGGAGCAGCTTGCAAGCCATTTTGGATTTGAACTTGAATTGCTGCCAGTTGACGAATTAGGAATGGTGCAACCGGAAGAAGTTTCAAAGCGGATTCGGCCCGAAACGGCCTTAGCCTCGATCATTTTGGGAAATAACGAGATCGGCACCATCAACCCGATTGAAGAAATCGCCGCAATTTGCCGGGAACGAGGCGTTGCACTCCACAGCGATGCGGTCCAATCTGGCGCCTATTTGCGGCTAGATGTGCAAAAGCTGGGTGTCGATCTGCTTTCGATTGGGGCTCATAAATTCTATGGTCCTAAGGGCGTCGGAGCGCTCTACGTGCGCAGCGGAACACCGTTGCTGCCTATGCAAACCGGAGGCAGCCATGAATTCGGGCTGCGAGCTGGGACGCCCAACGTGGCTTATATCGTGGGCATGGCTACAGCCTTCGAGATTGCGCAAACGGAAATCGAGCAGCGCGCCGGCAAACTAAGCAAACTGCGCGACAAAGTTATTGAAGGCGTTCTCAAATCAATCCCTGACACTAAACTCAGCGGACATCGCCACCTGCGCTTGGCAAACCATGCCAGTTTTGTTTTCAAGGGCGTGGACGGAAATGCGCTGCTCATGCTGCTGGACAACGCCGGGTTCGCCTGCTCGTCCGGCTCGGCCTGCAAGACCGGCGACCCGGAGCCCAGTGACGTGCTGCTGGCGATGGGATTCTCCCGCGATTGGGCGCTGGGCTCGCTACGAGTCACCCTGGGTATCCACACCACAAATGAAGATATTGAATCCTTCCTGACCACCCTGCCCAAACTACTAGCGCGCGTGCGTAGCCTGGAGATCGCGTGACGAAACCCAAAGTCGTCGTCGCCATGAGCGGCGGCGTGGACAGCTCGGTGGCGGCGGCCTTGTTGCAGCAGCAAGGCTACGAAGTCATCGGGATGATGTTGCGCCTGTGGAGCGAACCGGGCAAAGAGATGTCCAACCGCTGCTGCACACCGGCGGCGATGAATATCGCTCGCCGAGTGGCTGGGCAACTGGGCATCCCGTTTTACGCAGTTAACGCGCAGCAGAGCTTCCGCAATGTGGTCGTGCAATATTTTCTGGATGGGTACGCGGCTGGGCAGACCCCTAATCCGTGTCTGGCCTGCAACCGGGAGATCCGCTGGGATTTCCTTCTGAGCCGCGCACTTGCGCTCGGCGCCGATTACATGGCAACTGGTCATTACGTGCGTCTTACGCGCAAAGAAGGCGAGCCCGTGCGCTTGTTTGAAGCTGTCGATGCGCACAAAGATCAATCCTATGTGCTGCACGTTCTCAATCAAGAAAAATTAAAGCATGCGATCTTTCCACTAGGTGATCTGACCAAGCCCGAAGTGCGCAAGATTGCGGCAGATCTGGACTTGCCCGCCGCGATTTCAAAAGAGAGCCAGGATTTGTGTTTCCTAGCCGGCCAGGATTATCGCGACTTTCTGCATCGCCATCAACCCGAATTAGAGAAGCCGGGCTCGATCATCGATAACGCCGGCAACCAGCTCGGCGAACATGCCGGACTGGTGCATTACACGATCGGGCAGCGCAAAGGTTTGGGGATTGCGGCGGCCGAGCCACTATACGTGCTTGGCAAGGATCACAGCACGAACTCGCTGGTCGTTGGTTACAAGCATGAGTTGGGAAATTCTGAGCTCGTCGCTGAAACGATCAACTGGGTAAGCGGAGTTGCACCTAGCCAATCTTTTGACGCAGAAGTCAAAAATCGGTACAGCGCGCGCAAAGCAGCCGCGCGCGTCACTCCGTGTGCAGATGGCAGCGCCAAAGTTGAATTTGTGGATCCTATTCTCGATATAACGCCGGGGCAAGCGGCAGTCTTCTACGTGAACGGCGAGGTGGTCGGCGGCGGCATTATTGCCGCACAACAAGCCGTCTCAATCCAAACCGCAGACGTTCTCGAAGTTCCTGCATGACCTTGCCTGCATTCGCGTTAGGCGCAACAGTCGCCACGCTCTTCGGGGCCGCGTTCCACTTATGGCGCGGCGGCGGAATGGGGCGCTTGCTTCTGTATATGGGACTGGCATGGGGCGGCTTTTGGGCCGGGCATTCGATAGCTGGCTTCCTCGATTGGGGCTTGTTTCGAGTTGGACCGTTGTTCCTTGGCATCGCTGCATTGGCCAGCCTGGGCACCCTATTCGCTGGTCATTGGGTCTTTGTTGTACAGCCAAACAATTAATGAAGCGACCGTTCCGTCGATTTAGGTATACGCGCCGAGCCCCATGGGATCGACCCTGGAAGCCGCGCGGCCCGATGCTGCCGGGGCGGATGCTCAATCCGCGCTTGCAGCGCGAGCTGCGTCGCGCCAACCATCTTATGTCTACCGGTGACCTTGTCAACGCAGGACACATCTTCCAATCATTGGCTCAAGGCGCTAGGGATATTGATTTGATCTATCCTGCACCGATGTTATTTATGCGGGCGGCGCAAGCATTTTTGCTGGGTGAAAGTTTTGAACTGTCGATCGAAAACGCGCAAGCAGGTTTAGAGATGTTTGCTGCCCAGGAGCGGTGGCCAGCCTTGAGGCATGAAGGTGCGCGCTATATTGAATCGCTGGAAGCCGAGGGCAAAACTGACGAGACGGAAGAGATGCGCGCATGGCTGGATGATGTTCTTCAAGGCAAGCCTTCCGAGGAAGTTAAATCTGAAGTATCCAAAAAGAACACCTCCCTGCCAGAGAAGTGCCCCTGTTGCGGGGCGTCGATGAGCCTGGAGCAGATCAGCGCGGCTGGTGGCAAGGCTGCGGAATGCCATTATTGCGGCAGCGTGATCCTGCCGCGGCCGGGTGAATAGCTGGAAACCTCGACGCTGACCGAGGAACGGATCAGCGAGCTGCTTGCAGCTCGTCACGCCGATCCATACATCAGCCCGCTGCGAGAAGTGTTTAGTGACCAGGAGCCAAAGCCGGCGGCTGTGCTGGTTCCGATGCTGCCCGTCGATGGCGAATGGCACCTGCTATTCATATTGCGCTCAAAGGTTGAAGGCGATATGCATAGCGCACAGGTCGCCTTTCCGGGCGGACGATGGGACCCGGGCGAGAAGAGCGCCGAGCAAGCTGCGCTGCGGGAAGCCAATGAAGAGATCGGGCTTGAAGCAAATGGAGTGCGAATTCTCGGCACACTTGAAGATTTCATCACGATCAGCAATTACAATGTTACGCCGGTTATCGCAGTGATTCCCTGGCCATTTGAAATCCACCCCGACCCGCGCGAGGTGCAGCGCGCCTTTACAATCCCGCTAAGCTGGTTGGCAGACCCTGCAAATCGCGAAGTGCGCGAGCGGGTGGCGCCGGATGGGCAAAGCCTGGATGTTGTCTATTTCAAGGAATATGACAAGGAACTACTCTGGGGCGTGACAGCCCGGATCACCCTGAACTTTCTAGAGGCGCTAAAGCTCGCATAACGAGCGGATAGCATTGACGTTCATCAAAAGATGAACGTGACCGCTCAAAGTCCTCAAACCCGTATCTGGTATCGCAGATTTCTTATTGGGCTCGCCTTACTAGGGAGCGCGATCTTATTTCTAGCTACCTACAGAATCGGAGCTGGCCTTGGGGAGGACTCAGCTAAGTATTTGTCGGTGGCGCAGAGCGTGGCGGATGGGAATGGCTTCGTCGATTACTCAGGCGAGGAATTTACACTATGGCCACCGCTCTATCCGGTGATCATTGCTGCTTTGCATATAGCCAGCGGGATCGATGTTCACACCGTTGGTTGGTTGCTCAATATCTTGATCTTCGGAGCAATCATTTTGCCGGCGGGCTTGCTTTTCGAGCGTGCATTTCCCGATAACCTTGTATTGGCTGGCGGGGCTACATTGCTGGTGGCATCATCAGCGGCCATTTTTACAATTTCGGCCAACATCTCGACAGATCCTCTCTTCATCCTTCTGATATTGGGCTTTTTGCTAACCGCGGGCGAGTGGCTGCGAGCACAATCGAGTCGATATTGGGTAGGTCTGATCCTGATCACGATCGCGGCCAGCCTTGTGCGTTACGCGGGCATCTCACTGGTTTTAGCCGGAAGCCTTCTGACATTCTGGAATTACCGAGAAAATCTCAGGCGAGCGGCCCAACAAACCGCTATTTTTTTTGGCATCTCATTTCTGCCCCTGGTGCTCTGGGCGAGATTACACAACTTGCCGGCGGACGGATCGCTTTTTGGCGAGCGCACCGCCGCGGTTCCTGTAGACAACCTTGGAATTACATGGAACAAGATCAGTGGTTGGTTCGCTCCCGAAGGATTTTTTGCGTTAGATATTGGCTGGGTAGTTTTGTTTTTTCTGCTCCTGGGAGTATTTCTCGCGATTGTTCGAAGGGAATTGCCTAGAATCCGAGAGCGTTTTCTTTCCCCGTTCGTGCTGCCCAGCCTTCTATTCTTTATAGTTTATCTGGGTGTGCTAATCTTTCAAACCAGCAGGCATTTCCGTTTTATTGGGCTGGATCGAGTTCATGTGGTGATCTTGCCAGCCTTAGTCTTATTAGTCTTCACAATGTTGGATCAAATCACCCCGAAGGAAGCCCGCAAGCTGCCTCCCCGAGTTGGGCAGGTCCCGCTTACAATTCTTCTTGGCATTGTCCTAGTTTTCCCGCTAACCAACTTTGCGGCGCACGCATTTGCGATTGAAAAAAATGGCGATGCTTACTACAACATCATGAACAGTGCGGAGTTAGCGAACTCGGAGTTGGTTGAGTATTTGAATGATCTTGAGATCAAAGATGAGGAGGTCATATATAGCAATAGTGAAGCCGCAGCCTGGTTCTACTTACGGCGCCCTATCGGCCTACTACCTCATGTTGCCGACGGTGAAGAGCCTGATTGGCCGACTGCAGGTGCAGGCGGCTACCTGATCTGGTTCCGTGGGCCACTCGATTATCGCGAGAGCATTGCCAGACCCGATGCCGCACTTGAGCGCGGCTGGCTCATATTGCTTTTTGAGAGCTATCAGGGCGACGTATATTCGCTGAGCCGATAAAAAAAGAGCCCGCAGCTTTGCGGGCTCTTTTATGTTTACTACCTTCGATCGCCTTTGTCTCGATCTTTTTTGCCACCCTTGTCGCCAGGATTCTTTTCCTCGGCAGCAGGGGCAGCCGCGGCACCAGCGGCAGGTGCAGCGCCCGCAGCAGCTTCGCCTTCGGCAGGAACAGCGCCTTCGGGGGCAACCGCGCCTTCGGGCAGCACGGCGGCAGGAGCAGCTTCTTCGACGATTTCCGTCACAGGAGCGGCGGCTACAAAGAGGAGCTCATCCAGATCAGTGACGATGGTCACGTTGGCCGGGACATTTAGATCGCGCACATGGATCGCGTCACCGAAGTTCGCCAGACTGGAAACATCAACAACAAAATGCTCGGGCAGATCTTGGGGCAGACTTTCGACCATCACACGTTCGAGACCGGCAACCAGTAGACCGCCCAAATTAGCGATCACCGGTGCCTTGCCTTCCATGAGGATGCTGACTTCGGCTTTAACCTTTTCCGTCAGTGAGACAACCATGAAATCAACATGATTCAAATCACCGCGCAAAGTGTCGACTTGGAAGTCACGCACGAGGGTCGTGTGTTCTTCGCCTTCAAGGTTGACCAAGATCAGGCTTGAATAGGTAATGTGTTTCAAGGCAGCTGAAGCCTGATTGCGATCCATTGCGACGGCAATGGGTTCCTTCAGCGAACGACCATAAAGGACAGCGGGAAGTTTTCCTTCGCGGCGAAGCTGAGAAACCTTTTTACCTGTCAGTGTCCGGCGGGTTGCTTGCAGAGTGAAACGTTGAGCCATTCTTCCATCCTTGGGACGCCTCTCACTCGCGCGGGTTTTGCTTCTCGCGCAAATTACCTTCGTCCCGCATCCAGCGTCAGGCGGGGATCTCTGCTTTCGCAAAAACGTCTCCCAAGCAGGAGACGCCCAACGCCGGATGATTGTAGCCGTAGGACAGAAAATCGTCAATCCAAGCATGCACACCTTGGCCCGCCTCTTTTCGGCACACTTCTTGCAACAAGGGGGCTACATCACTTTTTACGGAGGTAGACATGTACATGATCAACCAATCCGACACACTGCTAGTCATGGCCGCCGCCCTATTCTTCCTGGGCATGTGCACCCTAACGATGGGCATGTTCGTGCTTGTCACCCGCACCATGAACAAGGACCTACGCAACATCAGCGCGCAGACCGCCAAAATGGTGCAAAAGGGCATTGCCGAAGACATGGCCGGCCTGGTTGGCAACGCATCTGCTTTGCTGGATGGCGTTTCCAACCTGGTCAAGACCGCAGCAGGCGTGGGCATCTTTCTCACGGCCATTGGCCTGGGAATGATGGCCGCAGGATACTGGGTCGTGCTACAAGTTAACTGGGCAGTTTAATTCGCGCCCCGGGAGACTTAGCATGACCTCCTTCATCGCAGAACTCAAACGCCAGCTGCCAGAGGCCGAATGGCCGGTAGTAGTGGCCGCGCTTCGCAACCAGGCCCCGCTGTGGACCGACTTGCAGGGCGCCTTTGGTGCACAAGCCTTGGAAGCTGCGGCCGGCCAGCGAGACAGCTGGTCGCCCGCCTTCCTGGGCTTGCTGCGCCTTGGGCACGCAGACCAGTTTGAGATTTTGCGATCCGCGCCCATGGTGGCAGTCAGCGAAAAGCTGCGCTACCAAGCTGCGGCGGCCTACGAGCTTTTGGCCGCTGAAGGAATTCCAAATGATCAAGTTCAGCCCGATCTGGCGAAAGCAACGTTGCTGGCGATCGCTTTACGCGAACGCTGGCGCCTGTTGACTAGCTGGGAGCAATTGCCAAACGATCTTACGATCGCGCCAGCCGAATTCTGGAAGCCGGTCATCGCTTGCCTGTTTGGCCTAGTGCCCAATCCGCAAGAATTGCTTGCTTCGTTGCTAGCCGCGGACCAAGACGGTTACATGCATGAATTGGGCCTGCACGCACTGATCACCAATCCATTGCCACTGGATCAGCAATCGGCGCATCTGCTCGACATCATTGCAAAATATGAGCTACCCCAATTCTTGGGCATTCTGCGCAAGATTGCTAACGTGAGCGCTCCATTGGCCCAACAAGCCGGTTTGCACGTCATGGAGAATTTGCAGGCGGAAGCCAGCGAAGAAGGAGAGTTGGCGCAGATCCAGCGGTCGCTATTGCAGGCCGAGATCTATCAAATTAGCGGAAAAGCAGAACAAGCCCAACCCATGCTCAACAAGGCTTGGGAAGCTGCGCAAAATTTTCAGGCACAGTTGGCTACACAACTAGCAGAAACCGCTCATGAGAATGGCGATGTGGCAAAAAGCCTCGCCATCTTGCAGAAATCAAATGAACTTATTGATCCAAAGAAGCTGATGGCGTCTGTTCCTAACGGGAACAGCAAGCAGCCCGCCGCTTTGATCACGGCCGCACGCGTGGCCATCAAAAACCAGGACCAAGCCGAAGCCATGAAGATGGCGAAGGGCGCCTTGTTGGCCGCGCAAAAGAGCGCGCCCACACTCGGAACAGATGCGACAAGTTGGCTGCGTAAATTATCGCAGTTATTTTTCGACCTGCGCTTGTTTGTGGAAGCACTGAATGTGGCGGAGATGGCCCTGGCGAGCAATCCAAATGACGCCGAAGGCGCCGCTCTACTGAGCGATGCGCTAACGATGAACAACGAACACGCGAAAGCACTCGAAGCCTCACACCTGGCAGCCGCTCTGGCTCCGGAGCGCAGCGACTATCGCCGCAGTCTGGCGAAGGCGTTGCAGGCAAGCGGCAACGCCCAGGATGCCATGACCGAATGGCACACGGTGATCGATCGCGAAGAAACTCCAAGCATTGAAGACCTGATCGCGCTGGCTGAAACCGCAGTGGCCTGCGGAGACCTGCAGAAAACTATTGAAGCCTGCCAGCAAGCCCTGGCCTTGAATGTAACCAATGGCGCAGCCCACGCTTTGCTGGGCAAGGCGCTGATTGATGCCGGCGATGAGAATTCCGCACTAGACCATTTGCAGCGTGCCACCGAGCTTGCGCCCGCGCAGCCTGGAGCATGGCTAACATTAGCTGAGGTGCAGATAGCTGGTGGCCACGCTAAAACCGCATTGGGCACTTTGCTAAATGCTCAGCAATACAGCACGCCATCAGCAAAGCTGCAAGCATTGCTAGCTGAAACTTATTTGACACTCGAGCAAAACCAGGAAGCCTTGATTGCGTTCACGCGCGCCGCGCAGTTAGCACCGGAACAGGCCAGCGGCAAGTTGGCCCAAAGGATCGCTCTGCAGTTAGGCAAACTGCAGATTGACATGGGCAACATTGCCGATGCGCGCAAGACCTTGGAGATCGCACAGCAGGCAAATCCGACCGATGCTGAAATTGCTCAACTCCTGGGCAAGCTCTTGTTGGAAGCTGGCGAAGCCCAACGCGCCCTGCCCGTCCTGACGATCGCTCTACAGTCTGACCCGGAAAATATTGAGATCCTCATGGATGTCGGCCGCGCCCGAATGGTTACTGGCGATGAGCCGGCTCTAGCCGAGAAGGCATTGGCGAAGGTCCTGAAAAGCAAAGCAGCCCCAGCCGACGCGAGCGGATTATTGGCAGAAGCGCTGGCGGCCCAAGCCAAGCACGGCGAAGCCACCAAGCAATTTGAGACCGCGTTGAAATCCGGGCTTGCGGAAGACGCAGGCTGGCGCAAACGCTTGAGTCTGGGCAAAGCCCTGGCGCAAGCTGCCAGCGGGCACCAGACCAACGCAATTGCGACATTGGAAGAAATGGGCAAGTCTCAGCCTGGCGATTTGGACATTATGCGAGCTTTGTGTGCTGCCTATCAAAAAGCCGGCCGCGCTCAAGAAGCACTGCAGATCGCGCAAAAGGTGTATATCGAGACGCCTAAGGATGAGGCTGCGGTTGTTTGGTATGCGGAGCAAGCTCAAGCTTTGGGGAAAAATGAAGAGGCGCGCAAAGTTCTGAGCAAATCACTCACAAAAGACAGCTCACCCAAGCTTATTCATCAACTCGCTGAACTTCAATGGAAAGCGGATGCAAAGAAAGCCGCGGTCGAGACTTTCTCGAATTTGATAAAACAAAACGACAAATCGCCGATTTCAAAAGCGGGCGAATTTTTGCTGGCGAATGGCGCCTCGAAAGAGAGCGTGCCTTTCTTCAAGCGCGCAGTTGAGATCGCTGGCGAGGCCGCCGATTTCCAGAACCTCGCTCGCGCTCAAGCCCAAAGCGGAGAGCTGGCAGATGCGCTCGAAGCTATTGAACAGGTGCTTAAGCTAACCGCGACCAATACTGAAGCTTTGAATCTGAAAGCTAACATCTTGCAGCAATTGGGTCGGCCACAAGCTGCACTCGAAGCGATCGAAGCCGCGCTTGCCATCGGCTCGAATGCTTCACTGCAACTGCTAAAGGCGCGCATCCTTCACGCCAGCCAGGATTGGGCTGCTGCTCTGGATGCTGCCGAAAAAACTTTCAGCTTGGATCCACACAACGCCGAAATTCTCCAATTCTCAGCCGAGTTGGCGGTGACCTGCATCCAACCCGAACGTGCTCGAGCGCTGTTCACCAAATTTGCCGGCGAAATTACCGGAATAGAACTGGCCACTCTGCAAGCGGAAATAGCTCTCGATGCTAACGAAGAATTGCAAGCCGCCAAGGCGCTCGCCCCGGCTTTGGAATCCGGCGAAGAAAACGCGCGCGTCCTGGCCCTGCAATCCCGGCTGGCCGCCCGCCACAACGATCGCGGCCAAGCCGATCTGAACTTCAAGAAAGCCGTCCAGCTTACGCAAGGTGCCGATGAGATGACAGTTATCAGCATTGCTCGCGCAGCCATTCGCTTGAACGATTGGGATGCGGCAGTTAAGTTGCTGCAGGACCTCGTGAAGCGCGTTCCTACCCACGCCCTGGCGCAGTTCACCCTTGGAAAAGCCTTGCTGGAACGGGCCGAATGGCAGCAACTGAACCAAGCTGCCGAGGCGATCTACGACGCAGCCGCTTTTGGCATGGAAATCTATGCCGCCTGTCAGCAAGCCTTCGCTGCAGCAATCAACGCGGCTCCATTTGCTTCAGCCCAATTATTGATCGAGCGCTGGCAAGCGCGGGCTGACCTGCGGCTTGGGACCACGGCTGATTTCAAAAACCTGCCTGCCGGCTACCCTGCCAACGCTGGAGAGGCCGCGGCTCTTTTCTTTGCTTCCCGCCGCGGTGGCGAGGTTCAGGACGCAAACGAATTAGCGAAGGGCTTTCTAAAAACGCCTGAAGTCTTGGTCGAACGCGCTTTAGCATTGATGGGCTTGGACGCCGATGAAGCATTCAAGTTGATCGAGCAAGCCGTCGACCTCATCCCAACCCGCGCTCAGGTGCATGCGATCGCCTCGCAAATCGCGCAGAAATTGGGCATGGCCGAACAGGCTTTGGATTTCATCTCGAACGCGCTCCTGCTATTTCCCAAGCAGGCTCAATGGCATTCAGAAGCAGCCGACCTGCAGCGCAAGCTCGGCGGGTTGGTCGAAGCTGTTGAGCATTTCAAGGAAGCAGTCAGACTGCAGCCAAACGAAGCGGACAACCATTTTTCGCTTGGGCAGGCCCTTCTGGCGATCCAGGCTTTTGGCGAAGCTATTCTTGTCTTCCAAGAAGCAACTAAATTGCAGCCAAAACACGTTGACTATCAACTCGCGCTTGCCGAAGCCTTCCGGCTATCCGGGGATGTGAAACAGGCTGCACAGCGTGCCAGCCAGGCGCACAAGATCGACAGCGCAAAGCCCGAAGCCTTGATCCTGCAAGCCGAACTGGCTTTGCAAGCTGAAGATGCTGGACAGGCACGCAGCCTGATCGAGCAAGCTCTAAAGCTTGCGCCGAAGAATGCTGAAGCTTTGCGCATCTTTGCTGAATGCTTCGAGGCGCTGGGGCTGCGTGACGATGCGCTCGCGGTTCTAGAGCGCGCCCAGGAATTTGCCGAGGACATACTGCCCTTACTGGTGCGCCGGGCGCAGATGCTGCCCCAGAGCGAGGCCGTTGAAGAATTAGCCAAGTTGAGCCAGAAGTTCCAGGATCGCGCCGAGGCATTCTTCGCCCTCTCTGAGATCCTGGCAGCCGCCGGCAATTTCAACGATGCGATCAAAGCCGCCCAGCAAGCGGTAAAGAAAGCTACCCAAGCGTTGCCGCGGGATATGCAAGCCCGCTTGCACCTGCATTTGGGCCGACTACTCAAGCACAACGGTCAGTTGGACCAATCCTTGCATCATCTGGACCAGGCTGCCAAGCTGGCCCCTTATTTAGTCGACTCGTACCTTGAGCGCGGCCGGGTTTTTCAGTCTCGCCGGCAATTCAAGCAAGCGCTGGATGCCTTTGATAAGGCAGCGAACATCGCCCCCGACAAAGCCCAGCCGCATGTGGAAGCCGCGCAGGCGTTGAAGGAAGCCAAGGATTACGGCGCCGCCGAAGCCAAGCTGCGAAAGGCAGCCAAACTGGCGCCTAAGGACCGGGTTGTGCAGCGCCAACTGGCAGCTGTCATCGCTTTGAATTTAGTTCACGAGCCGCAGGACGAATTTTTGAAGGAGTCGGTGCAATGAATGGCAAATTGAAATCCGCAATAATGTCCGGCAAGGCCATCTCCCGCGCCGACGTCCTCACGATCCTGCAAATCGCGTTGATGGCGGGAGAAGCGCGTTTCGTGCGCACATTATCCGAAGATTGGCTCAACAGCTATCCATATGATCTGCATATCGAGCTATTACGCGCGCGTGCGTTGACCCAGGAAGGCAAAACTGACACGGCTTTGCAACTTCTGAAGCGCCTGGTCGAGATGGATCCCGAATTCCTGGAAGCACAGGACAGTCTGGCACGATTGGCTCGGCGGGTGAAACCCGATATTGCCGAGCGCGCTCGCGCGTCTGCAGCCGCGTTGTCAAAACCAGGCAAAGTTGTGAAGGATATTCAAGCCTGGGGACAGGCTTTGATCAGCGCGCAAATCTTTTTTGCTGAAGAAAAGTACGGGAAGGCAGAATCCGAGCTCCAGGCCGCATTGATCAACGAACCCCCTTCCCCCCTGCCCGCTCTATTGCATCTACAAATTGCGCGGAAGCTAGATATGAGCTGGCAAGCTGTTAACAGCTTGGTTACGCTTTACCGCGAACAATGGCCCAGCTGCATTCAATTGCGCCTGCAAGATGCCGCGCTATTGATGGAAAGTGGACAAGAAAAAGAAGCGCTCGATCTGCTGCATGGCTGTGTGGCCGAGGATGTCAGTGGACGAGTGGCTCGCCGCCTGTTGGGCGACAAGCACCGCTTCAGCGCCATGTGGCCCGCTGATCTAAGTATTGAAATCAACCTGGCCATTCCGGCCAAGGTTGCGGCCGGTTTGGGCTGGAACCATTTGTCCAGCGGATTGGCAACTGAAACAAAGACAGCGCATCCAGTTGAAGCGCCAGCGGCCGAAGATAATGTTGTTCGGATACCGCGCTTTTTGGAACGGGTTCAAAGCAAGGTCGCGCCAAAAGCAAAAGTCGAACCTATTGTTGAGATCACATCTGTTGTTGTTGAAGAAAAGCGCGTCACTCTGCCTGAAACGCTGGTCAATTTTGATGACATCAAGACAGATGCGGATTCACTGCGCTTGCAGTCAGATGGTCGCTATCCCGCGTATGTCGTTCTGACAACCCACGCGGGCTTGGAAAAACAATATGGACTTGCCGGACTCAACGAGGTCGATGCCGCGATGAAAGCGGTCGTAACTGCCACTGCTGCCGACCCCAATTGGGACGCGCATTTGATCTACGCGGATGTTGAAGAGTCAGTTTCGGAATTTGGTTTGACTTCAGTGAAAGCCGACGACCCATGGGGCATCAAACATTTGCTGGCGGACCTGGACGAAGCACTGCGCAAGAAGGGCGAGATGATCGGCGCGCTGATGATCGTTGGCGGGCCACACATCGTGCCCTTCCACCATTTGCCTAACCCGGTTGATGATGACGATAAGGACGTGCCATCGGACAATCCCTATGCCAGCATTGACGAGAATTATTTCATGCCAACCTGGCCACTTGGCCGCTTGCCAAATGGCGTCAGCAATGATCCGATGCCATTGGTCAAAGCCCTGAACAAGATCGCCGGGAGCCGGAAAGGCGGAGTTAGCGGCATAGAAGGTGTTCAGCAATCTGCGGTCCGCGCCCTCGCTTTCTTGGGTTTGTGGAAACCGAATCGCGCCAGCTTTGGCTATACGGCCGAAATCTGGCGCCGCGCATCTCATAGCGTTTATCGCAGCATTGGCAATTCAAAGATGCTCAGCATATCGCCGCCCACCGAAACGGGACGGCTGCCAAAAGAAGCTGGCAAAGCTATGCAAGCCGCTTACTTTAACTTGCACGGCTTGGAAGACACAGCCGAATGGTACGGCCAGCGCGATCCGCAAACCACGCCAAACGGTCCCGACTACCCGGTGGCACTACGCACAACGGACATTGTCAACAGCGGCCGCGCCCCACAGATCGTCTATACCGAAGCTTGCTATGGCGCACATATCGCTGGCAAGAATGCCGACAGCTCCATGGCCCTCAAATTCCTGGAATCCGGAAGCAAAGCAGTCGTCGGCTCAACCGTAACTTCGTATGGCTCAGTCACAACCCCGCTCATCGCAGCGGACTTGTTGGGGCAGACCTTCTGGAAATTGCTGAACGAGGGCTATCCGGTTGGTGAAGCACTGCGCCGGGCGAAGATCGCCATGGCGCACACGATGCATCGCCGCCAGGGATACCTGGACGGCGAAGACCAGAAGACGCTGATCGCATTCGTGCTATACGGCGATCCATTGGCGCAGGCCAGCGTGGAAGGCAATCTCTCGAAGCGCATGCTGCGTCCGGAGCAGCATGGCGTTCAGATCAAGGCTGTCTGTGACCACACCGAAAGCCGAACCACGGCGATGCACGACCTGCCTGCCGAGGCGCTGGCGACTGTGAAGTCAGTCGTGCGCGAGTATCTACCGGGAATGCAGGGCAGCCAGGCGAGCATAAGCCACGAGCATTTGAATTGCGATGGGCACAATTGCAACCTGCCGCATCACAATTCCAAGGTCGCGGGGCTCATGCCCAGCCGCAGCCTGGTGACACTGAGTAAAAAGGTGCAGGGCGCCCAGCACACGCACCCGCACTACGCCCGCATCACGATGGATGCGCAGGGCAAGGTAGTGAAGCTAGCTGTTTCCCGATAAAAAAGCGTAGAATATGATAAAGGCGCGGAGATTCCGCGCCTTTTTTGTTTGCAATAGACCCTGAGCCATTAATGCTAGAATCTCGCCATGGCCGAGAAAGTACTTGCCCGCAATCGCAAGGCCAGCCACGACTACACACTTGGGGAAAAGTTCGAAGCGGGCCTAGTGTTGCAAGGCTCTGAAATTAAATCGATCCGCGCCGGACAAGTGAGCCTCAAAGAGGCCTACGTACGCGTGAATGGGCGTGAAGCGTTCCTGGTGAACGCACATATAGCGCCCTACAACCCGGCCAGCGACACCAACCACAATCCGCTTCGTGAGCGCAAGCTGCTGCTCCATCGCAAGCAGATCCTTGAGCTCTTCGACGAGGTGCAACGGGGCGGAAATACGGTCGTGCCTTTGCAGGTGTACTTGATGGACGGACGCGCCAAGATCGAGATCGCGGTGGCGCGTGGCAAGAAGAAATGGGACAAGCGCGAAGACATCGCTAAGCGCGATGCCCAGCGCGAAATGGCTCGAGCTCTAAAGCAAAGATCACGCTAGCCTGTACAGAATGACGACCAAAGACACGATCACAATCGACGGCGAGGATCTGACGCTCGCTGACGTTCAGCGCGTCGCCGATGCGGAAACAACGGTTGAACTTACACCCTCGGCCCGCACAAAAGTCGCCAAGTCGTACACCTGGGTCGCTGAAATCGTCGCCAAAGGCAAACCGGTTTACGGGATCAACACCGGCTTTGGCATCTTCTCCGACAAACAGATCTCACCTGAAGACGCAGCAAAGCTAAATCGCAACCTGATCCTCAGCCACGCGGTCGGTACCGGTCCTGAGCTGCCAGAGACAGTGGTGCGCGCCACCATGCTAATCCGCGCCAATACGCTCGCCGGCGGTTTTTCGGGAGCGCGGGTTGAGCTGGTGGAAACCCTGATCAAGATGCTGAATAAAGGAGTGACGCCTTGCATCCCCTCCCAAGGCTCGCTGGGTTCCTCTGGCGACCTAGCTCCGCTCACCCACATGGCATTGGTGCTCACAACCGACGAGAATGATCGCGAAGAAGAATCTGGTTGGGCGATATATGAGGGCAAGCGGATCCGCGGAAAAGCCGCGATGCAAGCCGCTGGAATTACTAGGATCATCCTGGGGCCAAAAGAGGGACTAGCGATCACGAACGGTGCCACCTTCTCCGCGGCGCTCGCGGCGCTGACTATAAATCTTGCGGATACTTTATTGTCCACCGCAGAGCTCGCCGCGGTCATGTCGTTGGAAGCGCTCCTTGGTGCCTCGGCTGCATTCGATCCCCGCCTGCATGAAGCGCGCAAGCAGCGCGGCCAAATTCAAGTGGCCGCCAACATGCGCAAACTATTTGAGGGCAGCACTCTCGTGGACGCGGCTGGCCGTGTGCAGGATGTCTATTCGCTCCGTTGCGCCCCACAAGTTCACGGGCCTGCGCGGGATGCGTTGGAATATGTACGCGCAATTGTTTCGCAAGAGATCAACGCCGCAACCGACAATCCATTGCTGTTCGGACCTGCGGAAACTATCTCTGGCGGAAATTTCCATGGCGAGCCGGTTGGCATGGCCATGGATTTCCTCAAGATCGCGCTCAGCGAAGTTGCCGCGATCAGCGAGCGACGCACGTATCACTTGCTAGATTCCAAGATGAGTGAAGGCTTGCCGCCGATGCTGGTGGCTGGCGCAGAAGGACTGAATTCCGGGATGATGCTGCTTCAATACACCGCCGCATCGCTGGTGCTCGAAAACCAGGGGCTGGCCAGCCCAGATTCGGTCCACTCGCTACCCACCTCGGCAGGTAAGGAGGACCACAACGCCAATGCCATGACGGCCTCTCGCAAGGCCTGGCAGGTGGCGAACAATACGGCGCAGGTGTTGGCACTGGAGCTTACCTGCGCTGCTCGAGCCCTAGATCTGCGTCTGCAAGAGAAGCCAAAACTGCATCCTGGCAAAGGCACCGCGGCAGCTCATAAACGAATGCGGGCAAAAATCCCCTTCCAGAAGGGCGACGCCCTCTGGGGTCCTGAAATCGAGAAAATGAGAGAAATGTTGGTTGGCGGTGAGCTCGCTGTTTAGAGGTTAAATCGTTTGACATGCAGTCCAGTTTTGATAAAATAGATGGACATCGTTTTGAGAAATGGAGCGTTGCAGATGGCACTAGCCGATATTCAGACTGAGATCAAGCCCCAGGTCGCTTCGACCGAAATTACCCTTTCTGCCGCCGCAGCTGATGCTGTGCGCGGTTTGCTGCAATCCCGTCAAATGGAAGGACACGCCTTGCGCGTGTTCGTTTCGAGCGGTGGTTGCTCCGGTGACCAGTACGGCATGGCGCTCGAGCCTAACCCGCGCGAGACGGACATGATCATCGAGCAGCACGGCGTGCGCGTGGTTGTCGACGAAGTTTCAGTTGGTTACCTGCGTGGCGCAAACATCGATTACGTCAACGACGTGATGGCCAGCGGCTTCAAGATCGATAACCCGAACGCCAGCTCGGCGTGTGGCTGCGGACATTCCTTCCGCACCGATGGGCAGGATGCTCCCCATCACGCCCACAGCGAAGCTTGCGGCTGCTAAGCTACCAAAAAAGCAGGAATCAAAAGGCCCGGCAATTGCCAGGCCTTTTTTTGTGCAAAAATTCATCAGGATCTAAACACTGGAATTTTACGAATTTGTGTATCCAAGAGTACATCTGGATCGATTTGCTTAGCATTGCCAGAATCGGGGATTAATCCATAGGCAGTAGACAATCTGTAATAATTGTTCTTAAGTCTATCCACAAATGCATGATTACTTTCATCTTGTTGAGTGTTTACGAAGTCTTGGAATTTTATTCTGAATACGTCGATTTGTCTTTGTGGAAACACTGGTGCATCAATCAAACCAGAAAATTGGTTAAATTTCGCACCTTTAATTATTTGCGGATTTCCCCATATGTTCTCTACTCCTACGGCGCTTTTATTGTCTAGCACTGTATCAATGTTTATATAAACGTGCCAATAGATCTCCCTTTCTAAGTATTTTTCTTTACCGGTATT
>JANWHN010000020.1 GCA_025450445.1 Anaerolineales bacterium | reverse complement strand
GCAGCGGTCCCGGAATTGGGTCCAGTGCGTTGGCCGTGGTGATGAACATCACCTGCGAAAGATCGAATGCGACCTCAACGTAATGATCGCGGAATTCGCTGTTCTGCTCGGGATCCAAAACCTCGAGCAACGCCGATGCCGGGTCGCCGCGGAAGTCGTAGCCGAGCTTGTCCACCTCATCCAGCATAAAGACCGGGTTGCGCGTCCCGACCCGGCGGAGCGCCTGCATAATGCGCCCAGGCATAGCGCCAATATAGGTGCGGCGATGGCCGCGGATCTCAGCTTCATCGCGCACACCGCCTAGCGAAATACGCACGAATTCGCGGCCGAGGGCGCGAGCGATCGAGCGACCTAGCGAAGTTTTGCCAACGCCAGGCGGTCCGACAAAACACAGGATCACGCCCTCGCGTTCACGGCGGATGGTGTCCTCGACATGTTTAGCGATCTCGTCTTTACGTTCTGAGCGCAGCTTGCGTACCGCTAGGTATTCCAAGATGCGGTCCTTGACGTCCTTGAGCCCGTAATGATCCTGATCCAGCACTTTGCGCGCGTTTCGAATATCGAGATTGTCTGTTGTGGTCTTGGACCATGGCACGCCGATCAACCAGTCGAGGTATCCACGAATAACGCCGTATTCTGCTGAAGCGCTGTTCAGCCGGGCCAGCCGGTCGAGTTCACGCCGGGACTGCTTGTCGGCTTCCTCCGGCATCTTGGCTTCGTCGATCTTCTTGCGCAATTCATCGACTTCGGCCGCCATCTCGTCTGTTTCGCCGAGTTCACGCTGAATAGCCTTGAGCTGCTCGCGCAGGAAATAATCGCGTTGCATGCCTTCGATCTCAGAACGCGCTTCGTTCTGGATTCGCTGCCCGACTTCGAGCACTTCGGTTTCATGTGTTAGGAACTCAACCAGCTTTTGCAGTTTGTCGCGCAGCGAATCAAGCTCCAGGATCTCCTGGGCTTGCGCCAATTCCATTCGCTGGAAGTTGGCGATCAGGTATGCGGTCTGCAGCGGGTTTTCAAGATCAACGATCGAGCTGACTAATTCCTGCGGAATAGTGCCAACCAGTTCGGCAATGCGTTGGAATTGCGTCCGCGCTGAACGCGCCAGGGCTTCGACTTCCAGCCCTTCTTCTTCGAATTCAGGATACAGCTCGATCTTCGCTTTGAGATACGGCTCGGTTTCTACAAACTCACCGAGACGAAAACGCGAGATACCTTGCACCAGCAAGCGAATGCTGCCATCCGGTGCGCGGAATAGCCGATGGACTGATGCCACGGTGCCGATCTTGTACAGGTCTTCAGGACCTGGGTTCTCCTTTTCGGGATCGCGCGAAGCAACTAGACCAACCAGCCGGCTGGCTGACACCGCATCGTCAACCAATCGGATCGAGCGCGGCTGCCCGATCGTCAGCGGCACGCCGGTCTGCGGGTAGACGACTACTCCGCGCAGCGGCAGGATCGGCAACGTGTCGGGGATTTCAGGCAAAGCTCCGTCGCCGTTGCCAGCTTTTATTTTGCTTTTACCTTTGCCAACCCGCGTGATCGTTGGGTTGAACATAATTTCCTGCAATTCCTGGCCTTCTTCGCTTTCCAGCCAGCCCCACATCTCACCGATGTCGTCAAACCATTTCGAGGTGGCCATTAGTTACCGCCCGCCTTTGGTAAGGTCACTTGCAAAAAGCCGTCGCCATACTCGGCGTGGATCTTGTCGCTATCAACCAAGCCGGGCAGCTCTAGCGCGGAGAGGAATTCGCCGAAACGGACTTCGAGTTGAAAGTATGCTGCCTGCTCGGTTGGCGGCTGACGGTGGCCATAAATCGCGATTTGCTTGTCTTCGATGGCGATGTTTAGCTCAGCGTTCTGCATTCCGGCGATCTCGACGCGCACTACGTAGGCTTTCTCGGTCTCAAATAGATCCGTCGGCGGGCGCCACAGATGCGGACGGGTTGCCCATTGCCGCGAGATCGACGTGACGCGGAAATGGATCTCTTGCATGCCGCCCCAATTCGAGGAGCGAGCCAATATGTTTACAGTTTCAGAGTTACTCATGCTTAGTTTTTCAGCGCTTCCTTTGCTGCAGCCAGCACTTCTTCATAATTAGGCTGATCGCCTAAAACTGGCATATAGTCCGAATAAACCACTTTGCCGTTCTTATCTACAACGAAAACGGCTCGGCGCAAGATACGCCGCTCCTTCACCAGGGTTCCGTACTTCTCACCGAAGTTCGCGTCATAGGCATCCGAAAACATTTGCACCTTGTCGACCCCGTTTGCCGCGCACCAATTCTTCAAGGTGTATGGCAGGTCAGTGCTTATCGTGATGATGACAATGTTGGGATCAAGCGACGCGGCTTCTTGGTTGAAGCGCTTTGCCTCAATATCGCACACGCTTGTGTTCATTGAGGGCACAGCCGCGATCACGCGCACTTTACCTTTAGTTGAATCCAGAACTTCTACGAATGACCAATCTGGGGCTTGTAACCGAAATTCAGGTGCTTTTTCCCCCACCTTTATATCCGGGCCGACAATAATCATATCCTTGCCGGCAATTTGCAATAGACCGCTGCGTTCCATCAATACTCCTGCGCAATAAATCGCCCGGTCTACTAGACCTGGGTCTTGGAATTGGCGGCAATAATAAAGGTCGCCGCTCGAGCGGCTATTGTACCTAGCTTCGTCGTTCCCCAGTATCAGAATTGCGTCAACAAACTAGCCGCTGCAGTAAAATCACGCACTTCTAGTGAAAAAGTTTCCGATTTTAAAGCATTTGGGCATTGCGATCCTCATTTGGGTCGTCTTTTTTGTAGTCATCACCCCTTTTCCCGAAAACATGCCCCACCCCGAAGATTTCAGCCCGACTGTTTGGTTCTTCGCAATCGGGATGACCTTCTATCTACTCGCCCAAACCGGTGACCGAAGGCTCTTTTGGCGCTATCTCCCCATTCCACTACTCGCCATCCTCGGCTTTCTGGAGGAGATCGCTTGGGGCGTGGAGCTCAACCTGGTCCAGCCGGCTTACCTTGAGCAGTTCGATCTCACTGTTTACGTCGCGCACAATTTTGTGCCCGCCATTACCCGTATCTTCCTTAAGAACATTGGTGCCGAGCAATGGCATTCGGCCCTTTTTTCAGAATTCCTGGTGATAGACGCGTTGGCTATCGCAGTCGTGGCTGCCCTCCTTGCTGCAAGCCGGTTTGGGACCAAAACATGGGGCGCAGTTAAGTTCCGTGAACGAGTTTTGACCATGGGAGCCTGGTTGTTCATCGTCCCGTCCCTATTTGCGCTCTGGCAGCTACTTTCGCTGCCAGTCGATCCCAAGAATGCGATCCTTTTCGGCTACTCGCTCAGCCGCCTGGTTCCAATTACGTCATTTGCCATTCTCGCGATTGCGGGTCTCTTTTTCGCAACTAAGGTTCGAAACAAAACAGTTCGCGCAAGATCGGCGAGGTTGATTGAACGTCTTTCCAAATCGAGCGCTATCGCCATTTCTTTGCTTTTCGTTTTTATCGCAGCTCTTGTCTTCCAACTAATTGCCCCCCTCGATCCACCCCCAGATCGTGTCGTCCAATTCGAGCGGTTACTCCCGCTGGTCGGCTGGGCGCTGGCCGTGTCGGCCTTGCTGCTGCTCGTTCTTCGTGCTTGGCGCGGCGGTTTGCGCAAGCCGCTGATCGAATACTTCACGCCGTTCCGAGATTTCTTTGTGAACAACCCTGCCTACATCTACGCAGTCTTTGCCATCGGCTTGCTTTTATTTGCCCAGGGGATTGATAAAGCCCTCATCCCATTGAACAAATACATCGTCACCCCAAATTTCTGGGTGCCCAACTGGGAATTGTGGATCGAGGAAATGTCCGAGCTTGTGGCTGCGGTTGAGCTGGTGGCCGGTGCGTTCTTCTTCCCCTATCCACCCTATCCTTCATTACAAAAAGAGATTGCCAAGCGCGCCGTAATTAAAAAAAGAGGCGATCCCTTGGATCGCCTCTTTTTGGCTACTTGAGTTTGATTCGCGGCCGCGGCTTGGTCTTGATCCGCGAACCGGACGAAGGTTTTGCATTCGAGCTACCGTTCGCAGAAGCTGAACGGAAGTTGTTCAACAGCAACGGCACCGCCACAAGCAGCGCCAGCCCTGCCACGATCGCCGCGAACAGCACCCACGATGCGGGTTGCGCCACTTCGGGCACTAGGCCGCCCGGATTGTAGCGCGACGGCTCGCCTTCGACTGGAGCGCCGCCGCCAACCGGCGCTAGCGAAACGCTCAGCGCACGATTGACGCCATCACGCAATTGCGAAGGCGATGTATAGGTCAGCGCATATTCGCTTTGCATCGAGATGGAGTATGTTTCGAAAAGATTAGTCAAACTCTCTTCGTCGTTAGCATAACCATACACCCCACCCGCCTGGTCAGCTAAAGACTGCAGGCCTTCTTCGTCGATGCCGCTCATCTCATCCAACACCTGAGCAGGCTCACCGAGCCCGATTGTCGAGATCGAAAAGCCGGCCGGTCCGATGTTGTCGATGACATTGCCTTCGCCAGCTGAGCTGGCGTTGTCCAACCCATCGCTGAGTAAGACGATCGCTTTGCGACCCTCAACGCCTTCTACTTGCCCGATGGCAACATTGAGCGCGTCGTACATGGCGGTTTCATTTTCAGCGCTCAAGCCATCGATCGCCGCGTGTAGGGCTTCCTTATCCGAAGTGATCTCCTGCACGGTCTCGACTCGCGTGTTGAATGCCACGATACCGGTCTGATCCGTATCGCGCATCCGATCGATAAATTGATGCGCAGCGGCTTTGGACGATTCCAGTTTGCCGGCCGCATTCATGCTGTCGGAGACATCCACCACCAGCATCGTTGTCAGCGGGCCTACATCGCCCGCTCCCTCGATCTGGTCCAGCGGGATGACTTGCCCATTCTCCATGATGATCAGCCGACCGGGATCCACTTCGTACGGCTGGCCTTCAGCATCGGTCACGGAGACGTAAAAGGTCACGCTCGGAAACTGGGAGGTATCGACCTGCGTGATGCGCACCTGCAGGTTCTCTTGCGCGGCTGGCGAAAATGCCAAACCGACCAGCAAGCTGAATGCGGATAGTGCGATCAGTGAAACACAAAGTATTTTTTTCATGGCTACCTCTTCTCGTGATAGACCATCTGGGTGTTGCCCATGCGGATGGCCTGCTCGTTGACAAGCTTGGCTTGCTCGATCTT
>JANWHN010000019.1 GCA_025450445.1 Anaerolineales bacterium | reverse complement strand
GCTCGCTTTGACGTCGTCGCCTCCGCGCTCTTTTACTTGCTCGCGTTCGCTTTTGCCAGCTTCGGTTCTTGGGCCGTCGTCATGGCGCTGGAGCAGCGAGAGGGCAGGGGGCTCGAGTTCAAGGACTATGCTGGGCTGGGCCGCAAATATCCCGGCTTGGCATTGGCCATGGCGATCTTTATGCTGTCATTTACAGGTGTGCCGCCCACACTAGGCTTTGCCGGCAAATTCTTCTTATTCCGCGCCGTCCTCGAAGGCGGCTATGTCAGCCTCGCTGTCGTTGGCATGCTCGCCTCGCTGATATCCGCATACTACTACTTGCGCCTCGTCGTCGTGATTTACATGCAGGAAGGCAGCCCCGAGGTGCATCAAGAATCTTGGCTAAACATCACCGCCGTCGGATCCGCCATCGCCACAGTTCTTTTGTTCATCTTCTCTGAGCCGCTTTTCGCCTGGGCCAGTCAGGCGGTCCTAAAGTTACAGTAAAATCCAGCGCAAAGCGCTTCGGTTGATGTGGTCGGCTCTTTTTCTTGACGGAGGTTGGCATGAACGCATCTCGTTTGCTCACCTATCTCGCCGTTTTTCTTCTTGTCTTATGCCCTGTCACTTTCTTCGCCGGCATGTTTGCTCCACGCACCCTCAGCTTCCTCGATTCGGTCGTCTGCCCGCCCGGTTACGAATTGGGCAATAAGACCGAGCCGGCCATAGACTCTGAGGGCGATCAAGTCATGCGCACCACCGTGATATGCACCGATGCCTCCGGCCAGGAGGAGGATGCGACGCCGAAGCTACTCGCTATTTTGTTCGCGCTGCCGGTGCTCGCAGTGGTGATCTATTTTGTTGGTACAAAGTTGAGTCCATCCAAAACTTGATCGCTTTTCCGTCATTGCGAGGCGACAAAAGGTCGTCGCCCCAATCTGATTTCGAACTTCGACAAAGGTTGCGCTTAGCTGCACGGCCGCTTTTTTGGGTTATATTTTCTTGCCTCCACTATGACCGCCATAAAGGCCCTGATCTTTGATTTTGACGGCTTGATCGTCGATACCGAGCTGCCCGATTACGAATCCTGGCAGCAGGTGTACCGCCAGCATGGCTGCGAGCTGCAGCTGCAGTCCTGGGGTCAGATCGTCGGTGGGACCGGTGCCTCAGATTTCGATCCTCATACCAATCTCGAGCAGCTTTGCGGCCAGCCGCTGGATCGCGAGGAAGTCTGGATCAGCCGCCGCAAACATTACTTGGGCTCCATTGCGGAGCAGCCTATTTTGCCCGGCGTAATTGATTACATGGATAGCGCGGAAGAGCTTGGACTGAAGCTCGCGGTGGCTTCGAGCTCTGAGGAGAATTGGGTGCGCGGCCACCTGGCGCGCTTGGGCCTTTACGACCGCTTCGATGCCGTTAAAACCGCCGATGACGTAAAGCGCACCAAGCCGGATCCCGAGCTTTACTTTGCTGTACTAGGTGAATTGAATTTGAAAGCAGATCAAGCCATTGTCTTCGAAGATTCCCCAAATGGGGTAAATGCAGCCAAAGCGGCCGGCATCTTTTGTGTAGCAATCCCCAATAAGGTGACCGCCCAGTTGAAGTTTGAAGGCGCTGACCTGCAGCTTAATTCAATGGCCGAGATGCCATTGAACGATCTTTTGTCGAAGGTCTAAGGGAGTTAAGCGGCCAGCGGAGCTTCGCCGTACAGCTTGCGATGCACCACGCTTAGAGCGCGTACTTGCTCGGCGGCGTGATAGCTAGAACGCACCAGTGGCCCGCTCTCAACCCACTGAAAGCCAATACCCAAGCCGTATTCCTTCAGCTCAACAAATTCTTCCGGCGTGTAATAGCGTTCGATGGGCAGGTGCTTTTTGCTGGGCTGGAGATACTGTCCAAGGGTGAGAATGTCGACGCCCCATGAGCGTTGGTCGCGCATCACCGCTTTTACTTCCTCGGTGGTCTCGCCCAAACCAAGCATGATCCCGGATTTGGTCAGAACTTCAGGGTCCATCTTTTTGGCATTGCTTAGCGTTGAGGCGGCCCAATCGTAGCTGTCTTGTGGCTGCACATGCTTGAATAAGCGCGGCACGGTTTCCACGTTGTGGTTGAGAATCTCGGGGCGGGCGTCCATGACGATCTTCAATGCCTCGGCGCTGCCCTTGAAATCGGGGATAAGTACCTCGATCGAGCAGCCTGGATGGATGTGGCGGATGCGTTTGATGACCATCGCAAAGATAGGCGCGCCGCCGTCAGCACGCTCGTCGCGGTTCACACTGGTGATGACCGCATGCTTCAGGTCCATGTCCTTTATCGCCTGAGCAACTCGCAACGGCTCGGCCCAGTCCATCTCGTTCGGCATGCCGCGTTTGATGTCGCAAAAGCCGCAGCTGCGCGTGCACACATCGCCAAGCATCAGAAATGTGGCAGTGCCGGCGCCCCAACATTCACCAATATTGGGGCACATGGCTTCTTCACAGACCGTGTGCAGCGATTTGCTGCGCATGAGGCGCTTGATGTTCTCGTAGCTCTCGCCCATTGGGGCGCGCACGCGGATCCAGTCCGGCCGGCGTTGTGGCACGGGTGTCAATTGGATGTCGTCGAGCTTGATTCGGTCGCGAGTGGGGGTGTGCTGAGCCATTGCGCAGATTTTACCGCAGGCGTTGTAGCGTTCCTTGACCCCGCGTATCTGGGTGAGTAGAATACTCGTCTTATGCGGGCGTCGCCAAGTGGTAAGGCATCAGCCTTCCAAGCTGACATCGCCGGTTCGAATCCGGCCGCCCGCTCTTTCAGAAAATTAGGGATAAGACCAAAAATGGTAGTTAAGCTCAGTCGAAGGGGAATGATTTTCAAGATAGCAAGAGTAGTAACCAGCAAACTCATTAAGGGAGAGTATCAGTTCGCCAACGTAAGTGAAATCTCGGCAGAAGATCTGCTTGATCGACTGAATTCGAAACAACCTCCTCTTTTGATCGATACCCGATCTCATGAGGAATTTAACTCCGGATTTGGACACATCCCTAATTCAATATGGATGCCGCTTATGGACATAGTCGGCAGTTTTGGAAGCACGGCTAAGTTCAAATCGAAAGTCAAAGAGCTCGAAGGCGAATTCAAAGGGATCGAATCCTTCAAGGACCAGGAAGTAGTTACGATCTGCCCGGGTGGCGGCTTCTCTCTGGTGGCAGCAGAAATAATGGCTGAGAATGGTTTCAAGGATGTGAAAAGCCTGGACGGCGGCGCTGATGGCTGGTTCAAGAAGGGGTATCCAACAACATTGTCCTAGGGTACACCTCCCCTTGCAGGTAAACAGTTTAGAATATTAATCACGGGCCCGTAGCTCAATGGCAGAGCAGGCGGCTCATAACTGCTAGGTTCAAGGTTCGAGTCCTTGCGGGCCCACTCGTTGTTTCTGTAATCTCGCATTCATTTTCGTCCAATAGCATAGGTGTGGTGTGCTGCGTTCGTAAGAGTCGCAGCTATTGGAGACCAAACTGCCCGTCCAAAATCCAAAGACAAAGAATTACACAAGTTGATAAGAGTCTTACTCGCCGACTATCATCAGCTCGTTCGCCAGGGTGTCGCTGCTTTGCTGGACAAAGAATACGACATCGAGGTGATCGGCGAAGCTTCAAACGGCCAAGAAGCTATCGAGCTGATTGACGATGCCCGCCCCGACGTGCTGGTGATGGATCTATCGATGCCGCGCTTGGACGGTGAGCAAGCAGCCGAACGGATTTTGAACTCAAAAAATCCCCCCGCAATCGTCATATTGTCTGTCCACACTAACAGCGTTCTGGCCCACAACTTAATAAAAAATGGTGTCAAAGGGTATCTCTTAAAAATGGCTTCGGCGGAAGAACTTCCGCTGGCCATTCGTTCAGCTGCACAGGGAAAAACGTATGTGAGCCCTGCGATTGCAGCTTCGGTTATCGACGTGGCGGGCAATAGGGGCAATGAGGCTGGTGTTGGAACCAAGGCAATGCTATCTGCACGTGAGCGCGAAGTTTTGCAATTAATTTCGGAAGGAAACACCAATAGTTTCATTGCAGAGGGGCTATCTATCAGTATCAAAACCGTAGAAAAGCACAGGGCGAACTTGATGTCAAAGTTGGGTGTTCACGATCTCCCTGCATTGATCAAGAGAGCTATAAAAGAGGAACTAATCCTTGACGAAAGCTAAATAAAGAGCTCTGCCAAAATAAACAAGCCGGCTTTTTTGGCCGGCTTGTTTTTTGTTCTGCTATCTCGCTGCCGAGGTTACTGCTCTGAGGACACGGCTCTTTCAATGCCCAACGCGTAGAATGTGAACTGGGGAGCTACACAATACACGCGGCCAGCCCCAGCAGTTCCTACTCCACCCGCAAAGGCGGTGGCGCAAGCTTGCCAAGTGTTGCTGGCGGTATCCAGATAGTAGATGCTTAGGCGTCCAGCATCCCAGGCGGCGCGCTCTTCGCTATCGATGATGTAGAAAACGTAGCTGGTTTGCAAAGGCTGTGACGGTTGCGAGAAGGTGTTGGTTACTTCGTTGCCCTGCTCGTCCACCACCGTGGTTCCAAGCTCATCGCCTACCCACTCGATCGAAATGAGAGAGCGGCGGAGTTTGAAGTCCATCTCAGCGGCTAGGTCACTGCTTGCACGGACGACCTGGATATTCACCAGGCCGGTGTTGAAACCGGCTGGAACCCAAACGCCCTGGTTACCGACCTGAGCGATGGTTTCGGTGAAGAAAGCGTTCTGCACACCAGCGCTCACCTGAGCACCCTCTTGTTGTGCAAGTGGAGCCTTCTTGATCCCGATCGCGAACATGGTCAGTTGCGGGGCGATACAGGCGATGCGGCCGTGCGTGCCGGCAACGCTAAGCGTCGTTGATCCGCAGCGAAGCCAGTTGCCACTGCCCTGGTCGAGGTAGTAGATTCCGGCCAGCCCGGCATCCCATGCATTGCGCTCTTCAACGTTCAGGTTGAAGTACACGTATGTAAGGGAAGCGGGGAAGCGCAGAGTTTCACCACCAACGGTGTAGCTGATGTCCATCACTGGGCCGTTCAACTTAACGCCACTAGGGACGTCTTCAATACTCGAGGGGCTCAGCTCATCAACGCCCAGAGCGTCTCGATCGAGACCTGCCGGCATCACCACGCCGTGACCGCCAAAGTCAGCGCTGTTCTCTGTGTAGGTATCGGCGAACACAAGCTGAGGAGTGGCAGCTAACAGCGCCACCGCCAGCAGGAGCGGGAAAACCCATTTTCTTGCTTTTTGTTTCAACATTGTCACCTCCAAGATAGTTGATAAATCGGTCGGCATTACTTCCGACGCGTTCTTGTATAACGGCCCCGCTCGATGACCTCAATGAGGGTAAACCCTACCCTTTGGAAAATGAACTACCCATTTCACCAGCCTATGCCTCGTTTTTAATGCCGCCCTAATGGCCCGAAAAAGTTTTTGCTCCTAAATCGGGAGGCTTACGGGAGTAGCAATTACTTGTCAAGTTATTATGTGTTTTAGGAGAGGGGACGTAGCTAATAACTTGACAAGGCAAGTCCCAAGCACGGGATTACTGCGTCGCTACGCGGCTCGCAACTGAGGAGCGAGATACTCGCTCCTTGACTTGACAAGTCAGGGCCAAGCGGGTCGTCTCCATTGTTGCCCATTTATGCACAAATTTGGTCAAAAATATAATATTCGTACTGCGTGTCAAGGTGTTGGTGCCAAAGCTCCAACGGCTTTTTAATGGTAAGGTGAGTCAAACGAATGAAGGATCTACTTTTGATGCGTCATGCCAAATCAGATTGGGGGGATGACGATCTCGAAGACCATGAACGCCCGCTGGCTAAACGCGGCAAGCGGGATGCGC
>JANWHN010000018.1 GCA_025450445.1 Anaerolineales bacterium | reverse complement strand
CCCAGCCAGCAGCGCGGGTTAGCGGGCGGGATGAAGGCATTCTTCGACATCCTTGCGGTGGTAACCGGGCGCTTTGCGGCCGGCGAACTGATGGCTCGGGCTGTTGAAGGCGGTGAGAGCTACGTGTTTGCGGCGGTCGCATTGCCCAGCGTAGCGTTGCTTGCTGCGCTGGTGATCACTTGGTTTGCATTGCGCGGGCTGCCAAGTCCAACAGTGATGACGCGGCCGACGTCTATAGGGGTCATCGAGATGTTTCGCTTTGATTGGCGCAAACGCCGCGACTTTGTCTGGTGGACTGTCAACCGCTTTCTGTATTGGACAGGATTTGTAACTATCGGCACCTTCTTGCTCTTTTATGTCATTGATGTGATCGGCCTGCAAGAAGCCGACGCGCAGCGCTATATCGCCCGAGTCAGTCTTGTTCTCGGCAGCGCGATTCTTCTGGCTGCGATCCCGGCCGGCCGTCTGGCCGACCGCGTCGGGCGACGACCCCTCATCGTTTTTTCATGTGCATTAACCGTGCTCGGCGCGGCATTAGTTGTTATCCTGCGAGATCTGGATGGGCTGACCATCGCAGCCGCCCTGGTTGGGTTAGGCGCGGGAATTTACAACGCAGCCAGCTTCGCCCTCCTCACCGACGTAGTGCCAACCCAAGAAGCCGGCCGATTTCTTGGGTTGGCAAATATCGCCGGCGCAGGAGGTGGCGCGCTGGCGCGGTTCGCGGGCGGCGCGATCATCGACCCGCTGAATGCGATCAGTGGCAGGTCCGGAACCGGATATCTAGCACTTTACATTCTTGCAACTATTTTCTTTGCGGTCAGCACATGGGCGGCTCTGCGCTTGCCGGGACGCCAATTGCGAAATGGAAAAAATCGGCTAAACTAACTGCCGGAGCCGCCATGAAAACAATCGCGCAAATTGCTGCAGCCATTTTGATTTTCTTCGGAGTGATCTTTGTTTGGGGAGCGTTCAGTGAGCAAGGCGGCGGGACAAGTTACCTCGCCATCGGCGCGATCAGCGTGATGATCGGATTCGGGCTCATTTGGTTTGCGAGCCGCAAGCTCGGCGAACCAGGCGAAACCAAGGTGACCTATAACGTTGACCTAGGCGGCGATGTCGCCCTCGAAAAATTCGAGTGCGAGAATTGCGGCGGTGCACTGAGCAGCAAGAACGTGAGCATGATCGCCGGCGCGCCCACTGTTGAGTGTCCATATTGTGGGAAGACTTACCAACTCAAAGAAAAACCTAAGTGGTAGGGCGGTTCGGCACAAGGCTGAAAGTTGAACAAACAACGACTCTTTAGTCTGCTCCTCCTGATAACCCTGCTTCTCGCCCCTGTCAGCGTTGCCTACGCGCAAACCTACGCCTTCACAGTGCGGATGGAGCGCGTCGATGTCTATTGGGAATCGGACGGGACGCAGACGCTCGAGTACGAGATCCTGTTCGAGAATGCAGATTACGCCGATCCGATCGATTACGTCGACATCGGTTTCCCCAACGACACGTACAGCACCTTCAACACAACGGCTTCGATCGATGGCCAGACGATCAACTCGATCGCTCCATCAGCCTACGTCGAGACCGGCGTGGAGCTTTATCTCGGCGCCTACGCCATCCAACCCGGCGACACGGGCACGGTGCGAGTGCGCACGACCGGGATCAGAGATGTGCTCTACACCGACAATTTGGATGACAGCTACGCCAGCGCAGTCTTTGCGCCGAATTATTTTGGTTCTGACTTTGTAATCGGCCCATCTGATATTTCAGTCACCTACCACATGCCGCCAGGCGTGCAGCCCAGCGAGCCGCGTTGGCATCCCGCTCCCGATGGTTTCCCGGAGCAGCCAGTTACCGGCGTTGACGATGAAGGCCGCATCACTTACACCTGGCGCAACCAGAACGCCAGCGCTGCCGAGTGTTATTTGTTCGGCGCATCGTTCCCCAAGAACTACGTTCCTACCAACGTAATCACCGAACCCAGTTTCTTCCAGCGATACGGAATTGATCCCGAGTTAATCATTCCATTCGTCGTTTGTTGCTGCATCGGCTTGTTCCTGGTGGCGATGATCTGGATCGGCGTGGTGGCCGACCGGCGCCGGCGCATGCAGTATTTGCCGCCCAAGATTGCCATCGAGGGCCATGGCATCAAGCGTGGCCTCACCGCGCCTGAAGCAGCCATCTTGCTCGAACAACCAATGGACAAGATTATGACCATGATCTTGTTCTCGGTCGTCAAGAAAGGTGCGGCAGAAGTTACCAAGCAGGAGCCGTTGGAGCTAAAGGTCAAATCGCCAACCCCAACTGGTTTGCGCGATTACGAAGACGAATTCCTTCTGGCGTTCATGGAGGCCGACACACCGAAACGCCGCCGTGCTCTGCAACAAATGATGGTGAGCCTGGTCAAGGGTGTGGCTAACAAAATGAAGGGTTTCAGCAAACGCGAAACCCTGGCGTTCTACAAAACCATCACCGAAGAAGCCTGGCAACAAGTGGAAGCAGCCAAGACTCCCAAAGTCCAGAGCAAGTTATTCGACGAAAATCTCGAGTGGACTATGCTCGACCCGAACTATGATGATCGCACCCGCGATGTGTTTTCCAACCGGCCTGTCTATGTGCCGACCTGGTATCACAGATATAACCCAACCTATGCTGGCCCAAGCGTTGCCAAGGCGCCTTCGGTTTCCACTGGCGGCGCCAAGGTTTCGCTGCCCACCTTGCCGGGTGGCGATTTCGCTGCCTCGATCGCAGGCGGCGTGCAGAACTTTGCTGGCGGCTTGCTCGGCAGCCTGAGCGACTTCACCGGCGGCGTCACCAAAGTCACTAACCCACCGCCACCCCCCTCACGCAGCAGTGGCGGCAGCTTCAGCGGCGGCGGATCGTCGTGTGCTTGCGCGTGCGCTGGCTGTGCCTGCGCGTGTGCTGGCGGGGGCCGGTAGCATGAGCCTGCTCGACAGGATCGTCTCTCGCCGCGGTGGGCCGGCCGGGCCTTTAGAGCCGGCCCTCTACAGCTACACCGCGCCGCCGAGCCATCCATTTAATTACCGATTGCATTTGCGCGTCGAGCCGGACGGGAATGGTCTGCTGGTGGTCAACGCGTCCACGGTGCTGCACCTCAACCAAACTGCAACTGAATACGCTTATCACTTCGTGCGATTGACTCCTCCGGATCAAGTTGCCGAGAAAATAGCGAAACGCTATCGGGTCAGCAAGAGCCGCGCCGCGCAAGATTATTCCGATTTTGCCAAACGGATCCAAGCATTGATCGAAACGCCGGATCTGGACCCGGTCACCTATTTAGATTTCGAGCGCCACGCGCCCTACACGGACGCGATGAGTGCGCCGTATCGTTTGGACGCGGCGCTGACCTACAAGCTGCCAAAAGGCGCGCCTAAGGCAGCCACGCCGACCAAGCGCTTCACCAAAGAATTGACCACCGAAGAGTGGAAGAAAGTTATAGACAAGGCTCGAGATGTTGGCATCCCGCACATTTTGTTCACCGGTGGCGAGCCAACCCTGCGCCCAGACCTGGCCGAATTGCTGATGCACGCCGAAGGCCACGGCCTGGTTACGGGCGTAATCACTGACGGCCAAAAGCTAGCAGACACGCGCTATCTGAAGACGTTGCTGGACGCCGGGCTGGACCATGCCATGATCGTCCTGGAGCCCAAGAATGAGCAAACCTGGGATTCGCTGGCCAGTTTTGAATACTGGAAAGGCGTGCTGAACGACGACATCTTCATTGCGGTGCATCTCACGCTGACGAAACAGAATGCAAAGGAATTCAACGCATTGATCGACCGCCTCGCCGAAAGCGGAATCTCGGCTATTTCGCTGAGCACCAATTCGCTCTCGCTCAACGACAAGCTGCAGGCCGCCCGCGATCACGCCGCGGCGAAGGATCTGCCGCTAGTGTGGGATATGCCAGTGCCCTACTCCGCGCTCAACCCGGTCAATCTTGAGCTCGAAGAAGGCAAAGGTGAGCACCCCGTTGGCGCAGGCAAAGCCTGGCTATACGTGGAGCCGGATGGCGACGTGCTCCCAGGTCCGGGGATCAACAAGAAGCTAGGGAATATGTTGAAAGACGATTGGAAGAAGATCTGGGGAAAGAAAAAGAAACAGTAGAGACAAACGGAAGCGCGTTTTAAACCAACGCGGCCTTCTAGAACTCTTTTACGGCACCTCGTGCCCGGTTGAAGCCACCCACACGCGATACCACTGCTCGCGGCTGAGCACCAGCTTTTCGACTTCGACTGCAGCCTTCAAGCGCTCCAGCTTGCCTGTGCCCATGACCGGCAAAATGTTGGCTGGATGGCGCAGGATCCAGGAGATCATCACTTGGTCGACTGACGCGCCACCCAGCTCCGTACAAATTTCGGTCAGGGTCTTGTGCAAGCGGCGCTTTTGCTCAGTGTCTTGATCGAAGAAATCGCCGCCTGCCACTGGCGACCAAGCCATCGGCGCGAAGCGCAATTGCTGCGCCTGGTCGAAGGTTCCGTCGTTGAGCGGATCGAGGTGCAGCACGGAGAACTCGACCTGATTCGTAATAAGCGCAAAATCCAGCCGAGACTGCAACAATTCAAAAAGGGATGGGCGAAAGTTCGACACGCCAAAGTGGAGGACCTTGCCAGACTTCTTGAGATCGTGCATCGCCGCGGCCACATCGTCGGCGTCCATCAGGACATCGAGGCGATGGATGAGCAGCAAGTCGAGGTAGTCGCTGTTTAGGTTCTTTAGTGATCGATCCACCGAGGCCAAGATGTGGGACTTGCTGCTGTTGTAGTAATGGAACTTGGTCTCTGGACGCTCGGCTGCGGGCAGCATGATGTTGCACTTGGTGACGAGTTGGATTTTCTCACGTAACGCCGGGCTTTCTTTGAGCGCGGCGCCAAAGCGCGCTTCATTGGTGTAGCCGCCATAAATGTCCGCGTGGTCAAAAGTGGTCAGGCCCATCTCGAGGCAAGCCTCGATCCAGCCGACAAGGTCGGCTGTGTCCAGCCCCCATTGATTGAGCCGCATAAGTCCCGGGATGATCCGCGAAAATTTTGGTCCGCCCGGAACCATCTCGATCTGCGCTGAAGTCATGATATTAAAAACGGCCGCGCAACGCGGCAACAATTCCAAGACCGATAGCGAAACCGCTAAACGCCAAAAAGCACCAGGCCGCCCAGGTGAATATCATCGCCCCTTTTTGCAACTCGGCGGTTAACTGATCCGGCTCACCGGCGAACAGCTCGCGGATGGCGAGCTCGTTCTGGCCCATCTTGGTGCCGAGCGCGGTGACCATGTCGCCGTTTTGGAATGTATAGGTGCGCATAGAGCCTTCGCCGATGCGCTGGCCTTGATATGGGAAGGTATTAGCGATCTTGTCGTCGGAGACCGCGTCCAGCTGCTCGTTGACGTCACCGCGCAAGTTCACCGGCCCGCTGTCCGTCGTAAGCACGATCGTGCCGCCATTCATCGATAGGACCAAGAGCGGAATTTCGCGGCGAATTTCTACCCAATCCCAATCGCTCTCATTCGCATTCGTAGAACGGCGTAGCTTGTCTTGCACAACGAGAATCGATCCAACTGGAATTTCCTCGTCCGCGATCTCGGGATTGCCTTCCAGCTCGCCATAAACAACCGCATCCTCGCCCACTGGCACAGCCTCGAATCCAGCCTTGCCTTCTGCCAGCGAGGAGCGGGCAACGCCAGCGTCCTTGGCGACCGCGGGGACATCGATCAAAAGGAATAGCGCCGCCAGAATTGCGAAACCTACGCCGACAATGATCGCGTCGCGGCCGCGGGATGGTCTGCGTTTTGTGAGCTGGGTACCCTTGTTAGCAGTTTTCATCGTCACCTTCCGCTAAAGCTTAGCCGTAATATGTGGCTCTGGCAATATCATT
>JANWHN010000017.1 GCA_025450445.1 Anaerolineales bacterium | reverse complement strand
GTGTAAAAGTTGTGTAATTTTGCGTTCAAATTGGTTCGAAACAGCAAAAATACGTGTAAAAAACGTTGAATCAACGATTTAAAATGATTTTTGCACGCATTTTTCCGCACTAAAAGAAAAATTTTGCCTCTTATTGCACAATAAAAAAATTTTACGAGCGCAATTGTTTTAGAAGAGACCAAACATTTCGCGCACAAGTGGGCCAATTAAATCCCAATTCGGTAATAAAACTTGTGCGCCGTTCTCTGTAACCCATGACGTTGTTGCTTCGCGTGGGATCGAACGCGTATCAAATCCGGAAAAAACTATCGCGCGTAGTACCGCAACACCAATGCGCGGAAAATCCCACACTGGCACATTTGTATCCATTGCTTGAACTAACGCGATCATTGCGCCTGGAACTCGCAACCAGGAAAGCGGATTGAGCACCTTCTTGCCCATTGCAACAATGAATATCTGCCCATGTTGCATACGAAAGAAGTCATCACTCGTGCGGTCACGCACAAAAGCGAGCGCTTGCTCACCATTCATTTCATATGTTCCCGCCGTGTACGCGCCCGTCGCGGCCGGCAAAATGATCTGGACTCCGCCGAGCGAATCGATCACCGAAGCGAAGCCTTCAAGACGAATACGCAGGTAAAGATTGACATTCACGCCAAAGTTTTCTCGCACGGTTTGCAATGCAAGCATTGGCCCGCTGCCAGCTTGCGCACCTTCGCCGAAGGCGTGGGCAGCATTGATGCGACTCTCGCCGTAGCCAGGGATCGGCACCCATAGATCGCGCGGGATCGAGAGCATCTCAACCGAGCCGGATAATGGTTGAACTTCGGTCAGGATGATCGTATCGCTGCGGCCAAGCGCGGTGCCTTCTGGAGCGCGGTCAATTCCTAAAACAAGGATCGTGGAATTAAACGGCGCGAAGAAATAAGCAGCCAGCACTACCGCCAGCCAAACAAGCGGCCGCGAGCAGCCTCTCGCTTGTCGCCGCAATCTTGGCGGCGGACTCGGTTGTGTTTCCGCAACCAGATCGCGCGTGGTGATCGGGCGTGTGTCCTCAACAGGCGGGTTGTGTTCGTTGTAGTAAGACATAAAAAAGAGACGCGGCAATTATGCCGCGTCTCTTTCTCTATTTCTAAAAGCTAGATTAGCTCGCGCTAGCCGCCGCGGCAGGTGCAACCTTGGGCTGGGCCTGGAACGGATCCTGTTCGCGGGTCAGTTCTTCACGGAATTGTTGGGTGTACAAATTGAAGTAGTGCCCACCCGTACGCAACAATTCTGCGTGGCTGCCGCTTTCGGCGATCTCGCCCTTCTCGATTACGAGAATGCGATCGGCGCGTTTGATCGTCGAGAGACGATGAGCAATGATGAAGCTGGTTCGATCGCGCATCATCACTTCCATCCCTTGTTGGATCAGAGATTCGGTCAGCGTGTCCACCGAACTGGTCGCCTCGTCCATCACAAAGATCTCCGGATCGGCCAACACCGCGCGGGCCAGGCTGATCAACTGCTTCTGCCCCACCGAGAGCAAGTTACCACCCTCACCCACTTCAGCTTTGTAACCACCGTCCAGATCCTCGATGAATTTATGCGCGCCGGCCAGTTTGGCGGCGACTTCGATTTCTTCATCAGTCGCATCCAGTCGCCCATAGCGGATGTTCTCTCGTATGCTGCCCGAGAACAGGTGCGGCGTTTGCAGCACCACACCAATGCGCGACTGGATTCCGTGCAGGGTGTACTGCTTGTAATCCGTTCCACCTATCGAGATGCTGCCGCGCACAGGCTCGAAGAATCTGCAGATCAGGTTCACGATGGTGCTCTTGCCACCACCGGTGGGGCCAACCAGCGCGATTGTTTCGCCTTGCTTGACCTCGAGATTAAAATTGTCCAGCACCGCTTCTTCTGGCGCATCGTCATAAGCAAAGTGCACATCCCTGAAGACGATGTCGCCCTTGAGGGTGCCTGGATCCTTGGCGCCGGGTATGTCGACCACCGTGGGCACGGCGTCCACCATTGAGAAGATGCGCTCTCCAGATGCGACCGCATGTTGCAGTTCCGCATACACACGAGCCATTTCCTGGATGGGAAACAGCATGAAAGTCATATAGAAGATAAAGGCTTGGATACCGCCAATGGTCAACCCACCGAATTGAGCTTCAACGCCGCCGTACCAGATGATAGAGCTCAGAGCCACGGCAGTAATCAGCTGCACCACAGGCAAGAACAATGCCGACAGCCAAGCGGCGCGATAGCCGGCCCGGTACATTTCGCCGGTAAGCCCGCTGAACTCGCGCAAGTTCGCTTCTTCGCGACCCAGCGACTTCACCACTCGCACGCCGGTGATGTTCTCGCTATAAGCGCCCGTGATCTTGGAATTCACTTTGCGGACTTCGCGATATTCCTTGATGATCTTCTTCTGGAACCACGAAGCCACGATGACCAACACCGGAATGATGGCAAGCACAATGAGCGCCAGTCGCCAGTTGATGATGATCATGAAGTAGCCGGCGGTGATGATGTTCATGATGCCCCAGGTCGTATCCAACATGCCCCAGGTAACCAGTTCCGCTACACGGTCGGAATCAGAGTTGACCCGCGAGAAGATCCAGCCTACCGGCGTACGGTTGTAGTACGACAGCGACAGGTTTTGTAGGTGACCAAACATCTTCTTGCGTAGGTCATAGCGCACCCGTTCGCCCAGTACGCCAGTGAGCCAGATAAAGCTGAACACACCCACCGCCTGGATCAGGAGCAGCGCACCATACGGGATCATGATGTCGATGATGGCTTGCACATCCTTGTTGGCCACACCGCGATCGATGATCTCTTTATTCAGGAACGTAAAGTACGAATCCAGCCAGGAGACCAGGGTGATGCAAAGCAAAAAGCCTGCCACCCAGCGCCAATGCGGCTTGAGCTGCGCCAAAATACGGAGGACGGTTTTACCGTTGACCGTAGTTGAAAATTCTTCTTCTTGAAATTCGTTAAACGCTGCCATGTTTCACCATTTCAAACTAGTTTCCGCTCACAGAAGCCACTTCACGCTGGACTTCTTCTTCGATCATCGTCTGGATGTCGAAAACCTTGCGATAGATGCCTTCCTGCTTCAGCAATTCTTCATGTGTGCCTTGCTGGACAATGCGTCCCTCATCGAACACCAAGATCATGTCGGCCATCATCACGCTTTGAATGCGGTGAGCAATGATGAAGGTGGTGTGATCTTCCATAAGGCGCTTGAGCGCCCCACGGATTTCCGCTTCGGTCTCAGTGTCTACCGACGATGTGGCGTCGTCCAGGATCAGGATGCTCGGGTTCTTCAGCAGCGTACGCGCCAGAGTAACGCGCTGCTTCTGCCCGCCCGAGAGCGTGACGCCTTTTTCGCCAACCAGGGTGTCGTACTGCCCCGGAAACTCGCGGATTACGTCGTGAACTGCGGCTGCCTTGGATGCATTCTCGATATCCGCATCGCTGACATCCCGCCCCACGCTGTAACGAATGTTCTCGCGGATCGTGCGCGAGAACAAGAAAGGCTCCTGGAGTACGATGCCTATGTTGTCGCGCAGGTATTTGCGCGGATAACGTTTAAGATCCACGCCATCCAGCAGGATGCGCCCGCTGGTATAGTCGTAGAAGCGTGGCAGCAAGCTCACCAGGCTGGTTTTGCCAGATCCAGTTGACCCGAGCAGCGCCACGATCTGGCCGGCTTCGGCACGAAAGCTCACATTCTTGATGATCGGCTGGCCAGCCTCATACTCGAAGCTGACATCCTCAAACACGATCTCGCCCTTTGGCCGTTCGGCAGGCACGTAGTCGCCAACCTCAATCGGTTCACGCTCCTCCTTGATGATGCCCATGACGCGATCGAAGGACACCAGCCCCTGCGACATTTGAACGATGACGCGCCCCAGGTTGCGGATCGGCCAAATGAGCCAGATGAGCACACTGACATAAGCGATGTAATTTCCGATCGTGATCTCGCCGCTCATCGTCATTACTGCGCCCATGTAAAAGCCGAAAAGCATTTGAGCACCGGTGATGATGTCGGACATCGGCCAGAAGAACGAGTGCCAAAGCAGCAATTTACGGCCGAGGCCATATTTTTTGAAGTTCTCTTTTTCGAACTTGTTGATCTCGTATTCTTGTCGCGCAAACGCCTTCACCACCCGCACGCCGCTCAGGTTCTCTTGCAAGACTGAGGAGAGCACCCCGTCTTGATTCTGGAACGCTTCGTAGGCTTTCGAGATGCGCCCAAAGAACCAGTACGACATTCCAACGGTGAAAGGCACGCAGATTATCGAAAGGAAGGCAAGGCGCGGGTTGATATAGATCAGCACGCCAAAGTTCATGAAGAAAAGCATGATGATGCGCCCAAACTCCACCGCTTCTTGGGCGATAAACTTGCGCACCGCATCCACGTCGGAGGTGACCTTTTGGATCAGTTCACCGGTCTTGGTCTTGTCGTGAAAGGCAAAACTCAAGCGCTGGAGATGGTCATAGAGATAGTTGCGCAGCCGCTGAGCGACGCGCTCACCGGTACGACCCGAAAGCGAACCGCTTAGGTAGGTGAAGATGCCTTGCACAATTGCCAGACCGATGAAGCAGAGCGCGACCAACGGGACCTGGCGGCTGAAGTTCGCCGTGCCAAGCACGTTGTCGATAAAGTAGCCAAGCAAAAGATAAACGCTCGAGCGACACAGCGCCGAGATGCCAAGGCTGAGCGCGGCGGCACCGTAAGCTGCGTATTGCCCTTGCAGCAAGCGCCAAAGACCGCGCCAGCGGCTTTGCGAAACTACATATTTCAAATCAATAAATTCAGACCCTGTTTGCATAAACAAGCCAATTCTAGCTTCGTGAGAAGCTCAAAGATTTCCTCTATCCGCAGATAGGGAAGAATAAAGATTATTGGGGCAAGAGGGCCAGACGCAAGAATCTGCCTCCGTCAGAGGCAGACCGACAGGGGCCTAGTCTATAACAAAGATCGACCCTTGTCAATTGCAAGCTGAAATTTCAGCATGTTACAATTTTTTCGCCCCACAATCCAAAAAATGACACATTTTGCTCGCTCAACAATCATCATTGCCGTCTTTTTTGGCATTGATAAGGTATTTGCTTTTGTCCGCCAGCTCATCATCAACAACCAATTCGGTCTGTCGTATGAGTTGGACGTCTTCAACGCTGCTAATAACATCCCGGATCTGCTTTCGGCGTTGATCTCGGGCGGTGCGCTCGGAGTCGCGCTGATCCCGGTGCTATCCGAATACATGGAAAAGCAGGGTCGCGCCGAGTCCTGGAAGCTTTTTGTGCGTATCCTCAACCTGGCTTTCATCGTCACCGCCGCCCTTGCAGTAGTCGTCGCCATTCTTGCCCCGGTGATCATCAGCAACCTGATCGCCCCAGGCTTCCCGCCCGACCAAAAAGCGCTTTCAGTTGAGCTTATGCGCTTAGACCTGATCGCCATTATCGTTTTCTCGCTAAGCGGTCTCGCCATGGCTGGCCTGCAAGCCAACCAGCATTTCATTCTGCCGGCTCTGGCGCCCGCGCTCTACAACATCGGTCAGATCTTCGGCGCTTTGGTCCTTGCGCCGACAGTTGGTTATACGATATCCGGTTTCACCCTGCCCGCTTACGGCTTAGGCGTGCATGGATTGGTCTACGGCGTAATCCTTGGCTCGCTTCTGCACCTGGGAATCCAAGTGCCAGGATTGCTGCGATATGGTTTCAAATGGCAGCCAGTGGTCAGGTTGCGCGACCCAGGTGTGCGCAAGGTTTTATGGCTTATGGGGCCGCGCGTACTGACCATGTTCTTTATCCAGGTCTATTTCGTAGCCCGCGACAATCTCGCCTCTGGCTTAACCGAAGGCTCCATCACTGCGCTCAATCTCGGTTGGTTCATCATGCAAGTTCCTGAGACCCTATTGGGCAGCGCTGTGGCGATCGCCTTGCTGCCAAGCATCTCTGAGCTGTTCAACCGCGGCGACAGGGATAAATTCAGCGAAACGGTCAATGGCGCGGTGCGCGCTATTTTGGCGCTGACAATTCCTTCAGCCGTCCTGTTGGCAATCGGCTTAGAGCCATTGATTGCCCGCGCCTTCCCTGCCTTCAGCGCCAGCGATGTTGCTTTGGTTGTTTGGGTCACTCGCCTTTATCTGGCTGGGCTAACCGGCCATGCTTTGCTTGAGATCGCCTCGCGCTCGTTCTACGCGCAGCAAGAAGCCAGAGTACCCCTATACGCGGCGGCGATCAATACCGGAATATTTATTGTTCTTGCCATTATCTTGACTCAAGCCATCGGCGCCGGCGGTATCGCCCTCGCGGGAACGATCGCATTCACCGGCGAAGCCCTGGTCCTCCTATGGCTTCTGGCGCGTCGTTTCCCGGGATTGGCCCGCAGCCGCGCGACGCTGCTACGAACCGGTATCGCGACCTTACTAGGCGGAATATTAGTTTACGCGCTGATCGAGTGGGCGCCGATCCCAGCTTTGTTTGCATCACTGGGCGGCATGCTTCTGGGTTTGGCCCTGGCTATCTTCTTCGTGCTGCCAGAATTAAAAGATTTCATGCGCCTGGGCCGACAATCTTCGCCAGACGCAACACCCGTTATAGACTCGCCAGCTCCAACCGCGCCTTAGCCGCCTCGTAGTCGCTGTAGCTGCCCGGGTAATCGGTCAGCTTTCCGTCTTCCAATTCCACGATTCGCGTCGCAACCCGATCCAGGAAATAGCGATCGTGGGAGATCACCAATACGCTGCCTTCGAAATCCTCAAGCGATTGCTCGAGCACTTCCGCCGAGCGGATATCTAGATTATTCGTCGGTTCATCCAGTAGCAGAAAATTCGCTCCGCTCAGCATGATCAAGATCAACTGAAGCCGGCTGCGCTCGCCGCCGGAGAGCGTGCTGACCTGGCTGCGCATTTGCGAATAAGCGAACAAAAATTTATCGAGCAGCTTAACCGCCTGCGGCTCTGACATGCGGGCCACCGAGCGCCGCACCACGTCGATCAAGCTCTGCGAATAATCCAGGGTGTCATGCTCCTGGGCGTAATAACCGACCTGAATGCTCGGCCCCATCTTGATCTCGCCAGCGTCTGGAGTCTCTTCGCCGAGGAGTAAGCGAAACAGCAAAGACTTGCCTGCACCGTTGGGACCAACTAACCCCACCCGTTCGCGGTGCCACAAAGTCATGTCCAAACCACGCAGCACATCCAGGTTGCCTTTGCCATCCGGGTTCGGAAAACTTTTGCGCAGAGTTTGCAGCTCGAGCACTTTGTTGCTGCCGCGCCAGCCAGCCAGTTCCAATCCCATCGCCCTGCGATCCGAAACGGGCTTCTCCACTTTCTCCATCTTCTCGATGCGCTTGTACATCGACTTGGCTCGCCGGATTAGCTTCTCGTTGTCGTGCATACGTCCCCAGATCAGCATGCGTTTGGCCGAGAATTCAAGACGCGTGATCTCAGTTTGCTGAACCTTGAATTGATGCT
>JANWHN010000016.1 GCA_025450445.1 Anaerolineales bacterium | reverse complement strand
TCGACGAATTGCTGGCGGCGGGCGAAGTTGAAGAAGCAGAGGCATACATGGAAACCCGCCGCCTCTTCTTTTGGGATCACGGCTACGCCATCCGCAAACTCAACCAAGCCTATTTCGCCTTCTATGGTAGCTACGCCGATTCTCCGGTCGGAGCTGCTGGCGAAGATCCGGTCGGCGCCGCTGTGCGCGAGTTGCGGGCGCGCAGCGATTCACTCGAGCAATTCATCTCCCGCATGATGCCGTTGACCTCCTTTCAAGACCTGCTCGATGTCCTCGCGAGCCTCGAATAAGCCGGCTGGTAGAATCCCGTTCTTATGTCGAAACTTACTCCGCTCCTGCTGATCGTTTTTCTGCTGACCGCCTGCGGCGGCCAGCTTCCCACCACAAATCCGACACCCACCATCGAAGGCATCGTCACCGAAGCCAGCCTGCCTGCGGCGAGCTGCACCGCGGTGAACAGCGCCGACCGCGAAAACTACCTGTCGACTTCGCCATTTGAGCAACCAACCGTCACCGATTGGCAGCGCGGCCCCGAGAGCGCGCAGGTCACGCTGATCGAGTACGCCGATTTCCAATGCCCGTTTTGCGCAGAGTTGAGCGCAGTCCTGCTTGAACTCGAAGCGCGTTACCCCAATGATCTGCGCGTGGTCTACCGCCATTTTCCATTGATCGGAACGCCGGAGCAGCCTCTGCACGACAAAGCCGCGCTCAGCTTGCAGGCCGCCGAAGCAGCCGGTCGCCAGAATCGCTTCTGGGAGATGCATGATCTGCTTTTTGCAGAACAAGCCAACTGGACCACGCTGACCCCGGAAGATTTCGAGGCCTGGCTTATTGAGGCTGCCTCCACCTTGGAATTGGACGTTGCTCAATTCATCGCGGACTTGCACGACCCGGAGCTTGAGCAGCTCGCCCAAGATAAATGGGCCGAGGGACAAGAATTGCAAATTCCTGGTACTCCGTTTATTTTGAACAACGGAATTCCTTATATTGGTCCGCAGGATGTCTTCAGCCTCGACGCCATCCTGCAGCTTGAAATGCTGCGCTCGCGCCAGTTCGAAGTGTGCCCAACGATGGCTCTCGAACCCGGCGCAAGTTACACCGCCACGCTGCACACAGAAAAGGGCGAGATCGTCGTCGAGCTCTTTCCCGATGTCGCTCCGATGGCTGTCAACAGCTTCGTCTTCCTGGCTGAGAATGACTGGTTCGACAATGTCAGCTTCCATCGTGTCCTCCCTGGTTTCGTAGCCCAGGCTGGTGACCCAACCGGCACGGGCTACGGTGGCCCCGGTTATTCATTCGCTATCGAAACCGATCCCAATCTCGTCTTTGATCGAGCCGGTTTGCTGGCCATGGCCAATTCTGGGCCAACCTCCAACGGCAGCCAGTTCTTCATTACTTTCGGACCTGCCGAGCATCTCAACGGCCAATTCACCATCTTCGGCGAAGTGATCCAGGGCATGGACGTGGCGGAGAGCCTGACCCCGCGCGATCCATCCCAGGCCGCCGATCTTCCTCAGGGTGATCTGATCCTCGATGTCACCATCGAGGTCCATTGAGTCCTATCGTCGGCTTCGCCGACGATTTTGAGTTGCTTCGCAACTCAAGGCGGCCATAACCAGCATGGCCAAAAAAGTAACCGGTAAAACCAAAACCGACTGGATCAGCATCCTCCAATTCGGCGGCAGCAGTCTCGCCCTGGCCTTCTATTGGACCGGTGCATTGGGCTCCGCAGTCTATGGCCTTTATCAGATCGCACTGTATTCAGATCCCAGCGCAATCGATCTGTTCCTGGCCTCGGCAGCCCTATTCTGGGCTGGTTTGCTTCTGCTGCCCTCGGCCGCGTATAGCCTCGCTCTTCTAGCCAAGCGACCACTACGTGAGTTCAGAATTGGCGGGGCTTGGCTAATTCCGTTATTGATCCTGATCTTCGCAGTTGTCCTCGTTGCCGGCCATGCCAGCGCAGTTGCAGGCGGCTCGGCTTGGTTTGCTCTGCCGCCGCTGCACGTGCTCGCCGCTAGTTTGCCGATGGCCTGCTTTGCCTGGCTCGGGATTCGCAGACTAAGGATCAACTCCGCCCAAGCTCTGTCTGGCGGATTAGCCAGCGGTCTAACCCTCGCACCGGCATTGGCTATTACCCTCGAAATTCTTGCCGCCATTTTGCTGTTCTTTGTTTTTGCTTTCTTCATTGCCTTCAACCCCGATCTCGCCAACGCTTTGGAGACTTTGCAAACAGATCTCGACCGTTTTCAAAATGATCCGGAGCAACTTTTGGATTCTTTGTCCGAGTTGCTAAATCAGCCGGCCGTGCTGACATTTGTCCTCATTTTCTTCTCCGTCGCCGTGCCATTGGTGGAGGAGATCGCCAAGCCGGCCGCGGTTTGGCTGCTGATGTGGTCGCGGCCATTGCGACCCGCCGAGGGTTTCGCCATCGGCTTGCTGGGTGGCGCCGGTTTTGGCTTGTTCGAGAATTTGCTGTCCGGCGCCACCATTGAGCATTGGGCGGGCGTGACTACATTGCGCGTCGGGGCCACGGCTTTCCATATGGCCACTGCCGGATTGATGGGCTGGGCGCTCGTGCGCGCCAGGAACGAGGGAAAGTACTTATCGCTGTTCGGCATTTATCTCCTCAGCGTCGTGGTGCACGGCATCTGGAATGGGATCGTGATCGCCAATTCATTCTCTTCAATGGCAACTTCAGAAGCCAGCCAATTTCTTCCTTATGATCTCCCCTTTGTTTCGCTCGTTATCCTGGTTCTTATTGGTGCAGGTTCAATTGCGATCATCGCCTTCTTCGGGCAACGCTTGGCGCCTAAACCTGCGCCAAAGAAATGACGGGTATACTCTCCGGCTTGCCATCCACCTAGGAGTCAAAAACCCAGCTATGGAGTTTATTCTTACCCTCGTCGACTATTTCCTCCACTTGGACGAACATCTTGGTCTGCTCATCGCTGATTATGGCTCCTGGACCTATGCGGTTTTATTCCTGATCATCTTCGCAGAGACTGGTTTTGTGGTTACCCCGTTTCTCCCAGGCGACTCGCTTATCTTTGCCGCCGGTGCTTTTGCAGGCCTGCGATTGCTTAACCCTTGGGCAATCTTCGCTTTACTTTCCATCGCAGCCATTGTGGGCGACAGCGTAAATTACGCGATCGGCAAAGCCATTGGCCCACGCGCATTCAGCGGGAATGTGCGCTTCCTGAAAAAGGGATATCTTGATCGCACACATGCCTTTTACGAGAAACATGGCGGCAAGACGATCATTCTTGCGCGTTTTATCCCCATCATTCGCACTTTCGCTCCCTTCGTCGCCGGTGTGGGCGCGATGACCTATCGCAATTTCATTTTCTACAACATCGCCGGCGGATTGCTGTGGGTCGGCATTTTCACCGGCCTCGGATACTTCTTCGGCAACATTCCCGCGGTGCAGGAGAACTTCACGTACGTGATCCTGGCCATTGTTTTTCTATCTGTCTTACCCCCGATCTTCGAACTTTTACGCGAGCGGCTGCGTCACAAACGCGCAATTGCAAAGTAAACAAACGAACCGCTTGCGCGGTTCGTTTTTGATTCTAGTTATGGCACCAGGTGCAAGTGTGCCTCAGCGTCAGCTTCAATTGCAGCAAAGTCCCAATGCATCGGCATGTATTCGACATTCGCCCACACTTCAGCCAGGTCGATGTAGTGATCTGCGTAAGCATGGCCCGATTGGCCGGTGATGTTGATCTGCAGCGAATTTTCCCAGTTACCCATATCGAAGATGGTGCGTTTCGATGGCAATGTGCCGATGGTGTAGTCGCCGTTGTTCGCTTCCCACGCGGTTGCATTCACCAGCGAGCTGCCGCCTGAGCTGGCGAACGGACCACGATTGAACAAGCCATCGATCACGGGGAAGTCGCTCATCACGCCGTGCACAAAGGTGATCGTGTGCAGGTCGCCCCACACCCATTGGCTGGCGTCGCTGCCCAGCCGGCCTTCAAGCTCAGCTACTCCTGCAGCAAAGGAGCTGCGCAAAATGTCATCGCGGCTCTCAACTTCGCTCGTGTTGACATCATCCCACCAGGCGTTCTGCGGATCGGCTAGCAAGGTTTCGTAGACCGCGTACCAGCGATTGCCGCCACCCGGCCAATAGTCCTCGGGAAGTTCGTCGTGGAACGTTTGGGCGAGCAAGTTCATCAGGAACGCGTTGAACACCGCGCAGCCCACTGAATCGATCGATTGCCGGCCATCCCAGGCCAACACTCGATCACGGAGTTCAGTCAGCCTTCCGTCATCGAAAGAGAGATCCGCTAGATACGGAATCATGTCGAGCGCGCCAAGGTTCAGGCTGTCGCCATGCATCATTTGAAAATAGGCCGCGTCCATCGGCCCATTGGCCGCCTCGATCATGTCTACGATGCGGGTTGCGCGGTTGCCCAGGTCCCATTGATCCGTAATTTGATACGGATAGGCATCGCTGACTATCGCGTTGTTTGCGGCGACGATGTATCCTGAAGCTGGATTTAGTGCGTAAGGCAATTCTTCGAAGGGAATGTAGCCCGTCCAAGCGTATTCATCGGTCCAGCCGGGCGCCGGCAAGCGGCCATCGCCAGCGGCGCGCACCGGAATGCGCCCCGGCATTTGGTACCCGATATTTCCATTAACATCTGCATATAAAAGATTCTGCGAGGGCACAACAAAGTAGCTGGCCGCCTCGCGGAACTCGGCGAAGTTTTGGGCGCGATTGATGCGGAAGATCGACTCAAATGTTTGCCCAGGCTCCAGCGCGGTCCAGCTCAGAGCGATGGCGTAGTTCTTGGGCAGCTCGATGCCGGCGGTCTGATCGAAATCTGCCAGATCACCGTAGCTATCCGAGATGATCGGGCCAAACTGGGTGATCCGAACGGGCAGCGCAATATTGTCGCCACCTGCCACCACAATATCTTCGGTGACTACTTGCATGTCAACCCACTCACCATTCATTTCGTACTGATCGGCGTCATCGGGATTGACCTTGATGATAAAGAGATCCATTACATCTGGGCCGACGTTGGTCATACCCCACGCGATACGCGCGTTGTGACCAATGACGATGCCGGGCGCGCCCACGAACGAGACGCCAACGGTTTCAAACTGGCAATCGGGTCCGACCGGCCGGCAATGCAAACCGTTCTGATACCAAATAGATGGGATGCTCGCGCTCAGATGCGGGTCGTTTGCCATCAGCGGCGCGCCCGTGGCAGAAAGATCGCCGGAGATGACCCAGCTATTCGAGCCAAGTTCAGCTTCAGGATTGCCACCAAGGATTTGATCCAGAACTGCGATCTGGTTGTCAACTCCTTCGAACAAAGCCAATGCTTCATTGGGTAAAGCGGTTGCCGATGTTGGAGTCGATGGTTGAGCAGCAGAAGAGTCACTGATCACAAAATCGGGCACGATGATCGGGGCTTCATCCGGATAAGCAGGGAAGAGTTCGGCGACGCGTTCAGCGGGGAATTGATTGAGCAAAATGGCGCGCTCGATCTCGGCATCCATGTTGTCGCGCAGGTCCCAGGCCATGGCCTTTGCCCAGACCAGCGTGTTGAGCGGCGTCCACGGTTCGGGTTCGTAATTGCTATTGAGAAGATTCAGGAATAAATATTCGAGACTGGCAGCGGTGCCCTTGTGCTCAGCAATGTAGGCATTGACCCCTTCTGCGTATGCTTCGAGCATGGCTCGCGCTTGGGGATCTAAGTTCTCAAGTTCCGCGCGGGCTACTCGTTCCCAGCCCATCGTGCGCAAAAAGGTGTCGGTCTCAATAGTGGCGCTGCCCAGCAATTCAGATAATCGCCCAGAGCCAACGTGGCGTTGAAAGTCCATCTGCCAGAAGCGATCCTGGGCATGCACATAACCCTGCGCAAAGAACAGGTCGTGCTCCGTGGTGGCGTAAATATGCGGGATACCAGCCTGGTCGCGATATATATCCACCGGGGCGTTCAACCCATCCAGCTGGATCTCGCCATCGACTTGCGGGTAAGAATCATCAATAGAAAAGTAAACAACGCCTGCGCCGATAAGCAGCACAGCGGCGAGCAGTGCAAGCAAGCCAAGACCGATGCGAATAAACCATTTAGCCATTCAAGACTCCTGTATATGTCTCAGTTTTTGGGGAACCGAGATTATAAACCTGCAGATGCCTGGCGCTTTTTAAGAACATGATTTCTCCCCCTACAGCTATTCAATTGGCTGTGACCCCCTAATTAATGCATTAATTTGTCGGAACAGGTGATTTTTGGTGGATTTGTCAAGCAACTGCTAGTGAGCGACCACCATGGCAATCGCATGCAAGTGGGTATGGCTCAGGCTAATCGACCAGCGGTCGATGCCGCGCTCTTCGGCCAGACGCTTGGCTTCGCCGTACAGATTCAGCACCGGCTCGCCCATCGGGCCGCG
>JANWHN010000015.1 GCA_025450445.1 Anaerolineales bacterium | reverse complement strand
ACGCTGGGCAATGCGACCGCCGCAAACACGTAGCTCTCACCGCCTTCTACAGCCCGCGCCATCAGCTCGCCGGGTGCTAACCGCCCAGCTACAAGGGCTAGGATATCGAAGAAGGCTTTCATTCCGCCCGCAAGACCGCGCTGCTGGCTGGGAACCTGGTCAGGATAGAGTGCTTCCCAGATCGGGAAGATCAGATAATCGCCTACGCGATAAAGCAGCACTCCTGCTACGAATATCGGTACGCTGTTCGCGAAACCGATCGCGAGCAATGCGACCGCAATGATCGGGACGCCGGCAATGAAAAACGGAACCCGTTTGCCCCACGGCGACCTCGTCCGGTCGCTCATCGCGCCGATGACGGGCGCGAGAAAGATCGACAGGATCGAACCAGCCGCGGTTGCGTAACCTAGAATCGTATTTGGATTGTCGGGCGCGATCTCAAGAATGGTGTGCCCGTAGATGGCTGGGTCGAGCGTGTTGCTCACTAACGTGAGCGCAAACCCGAACGCGGTCAGCGCCATCAATCGCGCCCAAGACAGAGGTTTCATGGCGCGCATTGTAGTGCACTTGGGATTAGAATCATTCCAAACCAGTCTTCACTTTCAGGAGCTCAATGTCTACACCCAACATATATGTGCCCGGCCTCGAAGGCATCGTGGCCGCCCAAACCAAGCTGAGCAAAGTCGATGGCCTGGCTGGCGAGCTCGTTATCGGCGGCTTCAAGCTAGAAACCATTGCCAACAAAGCCAGTTTCGAAGAAATGGTCTTTACGCTCTGGAACGGACGCTTGCCCAACGAAAAAGAACTCAAAGACTTCCGCAAGTCCCTCGCAAAACTCCGTGAACTTCCCGAACCAACTCTCAAATTACTCAAAGCCATCGCAACAGAAAAGCTCAACATGATGGATGCATTGCGTTCAGCGGTCGGCACATTGGGTTTGAATTCGCCGAAGGAAAATCAAGATCAGTGGCTTGCGCAGCGGTTGCTGGCTGCCTTCCCTACGGTTGTCGCCGCAGCTTGGCGCCTCTCGCATGGCAAGCGCGTCATCGCCCCAGATCCCAAGCTGGGCCATGCCGCCAATTATTTGTACATGATTGAAGGCAAAGCGCCCAGCGCGGCTCGCGTACGAGGGCTCGAAACCTATCTCAACACCGTGATCGATCACGGTCTCAATGCGTCCACATTCACGGCGCGGGTGATTGTTTCTACTGCGTCCGATTTCGTTTCAGCTATTGTCGGCGCCATCGGAGCGCTCAAGGGCCCGCTGCACGGCGGGGCGCCTGGTCCCGCCCTCGACATGGTGTTCGAGATCGGCGATGCCAGCAAAGCCGAGGCCGTGTTGCGCAAAAAGCTGGCCGCCGGCGAGCGCCTGATGGGCTTCGGCCATCGCATCTACAAAGTCCGCGATCCGCGTGCTGATGTTCTCGCCAAAGCGGCACGTGAATTCTACGAAGCCGACGGCGATATGAAATTCTATGATCTTGTTCTCGATGTAGAGAAGGTTGCCTTAAGCATGCTCGAGGAGCACAAACCCGGCCGCAATCTGCAAACCAACGTGGAGTTTTACACCGCGCTCTTGCTCCACGGCCTCGGTTTACCAACCGGCATTTTCTCGCCGACCTTCGCAGTGGCGCGGGTCGGGGGCTGGCTAGCGCACTGCTTCGAGCAGCGCGCCGCGGCTCGGCTCATCCGCCCGCAATCGCAATATATCGGTGAAACCGATAAACACTGGATCCCGCTCGAGAGCCGTTGACCAGATAGCGACTCGCTGAACTAAGTAGCTCTAAATTCGAGGGTGGAACAGACAAGCAGAATACAATTATTGAGTCGATAGATGGGATTCACGCGTACAGCAAATTTCGTTGCCGGGGCTTTCTTATTAGTTTATGTCGCTTTGCTGTGGGGCACGCTAGCTCCAACGTCGCTTTACATAAAAGCAATGGGCTTGCTACCTTTAGCCGGCTGGGCGTTTTTCAACACCCGGCGTAACGGGTTTAGTTCACGTCTCTACGCACCCCAATCTCTCATTCCTTTTGGCTTTGTGATTTATCTGGCAGGCCTTCTCTATGTAACTCCCTTGGCTATTTATAGCCTTGAAGGTGTGCTGGTCAGCCTCCTGCTTTTCTTTGTTTTCCTGCTTGTGGCGCTCTCTTTGGTAAATGCGAATGCGTTTGTGGGCTGGGAAAATGCCCTTCTCTTCACAATTACCTTTTTTGCACTGGTTGAATTAATTCCGGTGCTTTTGTTCTATGCACGCTGGTTGGAGATAAGCGGATCAATTTTTTCTGTTTCTCCCATTGGCATGAGGCTGCCAGGTGTTCTGCTAGGCGGGCCGAATCATGTCGCTGCATTCGTCAACTTGATCATCCCACTGGCTCTAGTCCGCGGGCTGAGAGCAAGCGGCTCCTGGCAAAAGGGTGGGTGGATTGCTCTCGGCATCTTTTTCTTATCAGTCGCGTACTACACATCCTCGCGGGCCGGATGGATTTCGGGGATCGCGGCTATCGGGGTGACGTTGTTCCTTTACTTCATACCCCAGTTGCGCCAAATCGCAACGAAGCCAAAACGGATCCTGACGGTGATCCAAAAGCCAAAAACAAAATACCTTATTTTGTTAGGCGCAGTGGCTAGCGTGTTGCTTGTAGTTCTCTTTACGCGTCAGGCTCAAAATACTCCGGGGCACAGAGGCTTGCTCTCAGGCAGGCAAGATATATGGGCGGGCGCAGTAGATATATGGGGACGATCCCCTGTGGTAGGAAACGGAGTGGATTCATTCCCAGTCTTTTACGCGCAGAAAATTGGTGCGCCACCCGGCTGGCTGCCGCCTCAAGCGCACAACCTTTGGCTGCAGCTCGGCGCGGAAACGGGAGCAGTAGGTCTCGCTTTGACAGCCGCATTCGTCGTAATGGCTGTTCGAGTATTTCTTCGCGCCTGGCGATCCAATGCAACTAACTTGACCCAAAGAGCTAGGTTGGCAAGCTATGCTGGGGCCAGCGCGGCCATATTAGCGCACGGGTTTGCTGATTATTTATTTCGCAATCCTTTATATTCGGTCTGCGCGCTAATACTTTTGTCCCTCATTTTTGGGCACGAGTCCGTATCCAGGCGGGCAGGTAAAAGTAATGTCATTCCTTTAGTGCTATTGCTTGTTGGCGTTGTGCTATTTCTCTCCGGGGCTTCTTACGTTGAAAAGGGGCGCAGCGAGTTTCAGCAAGGTTTACAGCTTTGGGCCGGTGGAGATCTTCACTCAGGCAGCGAAAAAATTTGTCTGGCGTCCGAACTCGCGCAGACTCAAAGCTTCTACGATTTTCAGTGTGGACTCTCCGAAGCTTATCTGGCATATATGCAACGTGATCCAAGCAATGTGGACATCGCAGTGGAGGTCGCGCAAAATGGACTTAGGCATGATCCATATTGGCCGCTGCACTGGGCTAATCTTGGCGCCATGCAGCTGCAGCTTGGGGACAGCCAGGCGGCCGTTAGGTCATTTGAGACGGCAATGGACGCCGCGCCTCGAAATGCACTGTTCGCCTTGAACCTCGGTGTTCTATTTGATGAAATGGGCAAAGCTGAATCCTCCCACCAAAACCTTGTCAGCGCTCTTGAAAGTGATCCTTGGATTTCTATAAGCCCGTACTTCTCAGACTCTCCAATACTGCAAAACGCTTGGGAGGATATCGACCTGTCAAAGCTGGACGCGATCGAATTAAACAAGCTGGAAGCTTATCAAGCTCTGGCTGAAGGCGATCTTGATTTGGCCGAAGACCACTTGGTGACCGCACAAGCCGCTTCACGAGCCGATGCCGAGTTCTACGCGCTGTGGGCAATGCTCTTGGAAGGACAGGGCGAATTTGAACGCGCCTGGATCTCTGCCAGAACCGCCGTCTTCCTTGATGGTGAATCTCCCCGTGTTCTGGCCTGGGCTGCGCTTGTGGCTGAGAATCTTGGGAAGCTAAATGACGCAAGGATTTGGCGCGAACGCGCTTTTACCGCTTGGGCTCTCTCCCCAACATTCTCAAGGGACTATTACATTACCGTCTACCATCGCAGCTTTTTGCCATTCGACTTGATTCCCGGGTTCCTCAGGCCAGACTGCACCAAAGAAATGCGCGACGGTTTCATTTGGCTGGCGAATTATTACGAAAACCAAGGTCTTGATTCTAACTCCGAAGAAATTGTTTTTTGGTTGCAGTCCTCCGGGTTGGAATGAAAAACCGAACAACTGAACAACGGAAACAGGCGCGAATCCTCGGCAAAGGAGCTGGGATCAATTTACTGAGCAAGCTTTTCGGTCGCGCACTGCACGTCCTTGGCCAGGTGTTGCTTGCCCGCTGGTTGGGGCCGGCGCTTTTTGGTTTGTACGCCATCGGCTGGAATATCCTTCGCGTAGCGACGATCTTGCTGCCCCTTGGTTTGGACAACGGGATCATCCAGGCTGCGTCAGCAAAATGGCCGGGCGATAAGGTTGCCACGCGTAGATTAGTTACAACCTCATTGGTCATAACCTTCCTCGTCGGGGCGATTGCTGGCGCGGTTGTCTTTTTAGCATCGCCGTGGATCGCGTCTATCTTTGGCAAACCGGATTTTGCGCCCGTGCTGCAGGGTTTAGCCTACGCCATACCCTTCGCTAGCGGATTGAAAGTGGCTGCCTCCGCGACCCGCGTTACTCAGTGGATGCGCTATGGCATCCTGGCCGAAGAGATAGCTCAGCCTTTGGTCAATTTGCTTTTGATCGCCTTGCTTTTTGTTACCGGCCTGCAGCTTGCCGGAGCGGTAATGGCGAGCGTTGTTTCTTTTGTAGTCGGATTTGGGCTGGCCATCTTGTCTGTGGGGAGGCTGTTTGGCTTCGGCCTATTCGCCGCCGACAAGCGGCTTCCAGAAGCGCGCAAGCTGCTTGCCAATTCGCTTCCCGTTGGAGCGGCCACAATCTTTGCCACCGCGATTCTTATTGTCGACCGAATCCTTGTTGGTTACTTCCTATCCGAGGAAGCCGCCGGCATTTATCAGTCAATCTCGCTCTTTTCGGTTTTCTTTGTAACTATTCTGAGCGCTTTTAAGATCATAGTTGCTCCCATGATCGCCAAACTGCATTCCAACAATGATCGGAAGGGCTTGGAAGATTTATTTCGCGTAAGCACCCGCTGGGTGTTGTATTTAAGTTTGCCAGCCGCAGTTGTAATTCTGCTGACTGCTGAAAATGCGCTCGGATTTATATTCGGAACAAGCTACGTTGCCGGAGCATTAAGCCTTACGGTCCTTGTTTACGCGCAACTGGCTAACTCGGCGACCGGAGCAATTGAGCATTTTTTGATCATGACCAATAACCAGCGAAGCTGGCTTGCGATCTCCGGCTTTTCATTTTTTGTAAATATAGTCCTAAATCTTTTGCTCATCCCTACATTAGGTTTACCGGGCGCGGCAATCGCTACATTGGTCACGTTTAGTTTGATGTCCGTTTTTGCATTGGTCCAGGTTAAGAGCCGTGTTCAAATTTGGCCATATGACCGTAACTACTTCAAAGGAGCCGCGGCCACTTTTGCCATGATTGTTGTTTTATGGGTTTTAAGCAATTGGCAGTTCGGGGGGCCAATATTGCAAATCGGCGCCATGGGAGTTGCTGCCTACGCAGTCTTCGCACTAGTCCTAGTGTTGCTGGGGCTCGAGCCGGAGGATAAGCAGATTCTTGCGATAATAGCTAACCGGGTCAGGCAGGACACTAAATGAATTCGACAGAACGGTTTCGCCCGGGCGAAATTTCTTCTAGTCGGATTTTGTCAGCGGTACAAAGGAGGATCTTTGATCTGCCTCATGCCTTAGCCTGGCGGATCGGGAGTGAGGCCCAGGAAAATCGTGCCCACCTAGAGTCTTTTCGCAGCATTCACAAAAAGGGACGGTGTGTAATTGTCGCCAATGGTCCCAGTCTGGCGAACATGGACTTGGGTCATTTGGCCAAGGAAATCACAATTGGCATGAACCGCATTTACCTGAATTTCCAGAAGATGGGCTTTTCCACTACTTACTACGCGGCCATCAATGATCTCGTCCTCGGCCAATTTGCGGCTGAAATCAGTCAGCTCCCTATTCCAAAGTTTCTGAATTGGAATCACCGTTTGCTGTTTCAAAACGCCAAGGCTTCAATTTATTTGCGCACTCGCCTCAATCTGCGGGACGAATTCCAGAGGGATTTGACCCGGCCCATCTCAAGCGGCGGTACGGTTACCTATGTCGCATTGCAGCTAGCCTACTATATGGGGTTTAAGGAAGTTGTATTGATCGGACTGGATCATCGCTTCGCAACCCAGGGAATGCCAAACATGGCCGTTCGCAGAGAGGGAGCTGATCAGGATCACTTCGTCCCCAATTATTTTCCGGTTGGCAGCCGCTGGCAATTGCCGGATTTGCATCGCTCCGAGATCGCCTATGCTATTGCGCGGCAAGCCTTCGAAAAGGATGGTAGGCGAATCCTTGATGCGACGGTAAACGGGGCTTGCGATGTTTTTGAAAAAGTAGATTACAAGACTCTTTTGTCCTGATATGGCGGAGCGCGTTAGTGTTCTAGGTGTGGGTGTTCATTTAGTCGATATGAACAGGACTGTGCAGATCCTTTCAGAAAGTATTGAGGAAGGGCGCAATGGCTACGTCTGCTTGGCGCCGGCGCACAACATAATGGCCTGCCGGGACGATAGCCGCTTGCGTGACATCTTCAATCGAAGCTTGCTTACTGTTCCGGACGGGATGGGCACGGTTTGGATGATTCGCCTAGGCGGCCATCAGACTGAACGTGTCTATGGGCCTGACCTGATGCTGAAAATTTGCGAGCGAGGTCAATTGCTAGGCTGGCGGCATTTCTTTTTCGGGGGCGAGCCAAAAGTGGCTCAGCAATTGGTAGCAAATCTGCTGATTAAATTTCCGGCCCTTCAAGTAGCAGGCACCTTTTCTCCTCCTTTTAGAAACATGACGATGGCTGAGATCGAGAAGATGACTCGCGAAATCAACGCAAGCAACGCAGATTTTCTGTGGGTAGGTTTGGGCAGCCCCAAACAGGAACATTGGATGGCCGAAATGCGGGCGAGCTTGAATTCGAAAATCTTGGTGGGGGTAGGGGCCGCTTTCGACTTTATCAGTGGTAACAAGGCCCAGGCGCCAAAATGGATGCAAAACGTTGGCCTTGAGTGGCTTTTCCGTTTGATCAGCGAGCCACGCCGCTTATGGAGAAGATATAGCGGTTATCCTTTATTTGTCGCGCTTGCACTCAGCCAACTTCTTGGATTACGTAGCTATCCGCTAGAAAAGAGCAGCTAGCATGCTTAGGCGTTTTTCTGTTAACTTCGCTTTGTTCTCCATAGCGTTAGATGCCGTCCTGGTAGCTACCGCCCTTGCTCTTGCAGTTGAGTTGCGCCCGCGCCTGAACGAATTGCCTTTTGCCCAAACACTAACCGAGGGCAGCGCTCAAACACCGCTGGTCTTGTATTTATTATTCCCATTGTTTTGGGTGGCAGTTTTGTTGCTTTTTGCGGTTTATGATGGACGCCGCAACTTGCGTATCGTCGACGAATTGAGCAGCCTCACGCTTGGGAGCGGATTGGCGGCTATTGCCTCAGCCGGAGCCTTGTTCTTATCTTTTCGTGATGTTTCCCGTCTGCTGTTTATCACATTTGTTGGCCTGGCGTTTCTCGGGTTAATCGTGGCGCGCTTGGTTGTGCGTGCACTGCAGCGCGTAAGAGGTTTTAGTGCCTCGCCCCGTCGCGTCCTGGTTGTCGGCGGCGGGCAGCTGGGTGAAGACGTGCGCGTCCAGATCGAAAAACACATCCCATTTGGGCTCGTCTTTATCGGTTTCGTGGACGATCGGCTGAAGGGTAAACGAGTAATTGGCGGCCTGGATAAAGCCCGCCAGATTATTCGGCGCAAGCGTGTCGATGATGTGGTCTTTGCGCTGCCAGGGCGCGATTACCAACGCGTGAATTTGCTTGCCGCTGAACTGCATGACCTGCCTGTGCGTACCTGGGTGATTCCGGATTATTTCTCCATCGCCCTTCATCGCGCCCAAATTGACACTTTCGTCGGCTTGCCGATGCTTGATTTGCGTGCCCCCGCACTAAACGATTATCAGCGTTTGCTCAAGCGTGGGTTCGATATCTTGCTTGTCGTCCTGTTATTGCCGCTTGTTTTGCCTCTGTCACTCCTAATGGCGTTGGCGATCTGGCTTGAGGATAGAGGGTCTGCGCTCTTCGTTCAGCCGCGCGTGGGTGAGAACGGCCGCGTATTCACGATGTTGAAGTTTCGTACGATGCATGTCAAATCTCGCCGCCTGGGACTGAAGAATGAAAATACTCTCCACAAACGTAAGGAGGATCACCGCGTCACCAATGTGGGCCGTTTCCTGCGCCGCAGCAGCATGGATGAACTGCCCCAGCTGTGGAACGTGCTCAAAGGCGAGATGAGCTTGGTCGGCCCGCGTCCCGAACTACCAGCACTCGTCGAACGTTATGAACCCTGGCAGCGCAAGCGTTTTGCAGTTCCACCAGGGCTTACTGGCTGGTGGCAGGTCAACGGGCGAAGCGATCGGCCGATGCACTTGAACACCGAAGATGATCTTTATTATGTTCATCATTACTCGATCGGGCTAGATCTTTTCATTCTGCTCAAAACGGTATGGACCGTATTAAGCGGGCGCGGTGCTTTTTGAGGACGACTTGAAACGCGCCAATTGGATTTACTTAGGGCGAGAAGTCGCCCTTTTTTTTCTGTGGACCTATGCGGTTCTTGTTGCGGGCACCTTTACTGGATTTCTCAGCTTTCAGTTGATGGTCGCATCTGCAATCCTTGGAACCATGTTACTTGGGGGCTGGTTGCTGTGGCGCTTGTGGCAGAGGGCTGGGCTGCCGCGTTCTGGCATCGAGATCGCGCTCGTCGTTTTTCTGCTATCCCAGGTTTTAGCCCTGGTATTTTCGGATGACCCAAGGCGCAGCCTGGCGCCCACAAGTTTGTGGCTGGTCTATGCGCTGATCTTTTACTTTGCCCTTGACCTTCTGCATCGAGGCTGGCCGGTTGAATTAATTGAGAAATGCCTTCTTATTGTCGGGGCGATCGTTCTTGCGCTTGCCATGGCTGATCTGTGGCAATTGCTGGCGTCGTGGCGCGAATTAACAAACGGACTCACCGTTACTCCAAGTTTTAAACAGCGATTGTTTAGTGTTTTTGGGGACGCGAATCTGCTGGCTGCCTTTATCAATCTACTTGTCCCGATAGCTCTGGTCCGCGCCTTAACGACCAACCACAAATCCTCGCGCGTTCTCATCGCGGGCTACTTGCTGGCAAGTTTTTTGGTTCTCTATTTCACAGGTTCGCGCGGCGGTCTTTTGGGTTTGAGCGCTGGATTGATGGCGCTCGCAGCTGCTTGGCTGCTTGTTGTTTCAAAGCCTGCAAAGAAACGCGTCCGCGCAATTTTCGCGGCCTTGTGGAAGCGGCGAACCCTCTTTTTTGGGGCAGTAACGCTATTGGGTGGGGTCGCGGGGATTTTTATTTGGCGCGCGATCAATTTCCAGGGAGATGCCACCCATGCCGCCACGTTGGACGCACGCGATATTTACTGGCAGGCAGCGCTTGAGGCTTTTACTGCCGATCCTCTGACTGGGGCTGGACCGGGGATCTACCCTACCTATTTGATGAAAATTTGGTCGACACCACCAGCCCGGCCTTTTTTGCATGCGCACAACACGTATTTCCATCTCGCCGCAGAAAGCGGCTTGATCGGTTTTGGAGGGTTCGTCTTTTTGGTTGTGGCCGTCATTCGCCAATCTTGGACCAGGTTGCAAAAGCTAGACTTTGCGAGCCGGGCGCGATTCGCTGCTTTGGCGGCAAGCTTAGTTGGGTTCGGTGCTCATTCCCTCGTGGATCACTTTCTCCCTTTTTTGTCGGCTGGGGCAATTGTTGCGGTGATGGTGGCAATACTCCTCGCTTCGCCGCGGCCAGCTAAAAAACAAGCCAGCTTTAACCCACTCTGGCTCTTGATTCCCGCTACCTTGGGTGCCGCACTCAGCATAAATCCCTTGCGCGGCTACGCAAAAGCAAACGCTGCCGTGGACTACTCTCTCCAAGGTAACTGGCTGGCTGCCGCTGAGCATATGGAGGCAGCCGCGCAACTCGATCCCGACCTGGCTTTCTATTCTCTGCAATCGGGCTACGCGTATGGGCGGCTCGCCGTCGCGGATCCAAATTACTTGGATGAAGCGTTAGCCGCGTATCAACGCGGCATCGAGCTTGAACCGGGATACGCATTGAACATGGCGAATTTATCGGGTTTGTACTTTGAAGCCGACGAATCGCAACAAGCCTTGGCTGCCATTTTCAGCGCGACAGATCTAGCTCCAGAGTCTTGGCTTTTTTGGCTCAACCGCGGTCTCTATGAGGAGGAGCAGAATCCCAATTTGGCCAAGGCCGCTTACCAGAGCACCCTAGAGCTAAATCCTGAAATAGTCGGCTCGGTTTTTTGGAACCAAAACGAGCTACGCGAGGAGGTTCGCAATAACTTTGACCTTGACCTTTCCACACCGGAAACCGACCGCGAAACGGCCAGCTCAATGATTGCGCATGCCCGTGAATTAATTCAAGCTGGTGAGTTGCAACAGGCCGAAAGCCTAATTGGCCTAGCTCGGCAGTTAAATGACCAAGACGTAAAACTTTACATTGCCCTGGCCGAGCTCTCGATAGCAAAAGGAAATTTAACTGCTGCTGATCAATATTTAAAGTTAGCAATCTGGGTGCAATCGGCCAGCAATCAGCCGAAGGTGGAAGCCGTCTTGCTCAGGGCCGAGCTTGCAATAATGTGGGACGATAAGCAGGCAGCTGTGGCGCTTTATCGTCAGGCATATGATTCATATCTTTCAGAGAGCAGTTATGGCTGGGGTTCGTATGACTGGACCCCGTATGCGTGGTTTGTTTTTCAACGCCGCGCCTTTCCCGAGGATCTTTTGCCCCAATTGGTGCGCGCTGACATTTCACCGAATATTGCGGAACGGTTATTAACGTTGGCTTACTTGTACGATGAGCGGGGAGAAGTCTCTGAAGCTGAAACCGTTCGCACTAACCTTGCTGAGTACTTGCCTTAACGAATTTCTTTTAGCGCCTGCTTGGCTGCGTTCAACCCTGGCAGGCCTGTAACTCCGCCACCGGGGTGCGCACCCGCACCGCACAGGTACAAGCCGTCCACAGGGCTACGGTAGCCCACAAAGCCTGGCACCGGACGCTGCAACAGCAACTGATCCAAGCCCATCTGCCCGTGCATCTCGCTGCCTTCGGCGAGTCCGTATTCGCGTTCGTAATCCAGCGGCGTGATCACGCGTCGATTTAAGATCAGTGATTTCAAGTTCGGGGCGTACTTCGCCATTGTTTCAACGGCCAAATCGCCCAACCGCTCGCGTTCAGCGTCCCAATTGCTTTCCGCAAGCTTGTAAGGCGCATATCGGAAAATAATTGACATCGTATGCTGGCCGGTCGGAGCCAATCTTGGGTCAAGCAAGCTGGGGATGCGCGCTATCAGGATCGGATACGCAGAAATGCGCCCATGCTTGGCGTCGTCGAATGCCTTCTCTGCGTAATCAAGGCTGGGGCAAATTACGATATCGCCGGTTAACCGCGCTTGGTCACCGCCAGCCGCGGGGAAATCGGGGAGGCCGCTGAGAGCCAGATGCACCGTTGCCGTGCTGCCGCGCAGCTTCAGGCCGCGCAAGCGGCGCACGATGCGCGGCTCGAGCTGCGGGGCGCCAAGCAAGTCCATGAAGGTTGTGCGCGGATCCGCGTTTGACAAAACTGCTTTGGCGCTAATCTGTTCGCCGCTATCCAGCTCAACCCCAATGCCCCGACCACGTTCGCTAAGAATCCTTTTTACTCCAATGCTCGTTCTTACTTGTGCTCCACGCGCTTGCGCAGCCTTGGCAAGCGCCGCGCTGACCTGGCCAACGCCACCACTAACCTGGCGGGCGGCACCCATCTGTTGGTAGAACAACATAAACCCAGTGCCGCTTGCCCGCGGTCCTTGCGTTGATCCGGTTACGCCCGGCACCGAAAGCAGACCCTTGAGCGCCTCGGTCTCAAAATGTTCGTTCAAGTATTGATATCCGCTCATAGGCAGCACGCGCATAAATTGCATCATGTCGCGTCCACCAAGGGCGCGCACCTGCAGCGCTAGCCGTCCCCAGGCAAGCATCAGCCCGAGCGGATTATTTTTGATCGTCGGCGGGCGCAAGCAGGCCATTTTTGCTAGCACTCCGGCGAAGCGCGAGGTTTGCCGAGAATATTCTTTCCAAGCCTGGTCGTCTTTGGAAAATCTGCTGATCTCGCTGGCGTTTTTTTCCGCGCCGTTCCACAGCGTCAGCCCGCGGCCGTCGGCTTGCGGCGCAAAAGCCGCAATTTCACTCTCTATAAATTCCAGTCCGTGCTTCTTGAGATCAAGCCCATCGAGCACAGCAGGCGACAACAATCTCGCATCCGGTGCGCCGATATTGAAATGAAACCCCGGAACCAATTCTTCAGTCGCAGCAACACCACCCAAGGTCGCTCGTTTCTCCAGCACCAGCACTCTGCGCCCTGCCTTCGCTAGCCAGGCCGCTGCGGTCAAGCCGTTGTGCCCGCCGCCAATGACAATGAAATCGAAATCCGTCATTTGCGCGCGTCTTTCAAGACTTCAAACGCGGCTAGTCGTCCCGGCGCCCCGGTGATGCCGCCGCCGGGGTGCGTGCCGGAGCCGCATTGGTAATAGCCGCGGATTGGGGTGCGATATTGGGCGTAACCCGGGCTGGGGCGCAAAAAGAAAAGCTGGCTCAGGCTCAGCTCACCCTGGAAAATATTCCCACCACTCAAGCCGATCTTCTGTTCGATATCCCACGGGCTCAAGACCTGCCGATTCAAAATAATGTTTTTTAGATTGGGGATGTATTCGCTCAGCGTGTTGACCACCGCGTCGCCAAAAGCTTCTCGCTGGTCCTCCCAGTCGCTTTCACGAAGATGATAGGGCGCATATTGCACAAAGCAGCTCATCACATGCTTGCCCGGCGGCGCCATCTGCGGATCGATCATCGAGGGAATGATGATGTCGATGTAGGGCTTCTCTGAGAACTGCCCGTACTTGGCCTGGTCGTATGCACGCTCGATGTAAGCCACACTTGGGCTGATCGAGATCGCGCCTTTCAAATGCACGCCCTCGCCTGGCAGGCAGGCCAGATCCGGCAGTGCATCCAGCGCCAGGTTGACTTTGCCCGACGAACCTTGTGTTTCAAATTTACTAATTGACCCAACCAAGTCACTAGGTAACTCTTTTGGATCCAATAATTTCAAAAAGGTGAGCTTCGGGTCCAAACTGGACACGACCTGCTTGGCTTCGAACTCATCTCCGTTTTCCAAAACCACACCGGTGGCGCGTCCATTGCGGGTCGCGACCTTGGCAACCTTCGCGTTCGTGCGGATCTCAACGCCGAGCTCTTGCGCAGAGCTGGCGATCGCTTCTGCCACGCCACCCGTCCCGCCCTTGGCAAAGCCCCAGGCGCGAAACACGCCGTCAATCTCGCCCATGTAATGGTGGAGCAACACATAAGCGCTACCCGGCGAGCGCGGTCCTAAGAACGTTCCGATGATCCCACTCGCCGAAAGTGTGGCGACTAGCGGATCGAACTCGAACCACTCCTCCAGAAAATCAGCCGAGCTCATTGTCATTAACTTGGCTAGCGTGTACATGTGTTGCTCATCCAAGTTGAGGAAATGCTTCCCTAGCTTGAGCAGCGCCATCAACTCTCTCGGATGAAGTGAGGTCGGGTCAGGTGGGCGGATACTAAGAATATATTTGACCGCCTTGGCCATTTGGTACATAGCGTGACCATATTCGCGATACGCCTCTGCATCCCGCGGCGAGAAGCGCTGGATATTGCGGAAGGTTTCGTGCGGATCGGTTCCGCGGTAAATGTAGTCGCCGCCGGGCAGAGGAGTGATCGTCGATTCGAGTGGCAGGATGGCTAAGCCATGCCGCGGCAGTTCGAGTTCGCGGATGATCTCCGGGCGCAGCAAACTGACTACGTAGGAGAACACGGTGAATTTGAAGCCAGGATAGATCTCTTCGCTCACCGTGGCGCCGCCCACCATCGGGCGCTGCTCTAGAAGCAGGACGCTTAGCCCGGCCTTTGCCAGGTAAGCTGCGTTCACCAGCCCGTTGTGCCCGCCGCCGATGACGATCGCGTCGTAGCGCTTGGTCTCAGCCACGCGCGACCGACTTCTTTTGTGGCGGTTCGTAGAAAAGCGACTTGGTCACCTTTGCTTTAGCTCGAACGCGCACATACTCAACGGTGACCTCGAACTCTATTTCCTTGCCCATTTGTGCATAGCTACTCTCAACGGTTGCCAGCGCCACATACTTTTTCAAAATCGGGGAGAAGACCATGCTGGTCGCTTGGCCCACATGTTTGCCGTTCGCGTACAGCGGCACTGCGATCCGGCTAGCGCGGCCCGCTACCTGCGGCGGCAGATTGACCGCGCCATACAAACGATCTAGATCTTTCCAGTCGACCTCGAGGCCGACAAAGCTGCGCGGGGAGCCAGCTTTTTTCTCCGCTTGCAAAGCCCGCTGCCCGATGAATTCATCCTTGCTTAGGTCGGCCGCCCAGCCCAGCCCAATCTCATACGGTGAGGATTTTTGCGCGGGAATTTTTGCGTGCTGCGAGGAGGTGTAATCCACCTCGATCAATAGCAATCCGGCCTCTACCCGCAAAATGTCTAGCGCCGCCAAACCAAACGGAATAATTCCGTAACTTTTGCCGGCCTCCATCACCCTGTCCCACAATGGGGCCGCTTTGTCAGGAGCGATCCACAGCTCGTAACCGCGGTCGCCGGTGTACCCCGTTCGCGTGATCGTAATTGGGGTGCCATTGAATTCGCTTTGGAGCAAGTAGTAATACTTCAGCGCGTCGAGCTTGGCCTCTTTGAAAAGAATCTTCAGGATCGGCAGACTGTTTGGTCCTTGCAGTGCTAGCGCAGCCAATTGGGTCGATACATCGCGTACGTCCGCGTCCATCCCGTACCCAACATCTTGGAACCATCGCAAATTCGGATCAGCGGCGGTCAATCGGAAGTGTTGCTCACCCAGCCGTGCAATCGTGCCATCATCGATCACCTTGCCATCTTCATCGCACCACGGCGAATACATCACCTGCCCAACACGGCATTTGGCAATGTCTCGCGTCATGACCCGGTTCACCAGTCGCAGTGCGTCGGGGCCTGTCACTTCGTATTTGTACAGTGGCGAAACATCCAGCAGCCCGGCCGCGTTGCGCACAGCGTAATATTCAACCTCGTGCGCGGGCTGATACGTGATCGCTGCAAGATAGCCCGACCAATCGCGCCACTCTTGTGTAATGCACAGTGGGGCGGTGCGGCTGTGTAATGGGCTTGGGATGGGCATGGGGCGCGGGAATTATACATTCAGCCTGCATGCTAAACTGCATCAATGAAGCGATTGTTGCTTCTAGTGTTGCTCCTAACCGGTTGTCAAGATCAGGTCTTGAGTCGCGATGTTCATTGCGATCAACCCGGCATACTCGAGTCCGCTCGTGTTGAAAACGAGAACGGCCTAGCGCATCGCTTCACAATTTATCTGCCGCCTTGTTATGCGGATGAGCCCCAACGCTTGTATCCAGCTATCTACTTATTCCCCGGACGCAGCGGCGGACCCAGCGATTCGTTCAACGCAGGTGTTGCCGAACTCGCCGACAACCTGATTCTTTCAGGCGAGATCTCGCCCCTTATCCTTATCGGCTTAGATAACACTGACAATGACATGCAGGGCGAGAATTTCTTGCTGCGAGTCTTGCCTTACATCGAAGCCAACTATCGGGTGCTCGCAGAACGCCAACACCGTGCCCTTGCCGGGGCTTCACAGGGTGGAGCGCCCGCATATCGGCTCGCCCTTCAGCATCCAGATATGTTCGCCAGCGCCGCCTTGTTTGGAAGTGGTGCAATCGCGGGCGAAGAACAGCAGATTCAGATTTGGCTGGACGCAATACCTGCATCCCAGCAACCTAGTTTCTTTTTCAACACGGGCTTCGCTGACCCATACATGCTTGAACGTGCTCAGATCTTTACAGCTATCCTCGACGGCTGGGGAGTTGATTATGAATCTGTGTTTACTGATGGTGACCATTCCTACACTTACTGGGTCGCTAACTTTAAAGAATATTTAGCGTGGCTGGCTAAAGACTAGTAACAAAAAATCCCGGGGCTTGCCGGGATTTTGCTTTGCTCAGCGGTCTCGACGGGATTTGAACCCGCGATCTCTGCCTTGACAGGGCAGCGTGTTAAGCCAGGCTACACCACGAGACCAGTAACCCGCCGAGTTTACCATCCGCAATTAATCAGGTCAATGCGCGGCTAAACCTGGAGTTGAGCAAAGACAATCGCAGTTTCGCAGTTGTATACTAATCAAAATGGAGCTGACCAGCCTCATTGAGGTTCTTCCTCAGCGTTACACGCCCGCCGATCAGGAATTGCTCGAGCGAGCCTATCGCTTTGCCGCCAAGGCGCACAAGGGCCAAAAGCGCGTCTCTGGCGAGCCCTATATCAACCATTGCCTTGCCGTCTCCATCATCCTGGCCGAAATGCACGTGCCCCCAGTCGTAGTAGCCGCTGGCCTGCTGCACGACACAGTCGAAGACACCAGCGTCACCCTGGCCGATTTGCAGGCCGAATTTGGCGATGAGATCGCTAAGCTGGTCGACGGCGTTACCAAGCTGAGCCAGCTCCCGCGCGTCTCGCGTATGACGGGCGGGGGGCGCAAAGGCAAACGCAAACTCAATGCCGAAGACGGGGACGAAGAAAACCGCAGCCGCAGCGCCGATATGGCGTCTGAGACTCTGCGCAAGACTTTCCTCGCTATGGGCGAGGATGTGCGTGTGGTGCTGATCAAGCTAGCAGATCGTTTGCACAACATGCGCACCCTCGGCTATTTGCCTGAGGAAAAGCGTACCCGCATCGCCAAACAAACTCTCGATATTTTTGCACCTTTGGCCAACCGCCTGGGTATCTGGCAACTTAAATGGGAGCTCGAAGATCTGGCTTTTCGGCATTCGGATCCGGAGACCTATAAGCAGATCGCAGCCAATCTCGCCGAACGCCGCTCCGAACGGGAGAAGCAGGTCGAACAGATCGATAAGCGGCTGGAAGCATTACTAGCTCAAGATGGCATCAAGGGGGAAATTTCAGGTAGACCCAAACACATTTACTCAATTTATTCAAAGATGCAGCGAAAGGGTGTGGCATTCGACAATGTCACCGACGTGCGCGCCGTGCGCATCATCGTCGACGATATCCCAACTTGTTACCAAGTCCTCGGCCTGATCCACACGCACTGGCGTCCGGTGCCGGGTGAGTTTGATGACTACATCGCCGCTCCCAAGGACAATTTCTATCAATCCCTGCATACGGCGGTGATCTTCGACGATGGCCGTCCGCTCGAAGTCCAGATCCGTACGAAAGAAATGCATGAGAACGCGGAGTACGGCATCGCAGCCCACTGGCTTTATAAGGAAGGCAAGCCTCAAGACAAGGAATACGAGCGCCGCGTGGTCTGGTTACGCCAGCTGATGGATTGGATGCAGGACGTGGACGACGCGGGCGATTTCGTCGACACGATGAAGACCGATGTTTTCAGCGATCGGGTGTACACCTTCACTCCGCGCGGCGACATAATCGATTTGCCCACGGGCGCCACTCCACTCGACTTCGCCTATCATGTCCATACAGATGTTGGCCACCGCTGCCGCGGCGCCAAAGTGAACGGCAAGCTGGTTTCGTTGGATCATCAACTGAAAACCGGGGACCAGGTTGAGATTTTGACCACCAAACGCGGCGGGCCGAGCCGCGACTGGCTTAACCCTAATTTGCGCCTGGTTAACAGCGAACGGGCTCGTTCGAAAGTACGTGCTTGGTTCAAACGCCAGCACGAGGAGCAAAACGTAACCAGCGGCCGTGCCCAGCTAGAGCGCGAGCTGCGCAGGCTGAGCCTGGCCGATCTGGATATCGACAAGTTAGCAAAGGATTCCGGATTAAAGAACGCCGAGCAGCTTTACGAGGATATTGGGACCGGGGATGTTTCGGTTAGTCGGTTAATCTCGCGGCTCAACCTCGGCGATCGTGATCAGAAATTTGCTGAAATCGTTGCACCTCGCAAAGAGATCAAGGTCGGCGATGATACGATCAGCGTCGTAGGCGTAAAAGGCCTGCTAACAAGCTTTGGCAAGTGCTGCAAACCCGTCCCTGGAGACGAGATTGTTGGCTACATCACGCGCGGCCGCGGCGCCACCATTCACCGCAAGGATTGTCCTAACGTCTTGCGAGTCAAGGATAAAGAGCGCTTGGTGCAGGTTTCTTGGGGCGAGGCAAAAAACACTTATCCCGTTGCCGTGCGCATATTGGCGTTCGACCGTGGCGGTCTGATGCGAGACGTCTCCACCGTGATCGCGGACGAGGGCATTAGCATGAGCCAGGTAAAAGTTGACGTTGATCCAAGCAACGAAGCCACCTTCGACCTAATTCTTAACGTAGACAATATTGGTCAATTGAGCCGCGTGCTAACCCGCGTCGAGAGCCTCCCGAACGTCCTCGAGGCACGCCGTGTGCGACCAGGTTGATCTCGATGCTGAGCGTCTCCGAAGCTCGCGAGCGTTTGCTTAAAGCTTTGCCGGTTACTGGTAAGGAATCTGTTTCGCTATCAGAAGCTGGCGACCGCGTTTTTGCTGAGCAATTGATCGCTGAATCCGATTCCCCGCGGTTCGATAATTCAAGCATGGATGGCTTCGCTATCCGAGCCGGTGATTTGAATGGGGCGGGGCAAGGAAAACCGAAAACGCTAAAAGTAGTCGGCGATATTCCGGCTGGCGCTTTCATTGATCGGATACTTGGTAAGGACGAGGCCATGCGCATCATGACCGGAGCGGCGATGCCGGCTGGCGCCGATGCGGTCGTTCCTGTTGAGGATACCGATGCCCCAGGAGCTCAGCCCGGCGCTCCGCTCCCGGCTCAAGTTGAGGTGCGCGCTCCGCTCAAATCCGGCGCGTACGTGCGTCCTGCGGGGCAAGATTTTCGCAAAGGCGATGTATTGCTTGAGCCAGGTAAATGCTTAACCCCGCAGGATCTCGCACTCCTCGCCATGCAAGCTAAAGCCGATATTAAGGTGTACAAGAAACCGCGCGTCGCCATCTTCTCTTCTGGCGACGAATTGCTTGGCGTTGATCAACCGCTTACGCCTGGCAAGATTCGCGAAACAAATTCGCACATGCTGGCGGCGTTGGTTAAAAGCTGTGGGGCGGACCCGATCTTGCTCGGCGTCGCCCGCGACACTCTCGCCGATGCTCAAGCACATCTCGACCGCGCTATCGATTCCGGCGCCCAGCTCATCATTTCGTCGGCTGGCGTAAGCGTCGGCGCATTCGACTACTTGCGCGAGGCTGTTACCAGCCGCGGCGAAATGGATTTTTGGAAGGTTAACATGCGCCCCGGCCGGCCTTTCGCGTTTGGCAGCTATCGCAAAATTCCCTACATTGGGCTTCCAGGCAATCCAGCATCCGCATTCGTTGGCTTCGAAGTATTTGTACGTCCCGCCCTCCAAAAAATGGCTGGTGTAAAAAATTGGCAGCGCCATTCAGTTCTCGGCACTTTAACCGAACGTATTGAATCCGATGGACGTGAAAGCTATTTGCGCGTCCATGTTAAGGACGGTGTGGAGGTTTATTTGACAGGCCATCAGGGTTCAGGTAATCTTTATTCGTTAGTCCAAGCCGATGCATTGATGATTGTGCCTGCCGGCGTCAAAGAATTAAAATCTGGTTCACAAGTTGAGATTTGGCCGTTGTAATTGGAGGATGATTGCTTCGTAAGATTCTGATCGCACTCGCCGCGGTAGGCTTGCTCGATTCGCTGTATCTCACCTGGATCAAGCTTGCCGAGGACGGAGTGTGCAACGTCAGTAGCGGTTGCGAAGTTGTAAACACGAGTGTATACGCCAGCATTGCTGGCATCCCGATCGCAATGCTCGGAGCCGGAGCTTACATCGCCATGTTGGTTGTCTTGTTGCTCGAGCCGCGCAACGATTTTTTCAATTTCAATGGCGCCATGATCGTGTTTGGTCTTTCGTTGATTGGCGTGCTATATTCTGCGTACCTAACTTATTTGGAACTCTATGTCATCCGCGCCATTTGCCCCTTCTGCGTGTTATCTGCGGTGGTACTAACCCTCATGCTCATCCTTTCCGGGCTGCGCTTACAGCGCTCATTCAGCCAGGCCTAGCGGAGACCAATGCCACGCATACGCTGTCATTATGTCGATTGCGTGTTTCTGGATGAAGGCTATTGCGCAGCCGCCGCCGTTGAGCTCGATCCCGAAGAAGGCTGCTTGACCTATTCGCCATCCGGCGAGGTATCCCCCGAAGAAGCTTGGGAAGACAATGAATCGCTCGAGGAAGAATGGGAAGAAGCGGGTTTCGCCGCTGAAGGCGAAGACGATGATGACCTCGAAGAGGACGAAGAAGAGGTGGAAGCTGAAGAAGAGGATGACGGCTAGGATGCTAAGCTAGTAAGTCGGGCTGCGGCCCGATTTTTGTTTTAAAGCGCCGCTTCAGGCTCACATGTATAATCCCGCGATGGATTCGAGTGGCCGCATTACGCTAAGGCAAGCGGCTGATCTCGTTCGTGCCGGAAAAAGAAATCAGGCGCAGCCGTTGTTGGTTGAGTTCCTGCGTGACGAGCCCAACAATGCCCAGGCCTGGTACTTGCTCAGCCACGCCCTCACTGATCCAAAACGCCAACAGTACGCGGTCCTCCAGGCGTTGCGCGCCGATCCCACCTTTGAGCGCGCCCGCATTCGCCTGATCACATTGCAGGGGGGCACGCCGCCCCCAATCAAGGCCGCACCACCGCCCAAATTCGATCCCATCCCGCCGCCAGCTCCCAAGCCTGCTACCGCATCGCTACCCAAGACTCCGCCAGCTAGTGAGCAATCCGCTCCAAGGCCTGGCGCCGCGTTTTTTGATACCCAAGAACCGCAACATGAAGCGACACAGGAATTGCGCGCCGAATCCACATTTGAAGAAACGCAGGATCCAAAACCAAAACGCAGGCTTCGGGGGTTGCTCATCGCCTTGATCGTTATCGCCGTATTAGCTGCCGCAGTTTACTTTGGGCGCGATTTGCTATTGGGTGGCGGCATCACCCTCACAAATCCCACAGCCACTCAGGTTGTAGCCCGTACATTGCCACCAACCTGGACAGCCACTCCAACGCCCGAGCCTAGTCTGACGTCAACGCAGGTTCCAAGCCCAACTTCAGCTGCGACGGACACTCCAACTGTAGCGATCACGCTGGAGTAAACGCGGGTCGCGTTGACAAGCCCGAGCCCAAATAGTAAACTCGTTTTTTCCTAAAACTTGGCGAGGTAGCTCAGTGGTAGAGCAGGGGACTCATAAGCCCTTGGTCGAGAGTTCGAATCTCTCCCTCGCCACCTTCAAGTCTCCGCCCGTCGGAGATTTATTGTTGATGCAAAGCCGTTAATTCGACCCACACATTATTTTATGGTCATATTGACACATGAAATATTTAATTGTTTCTCTCATCGCTTTGATTCTGGTTGCATGTCAGTTATTTTCCTCACGGTGCTGGGGGACGAATATCTTGAACTAAGTGGTTACGGTCCAGATATTCAACTCATGGACGAGATTTTCGCAACTTTTCAGTTCACTAGTTAGGTTGTAATTTTTCGTCCTACCTTAAAAATGGAAACTGCCGTAAAATTCCGATCAACTTATGCCCGAATATTTAGTCCAGACCAAACATCCGCTTGGTAAGCACAACAAGCCTATCGATAAAACGGTATACGAGTTGTTCAAAAAGTCGATTGTCTCGGCTTTGCGCAAGGACGAATTGACTCACACTCAATTGTTGACAAAACTGAAGAAGAAATTGAAGGGCAAATTCTCTGGTAATGTTGGTTGGAACACAATGGTCGTGAAGCTCGATCTCGAAGCTAGGAAAGTAATCGAACGCACGCGTTCAAAGCCCGAGACGTATCGCCTAAAGTAAATAAATCCCTCGGTCACCCGAGGGATTTGTATTTAGACTTGCTCCTAATGATTATCCTGATCCATTCTTCCAAGGCGATGCGCCCGGCATCGGTCGGCAAGAAGCTGCGTGCTCCACAGTTGCTCCCAAAGGCGCAAGAGTTAGCCGGTTATCTCAATACCCTTTCAGCGACGCAACTAGCTGCTTCCATGAGTTTATCCGCTCCCCTTGCCAAGAAAACTCGAACACTTATAGCCGACTGGAACGCTATACCCGGCAATCAAACGCCGTCCATCGACGCGTTCATTGGCGACATCTATAGCGGAATGCAGGCGCCCAGCTTCTCAGCTGCAGATCGGGCGCACGCGGATAAGACCCTGAATATTCTTTCAGGTCTTTACGGGATTCTGCGCCCGCTGGATGGCATCCATCCGTATCGGTTGGAGATGGGCTATAGGCTGCCCGACAAGAAATTTGCAAATCTTTATAAATACTGGGGAGGCTCGATCGCAGATTGCCTGCCTGCAAAAGGCCCGATACTTAATTTGGCGGCTGATGAGTACTCGAAAACCGTCACGCCTTTCGTCGACGAAGCTCGCCTAGTTGCGCCGCGCTTCCTCACTATCAGCCCGAAAACCGGCCAGCCAGCTTTCGTCGTTGTCCACGCCAAGATCGCCCGCGGCGCCTTCGCCCGCTGGCTCATCGTCAATCGAATTGAACAAGTTTCAGATCTAAATAAATTTGACGATATCGGCTACAACTATGTCAAGAAGCTGAGCCAGCCCGCCGCACCTGTTTTCGTCTGCAAGGAATTTGGCGGCACTGGGCTCAGCATTCGCCTGCAGGATAACTAGGCCGGTTGTAACTTAATCTTGACGGGTAGGGCGGTGCTTGCCCAATCGTTGAATTTCTTTCCTTCGCTCCACCCGTAATATTTCGCCGCCAGGAGCCGGCGTGCCATCGCGTCGGAGTCAGCGTTGCTAACTATCTCGGCCACGCCCGTGAAGTGCTGTTTGGCAATCCGCACTTGAACGTTTGAATCAACCTTCAAATTCTTGACCCAGTCCGACCCTTCTCCACCGCCCGATAAAAGAAAGATCGAATCCCCATCCACGCCAAACCAGATCTCAATGCGATGCGGTTTGCCGCTCACGCGGCCCTTGGTGGTTAGGTAGCAGTAGTCCTGCGTTTTTAGGCCGGCAAGAATTTCCGAAACCGATTTCATGCCCATGCAGAGTTGGACGCCGTATTTGTCAAATGTCTTACAATTTATCAAACTCTTAACAAGAATGTACGTCAAAGTGCTTGACATACATTTTGCATTATGTATACTAGCGATTGATAAACGTCTGGGTGCCCCCCTCACCTAGGCGTTTGTCGCTTTAATGGGCAAAATTCCAAATTGGGGGATATGTTATATTTTCTTCGAATCAATTCCATGGCAACCAAAGCTAAGCCTGCGTCCAAACAATTTAGCCGTGAGCAAGTTCTAACAGATTACCGAGTCGCTTACCGCAGCCGCCAGGCCAGCCTGGTAGGGCGACGCGAGGTGTTGAGCGGCAAGGCCAAGTTCGGTATCTTCGGCGACGGCAAAGAGCTGGCTCAGATCGCCATGGCCAAGGTCTTTCAGAAAGGAGATTTTCGTTCGGGTTACTATCGCGATCAAACTTTCATGTTCGCCATCGGCGAGCATAAGCTGGATGAATTCTTCGCCCAGCTTTTCGCCCACACAGATGTGAAGGCGGAGCCGGCTACGGCTGGCCGGGCGATGAACGCTCATTTCGCCACCCGCAGCCTTAACGACGACGGCAGCTGGAAAAATCTAACAGATCAGTTCAACACTTCTTCAGACATTTCGCCGACCGGTTCGCAGATGCCGCGCTTGGTTGGCTTGGCCCAAGCGTCCAAGCTTTACCGGGAATTAAAAGACTTCAAGGACGCAAAACAATTTTCTAACAATGGCAACGAGGTTGCCTTTGGCACTATCGGCAACGCCAGCGCGGCTGAGGGCATGTTCTGGGAGGCCGTGAATGCTATAGGCGTGCTGCAGGTGCCAGCGGTCATCTCGATTTGGGACGACGACTACGGCATCTCTGTGCCCAACGAATACCAACTCACCAGCGATCTTTCGCGCCTGCTTAGCGGTTTCCAGCGCGGTAAAGGCGGTGATGATGGCTTTGACATCTACACTGTTGCCGGCTGGGACTATCCAGCCTTGATCAAAGCCTATACCGATGCAACTGCCACGGCCCGCAAAGATCACGTCCCGGCTATCTTGCATGTCAACGAACTCACTCAGCCGCAGGGCCACTCGACCTCCGGCAGCCACGAGCGCTACAAATCGGCCGAGCGCCTCAAATTCGAAGAAGAATACGACTGTCTGCTGAAGTTCCGGGACTGGATCCTCGCCGAGGAAATAGCGACTGGAGCGGAACTTGACAAGGCCGAAGAAGAGGATCGGCACGAGGTCGAAGCCAGCCGCGCCCGCGCCTGGGAGGCGTATAAGGCGCCTATTCGCGCTGACATAGAAGCCTTTGGCGACCTGCTGGCCGAAGTCGCGGGAGCATCGAAGCATGCCTCCGAATTCGAGAAGATGATCAAAGATATGCTTGCCGCTCAAAACCCGTTGCGCCAGGACATGCTGATCGCCTATCGCAAAGCAATGGTCCTGCTTAAGGACGAGGCGCTGCCTGCGAAACAATTGCTGGTCCAGTGGAAGGAAGATCAGGATCAAGCAGGGGCGGAGCGCTACAGCTCTGATCTTTACACTCACTCAGCCGAGCGCGTAGCAGACGTAAAGCCAATCTTTTCCGACAAGTCACCGACACTGAATGGCTTCGAGATCGTCAACAGGGGGTTTGACGCCATTCTTAAGCGCGACCCACGCGTCGTTGCGTTTGGCGAGGACTTAGGTTTTCTTGGGGATGTCAACCAGGGCTTTGCTGGATTGCAGGAGAAATACAGCAAGGTGCGTGTAGCCGATACCGGAATACGCGAGATAACCATCATGGGTCAAGCTATCGGTTTGGCTTTGCGCGGTTTGCGTCCGATCGCCGAGATCCAATATTTGGACTATCTGTTGTACGCGCTCCAGATTCTCTCCGACGATCTCGCCACGCTCAGCTGGCGTACCAAAGGCGGACAGAAGGCGCCGATCATAGTGCGCACCCGCGGCCATCGTCTCGAAGGCATCTGGCATTCTGGCTCGCTGATGGCCGGCGCCATTCACCTGCTGCGCGGGATGCTGGTGTTAGTCCCACGCAATATGCTCCAGGCGGTCGGCTTCTACAATACTTTGTTAGCTGGCGATGAACCCGGCTTGGTCGTCGAGGTGCTGAACGGCTATCGCCTCAAAGAGCGTTTGCCCGACAACATCGATCAATTTACTGTACCTGTCGGAGTCCCCGAAGTTTTACGCCAAGGCAATGACGTCACAGTCGTTACGTACGGACCGCTCTGTCGTATCTCCGCTGAAGCGGCCGAGGTTTTGGCCGGATTGGGGATCGAGATGGAATTGATCGACGTACAGTCTCTCTTGCCTTTTGATTTGCACGGCTCTATAGTCGAATCACTTAAGAAAACAAACCGCGTCCTTTTCTTGGACGAAGATGTCCCCGGTGGAACAACCGCCTACATGATGCAAGAAGTCCTGGAGAACCAGGGTGGTTATCGCTGGCTTGACTCAGCTCCCCGCACGCTTTCGGGCAAAGCACACCGCCCAGCTTATGGCACTGATGGTAACTACTGGTCTAAGCCCAATGGCGACGACATTATTTATGCGATTTATGAAATGATGCACGAGGCAGACCCGCGGCGTTATCCGCAGATCTTCTAAAAAAAACCGGCACAAGCCGGTTTTTTTTAGTTAAGTGCTGGCAAGCTGATCATGAAGGTCGTGCCCTTTTCGGGTTCGCTGCCTACGCTTATTTGTCCCCCATGCAAATCCACAATTTCTTTCACCAAAGCCAAACCCAGCCCGGTGCCGCCAAAGCTGCGCGTGGTGCTTCCGTCCACCTGATAGAAGCGCTCAAAGATGTGCTCTTGCTGTTCTTGTGGAATCCCGATCCCGGTATCGGTTACCTCGAGCATTACGGAGCCGTTCTCGCTGCGCACGCGGATGTCGACCTTGCCATCCGGGGGAGTGAATTTGATGGCATTGTCCACCAGGTTATCGATCGCCTTGGAGAGCAATGTCTCTTCGCCGCGGATCGTTGGCAGCCCATTGTCGATTTCCATGTTTAGCTCGATCCGTTCTGCCAGGGCGCGGGTGCGATAACCGCCGTACATTGGCTGAAGCATTTCGCCCAGCCGCAGCGGCCGGAAGTCGCCGCGTTTTTGCAGATCCAGGAATGATGTCAGGTCCTCGACCAGCTTGCTGAGCAAACGAACCCGTTTGGCAATGATTCCCACCGGTTGCCGATAAGCGTCTGGAAGGGGGCCCGAACTCCCCGCTATCAAGGATTTCAACATAGCCGCCTACGATCGAGAGTGGCGTGCGGAATTCATGCGAGACATTCTGAATAAATTCATCGCGTAGCCGAGCCAGTTCTTCCTGCTGTTTGATTGTATTGGCCAGCTCCTCGGCGCGTTGCTGCGCGCCGGCGAACAGGCGCATGCGCTCCAACGAAGTAGCGATCTGTCCGGCTAGTGCCAGTAACAAATGCTCATCTGCTTTGCTGAATGAGTCGACGGTATAGCTCTCAACATCCAGCACCCCTAAAACCTTGTCCCCGGATTTGAGTGGAACGCACAACTCTGACCGAACACGTGCGTCTATCTAAATATATTTCCGCTCTACGGAGACATCTGCTACCCGCATCGGTTCCCCTGTGAGCGCGACGATCCCGGTGATACCCTCACCGAGCGGGATCGGCGGCGAGATTTTGGATTTACTTTCAGTGTAAGAAGCGTGATGCGTTAGCACCGCTTGTTTTTCATCGAGCAGCAGCACCCCGAAGTTGGTCGGGAAAAGGGATTTTCCGACCACCTGGGTGGCCCTTCGCAGGAATTCATCCTCGCTTTCAGCTTCGGTTCCGGCCGCAGCGATCGCGTGCAGGGCGATCAACTCCTCTAAATGCCGGCTGGCTGAGTCCAGCAACCGTTTGTTATCGATTGCAGTCCCGATTTGGTTGACCAGCACTAGCAGAGCGTTGAGCTCATCATTGCCTAGCGGGGTTTCCTGGTTACTGAGCACGTCCAGTACACCGAACAACTTTTCGCCGGCCACAATCGGAATGGCAAGTTCGGACCGCGTTTGTTCCAGCTGGGGGTGTCTGCACATCTCGGGCGAGATACGGCTTGCGTGTTCGAGCTACATTGGCAACGATGCTGCGCTTGTTTTCTTGTAGATCCCGCACGCTAGGCGGTGCTGCGATCCTCTTGCCACCCTGACTGATCGATGTGAGCGCGTTCTGTTCTTTTCCATATGTCAATTTGAGACATGATAAAAGCCAAACCGGTCAGCGATTACGTCGGTGATCGTCTCCACCAGCGTCGTCAGGTCCTTGCTGCTGCTGGCAGCCGCACCGATATCCGCCGCGGCCTGCAGCTGGGCGCTGCGGTGGGTGAGCAGAGAGCGGCTGCTCTGCATATCTTGCACTGAGCTCAGCACCGCCCTTCGACCAAGCCAGGCCACCACTGCCACCAAAATAAAATTTGTGATCACCGTGATCGCCGGCATCCATGCATCCGGCGGCGGGCTTGGTTCACCTCTGGCCGAGCTCATTAGGAATACATTGGCGACTACGCCGATTGTGCTAAGCAGGGCGAGCAGAAAACTGCCGGATGATCCAAGCAGGATTCCCCCAATCAGAATTACGGTGTACAAGCTGCTAACCCCGGTGCTAGTGATTTCCGTGTAAGACAGTGTGGCAACAGAGATCAGCAACCACAGCGAGATCGTAAACAGGTAGCCAGACAGTCGTGGCAAACCCCGGTGCATCAAGACCAAGCAAATAGCAATTACAGCCAATATTGAAAATTCGATTGGTAGGGCTAAGTACTGGCTGGTCGGCAGCAACGCGGTCGCGATGATGAAAAGGATTACAACCAGGCCGGTAAGCCAAAGGATTATGTTTAAAGGCAGGGCGATCCGGCGGTCTTCTTAATCCGCAAAGGGTGGGGGACTAAAAATTTTTCGCAGCTGGATCATGGGAACGCGATTCGTCCTTGCATCCCCTGTTAGTGGATATCTGCTAGGTGCTCTTGGCTTTCTTTGGATTGCTTAAAAGCTCAGCGGGTAGATGGGCAACATCGATCGCGGCCTCATCGCAAAACAGCATAGCACGCTCGATTATGTTGCGCAACTCACGGATGTTCCCTGGCCAATCGTGGGCTGCAAGCGCTTCCATTGCTTTTGGTGTTACATCCTGAATGTTCAAGCCCATGCGCGGATTATTCTGATGAATAAAGAATCCAACCAATTCAGAAATATCTTCCTTGCGATCGCGCAACGCCGGCATATCCAGGTCGACGACCTTGAGTCGATAGTAAAGATCATCCCGGAATTCACCTTTTTCGATCATTGATTTCAGATTGCGGTTTGAGGCGGCCAGGATCTGCACGTCCACCTTGATCAGTGTGGTTCCGCCCATGCGGCGGAAGGCGCGCTCTTCGAGCGCGCGTAGAAGCTTGGCCTGCATGTCGGCCGGCATCGACGATATTTCGTCGAGGAAAAGGATGCCGTCGTTGGCGACTTCCATCAAACCAGTCTTGCGCTTGTCGGCGCCAGTAAATGCCCCAGCTTCGTGCCCAAATAGTTCCGACTCAATGACTGTGCTCTGGATCGCTGCGCAGTTGATTGCAATAAATGGCTTATCCGCGCGGGTGCCCATACGATGGATTGCCTGCGCCAGCACCTCTTTCCCAGTGCCTGTTTCACCGGTAATCAGCACGGATACGGCTGTTTGCGCGGCCCGTTCGGCTTGCGCCAGTAGCGACTTCATTTGCTTGCTGTTGCCCAGCACGAAGTCGCCTTGCTGGGTTTGGCGTAAATGGTTGAGCTCGCGGCGCATGGCTACGCTCTTGCCCGCTCGCTTGATCGATTGCTCCAGTCGGTCGAACTTGATCGGTTTTTGCAAAAAGTCGTGGGCGCCGTTCTTCATTGCTTCCACGGCCATGTCGATGTCGCCATGAGCGGTGATTAGAATAATCGGGGGTCGACCGGCAGCGCCTGCGCTTTCCGCAAGGAGGGTAGTGCCAAGCCCATCAAGCAGTTGCACATCGAGCAGCACCAAGTCGGCACTGCCTTGAGCTATTACTTTTTTTGCGTCTTTGATACTGCTTGCTTCCAGAACTTCGTAGTCTTTTTTCTTCAAGAACGCCGCAATGTTTTCGCGTGCGTTCTTCTCGTCATCGACCACCAGTACAGATAAGGCCATTAGGCGTTCGTCCCTTCGGTTGAGATGGCACGGGCCACTGGCAACTGGATCTTGAACAGAGTTCCACCGGGGAATGATTCCAATTCGATGTTCCCGTTGTGAGCCATGATGATGCGGCGCGTGATCGCCAAACCTAGTCCCGTGCCTTCCTCTTCTTTCGTCGTGAAAAATGGGTCGAAGACGCGTTTGCGCAAGTCTTCAGGTACGCCAGGCCCGTTGTCGGAAATATGGATGTCCACAAGCCCCGGTTCATCTGGCGTCGGCGCGATCTTGACCGCCAGAAAGCCGTTCTCCTGGTCTTCCATGGCTTGGATTGCGTTAGTGATCAGGTTGGTAAAGACCTGGTCGAGTGCGCGTCGATCGCCGTAAACTTGCGGCGTCTTCGCAGCGACCTGGATGTTGTCCTTGATGCCCTTGCTAGCCATCCGTGGCCGCCAGCGCTCGATCTGCAGTTTGCAAAACTCGCCGATGTCCATCGGCTCTGGGTCATGATCTAAACTGCGCGAGAAGCTGAGCACTGACTTCATCCGGTGCTCGAGCCGGTCACAGTCTTCCTGCAGCTTTTTGATCTGCTCCTGCATCGGGTCTTGCTCCGGCAAGCTGATCTGCATTAGCTGCAAGCCGGTGCTGATGTTGTAGATCGGGTTGCGCACTTCGTGCGCAAAGATTGCGGTCACTTCGCCCAGCCAGGCGCGCTGCTGCAATTGCTGGCTACGGATGTGGAGCGCTTCTTGTTCGCTGAGATCATTTACCAAAATAGCTACTTTCTCCACCTTGCTGTCGAGCGTGATCGGTGCCAGGCGCAATGACGCCAAAAATTCAACGCCATCGCGCCGATGAAGTTTTAGCTCGCCGAGCTCAATAAATTTTCCGTCCCGTGCAGCCTTTTCTAAATTAGGCAGTAGGCTTTGGTTGCTGATCAAAACATCCGCCACCGGGCGCCCGGCCACCTCAGCTTCGCTGTAGCCAAGCATCATTGCTGCGGCGGGATTAATCCCGGTTATCTTCAGCTTCGGGTCTGCAAAGACAAGCCCATCTTGGACATTCTGCTGGAGAGCTGTCCCGAGTTGGGCGCTCTGGCTCAGCCCAACCACCTGCTGACTGAGTCGGGAAGCCACCTCCGCCGACAATCCAGCAGTAGCAGCGCTGGCCGCCAGGATCTGCAGCATGGTCAACAAATCATTAGGTGGGGTTGCCTCTTCGTCCGCCGCGATCAGCAGCCCGGTTTCTGGCTGCGTGAGGTCCAATGGAGTGCTGGACAAATAGTTCAGCTTGGCTGCATGGGCGGCTTTGTGCAGCGCAGTGTCCAGCGGCTTCCCGGCTTTCCAGATCTTCGGTGTGCGCAAATGGGCGAGGTCAGCCTCCGATAATTCGGTAGGGAATTCGACCCCGCTTCCGCTCACAGATTCTAACTTGAGTTTGCCATCCGCCGAAGTGGCGTAAAGCAATAAATGCTTTGCTCCCGTCAGCAAGGTCCCGGCTTGCAATATCTGTCGATAGCTCGAAGAAAGCTCGTCTTGCTGCATCGCAAGTGATAGGATATGCATGGCTTCCCAACGCTGCTTGTCCTGCGCTTCTCGGTCTTCAATTTCGGCCAGATTGGAAAAAGGTTGGAGCGAAATGGCTACCCAGTTTTCACTCCCACTGAGCGGGTCAATGCTGATTGCAACCTGCAGCGACCGGCTGTTGCGCTTTACCAACGTTTCCCCGGCGCCGTTGCGAGACTTCTTTTTGTTTAGGGCTTCGATCGGGAAATCTGGCAGCAAGGTATTGAGCTCCAGCTCGGCAAATTCTTTGCGTGTATATGCGGTCAGCTGGATGGCGCGCGTGTTGGCCAACAATACGCGGCCGGTTCGGCTATCTGCGATCAGCGTGGGGTGGGGCAGCAAATCAAGCAGAGATTCGAACTCTTCTGCCGATTGGCTGCGCCGCTTGAACAGCGGCAGATCGCTGATGCCGGATAAGGTCATTTAGGTCAGGCTGCGTGCGCTTTGCGTAAATGCGCCGGCAGAATGCCCTCCATTGTGCGATATTTTGCGACAGTACGCCGCGCAACACGATGGCCTTCTTTTGCCAGCAGGCGAGCCAGCTTGGTATCGCTCAGCGCCTTGGGTTCGTCTTTCACGATCTTCTTCAAGGCAGTGCGAATATGCAAGCTGCGGTCGAAGAACTGCGCGAGTGGGACGATTTTGCCCGATGGTAACTGCACCGATTTGCTTGCTACCGCTCGTGAAATGGTCGATTCGTGCACGCCGAGCTCATCCGCGATGGAAGCACGAGTGAATGGCTTGAGGTGCGCGTCGCCGCTTAAGATAAATTTCTTTTGAAGCACAGCCAGGATCTGCATCAGGCGCACGATCGTGTGATTACGTTGCGCCAGGCATTTGATCAGCAAATTGGCTTGTTCCAGGTCAACTTTCCATTCCTCGGCCTTATCTTCTGGGGCTTCGCGCAAGGCTTGTTGGAAGAGCGGGTTCACGCGCAGTAATCCGCGCAGAGGCCACATCACCTCCACCATCAGTCGGCCGTCATCCTGCCGGCGCACGATGATGTCGGCTTTCTGATAAGCCCTCGGAGAATCCATGTTCGGTGTGCGGAGGCTGCCCCAATGAGCGCGGGCAGGGAATGGGCTGAGGTTGCTTGTAATGAATTCCGCGATCTGCTGAGCTTTGGTCTTGCTGATCCCCAGCAAAAGACCAAGCTCAGCATATTGCTTTTTGCTGAGAATGCCCATGCCTTCGCGAATTGCCTTGGCGCACAATTCTTGATTGGGAGCTTGCTCCGCCAAGGTTTCTAGTTGGATCAGCAATGCTTCGGTCGTGGAGCTTGCGCCCACGCCAAGCGGATCTGCGTGATGGATCAGATCTGCGACAGCTTCGACCTCATCGATCGTCACATGATGGAAACGCGCAACTTCGGTGAGCGGAATGGTTAGTAAGCCATCATCGTCAAGGCTCGTAAGAATATGCGCCGCGATTTCTTGTTCCTTTGCGTTCAGTTCAGCCGCGATCTGGCCAAGCACATAGCCGGCCAAATTTTCGGGCTGCGCACCGCTGTAATCTTCGGGCAGCTCTTCGCCGCTGCGGCTTAGTCGCCCAAAATTTTCTTCCGGCGGAGAAATAAAAACAAGCGGCTCATCGCCTTTGGCAGCACCCTTGTTGCAAGTCGAGCAAAAGCTTTCCTTGCGCAAATGCCGTCCGCAGGTGGGGCAGTGTCGCCCCTCCAGCAATTCCAGCGCCGGATTCGCTGCCAGCGCCGCCTCGATCTTTTGGCTAAGCTCCTGGGCATTCAAACCCAACAGGCTCATGGTCTGCGCCAGGTGGGCAGTGGTCTGTGGTCGTTGGCTTGCACCTTGGATGAAACCTTGTGAGAGGGCCATTTTTTGCTCCTGAAGTATAGAGAAGTGTCCTCCACGATGCAAGTTCTGTGCCACGGCAGTTTGTTAGAATGCTCCGATGCCCGTAAAAAAAGCCAATCTGACCGTAGTCGGCGGCGGCTTAGCCGGCAGCGAGGCTGCCTGGCAGGCGGCTGAACGCGGACTGCAGGTCGGTCTCTACGAGATGCGCCCCAAGCTTCAAACCGGCGCCCATGTGTCTCACGACCTCGCCGAGCTCGTCTGTTCCAATTCCCTCGGCTCAGACCTCCCCGACCGCGCCTCCGGGCTGCTCAAAAACGAACTTCGCCGCTTGAATTCTTTGCTGCTGGGCGTAGCCGAAGAAACCGCCGTGCCAGCCGGCGGCGCGCTGGCCGTCGACCGTGAAGGCTTTGCCGCCGAGGTCACTCGCCACATCGAGGCGCATCCCAATATTGAATTGATCCGCGAAGAAATGCCCGAGATCCCTGATGGCTTAACCATCATCGCTTCTGGTCCGTTGACGTCATCCAAACTTTCCGACGCTATCGCAAAACTAAGCGGTGAAGAGCATCTCTATTTCTTCGACGCAATTTCTCCTATCGTCAGCCTCGACTCCGTCAACATGGACATCGCTTACCGCGCTTCGCGCTACGGCCGCGGAGACGAGGAACTCGGCGACTACATCAATTGCCCGTTTACGAAAGAAGAATACGAGGCCTTAGTCGCCGCGCTGTTGACCGCCGAGCGCATCGAGCTGCGTGAATTTGAGCATCAGCTCAAAGAGGGCGTTCGCGCCGGTCTACATGAATTCTTTGAAGGCTGCTTGCCCATCGAGATCATTGCCGATCGCGGTCTCGAGTCGTTGGCATTTGGCCCCATGCGTCCCATCGGTTTGCGCGATCCGCGCACGGGTCGTCGCCCACATGCGGTCTTGCAATTGCGTCAAGATAATTTAGCGGGCACACTTTATAACCTCGTCGGCTTTCAAACCAATTTGAAATTTCCCGAGCAAAAACGTGTCTTCCGCATGATTCCCGGCTTGGAGAACGCCAACTTCGAGCGCTACGGCCAGATGCACCGCAACACATTCATTCATTCGCCAAAATTACTGAATCCAACTCTGCAGTTCCGAGAACGCCCCGATCTTTTTTTCGCGGGCCAGATCACCGGGGTCGAAGGCTACATCGGCAACGTAGCGACGGGTTTGCTGGCTGGACTGAACGCAGCCCGCCTGCACGCTGGCGAGCCGATGCTCGAGTTACCCGCCACCACTATGCTAGGCGCGCTCTGTCATTACGTGACCCACGCCATCGAAGCCGATTTCCAACCGATGAAAGCCAACTTTGGCATTCTGCCGCCATTGGTCGATGGCGATCGGCTAGGTCGCCGAAACCGCGCCCGCGCTTACGCAGAGCGCTCGTTGCAAGACCTGGATAATTATTTGAACATTTCTCAAACAGCTGAGCTGGCCACACTCTAATTAATCGCCGAAAAGATTCCTAATGAATGTGCCCCGCAACCGCACTCTTTTCGTCGCCGTCGTTTCCCTCCTCATTGTTGGAGTCGGTCTCGCAATTATTTTCCGTCCGAGTTCTCGCATTGACTACGGCGACACTTTCGACGGTGAACGCGCCTACGTTGACGCCGCCTATCAAATGTCGCTTGGTCCGCGGCTTCCGGGTTCAGATGCCCACGCCCAGGCGGTAGACTGGATGGTCGAATCCTTGAGAACTTACGGCTGGGATGTAGAAATCCAGGAGGCCGAAATGCTCAGCCATCCCGTCCAAAACATTATCGCAAGGCGCGGTAGCGGCTCTCCATGGGTCGTCGTGGGGGCCCATTACGACAATCGCTTTGTCGCCGATCGCGATCCCGACATTGAACGTCAAGACGAGCCCGTCCCTGGCGCCAATGATGGTGCCTCCGGTGTCGCAGTCTTGATGGAGCTGGCTCGCGTACTTCCCGAAGAGATCAATGGCCAGATCTGGCTAGTTTTCTTCGACGCCGAAGACAACGGTGGCATCGAAGGCTGGGATTGGATTCTCGGGTCAACCGCCTTTGTTGAATCGCTGGACATCCATCCAGACGGAGCCGTGGTTCTGGACATGATCGGCGATTCCGATTTGCAGATCTACCTCGAAACCAACTCCGACCCGCAAATCTCCGCCGAGATCTGGCAGCACGCCGCCGAGCTGGGCTACGGCGACGTCTTCATCAACGAGCAGAAGTTTTCCATTCTTGACGATCACACCCCGTTCCTGCGTGGCGGCATCCCAGCCGTCGATGTTATCGATTTCGACTATCCATACTGGCACACAGTCGACGATACGCTCGATAAAATTTCCGCCCAAAGCTTGCAGGTAGTCGGAGACACGATCCTGGCTTGGCTGTTAGTCCAATAGCTTGATTTTTCAAGCTTCTTGTTCAAAAATCGAACCAACCGTGTATTAATTGGGGTAATCGTCCCTAGACACAAGATTGGGCTGTCACGTTATACCGCAAGCGGTGTGTGGCGTCGGTATAAGTACAACCAAGGAGAGATTTCTCACCCGCAGTTGCGGCGGAGAAGCAAAAGCTTGCTGTTTGATGGGGGGTCATGATGACTAGTTCTTTAACTGACGTTGGCAAAAGCAATTCCTTCACTTACACTATGACGATGTTAAAACCAGCTCACCGCATCGCCCACATCAAGCCTTATTTCTTCGCTGAATTAGCGAAGCGTATCGCCGCCCTCCGCGCCAAAGGTGTAGACGTTGTCCGCCTCGATATTGGTAGCCCGGACCTTCCGCCGCCGGGTTTCATTCTCGAAACCATGTTCGACGCGGCCAGCAAGTCTGATACCCACGGATATACGTTGGGCCAGACAATGCCATTTCGCAAGGCCGTAGCCGAGTATTACAAGAAGCGCTTTGGCGTCGAGGTCGATCCCAAAACTGAAGTCGTTGACTTGCTCGGTTCAAAAGAGGGGCTCTTTATATTGAGCCAGGTCATTCTCAATCCTGGCGATAGCGTTCTCGTTCCGGATCCTAGCTACTCCGTCTATGCCAAAAGCGCAGAGATCGCCGGAGCCAAAGTGCATCTGATGCCTTTGCTGGAGGAGAACGCCTTCCTGCCGGACTTTGATGCGATCCCTGCATCCGTCGCTAAGGAAGCCAAACTCCTCTGGCTCAACTATCCCAACAATCCAACCGGCGCAATCGCCGATATGCCGTTCTTCGAAAAAGCGGTCGCCTTCGCTCGCAAGTACGACATCCTGCTGGCCCACGATGCGCCTTACGCCGATGTCGGCTTCAATGGCTATCACGCGCCCAGCCTGCTCCAGGTCCCGGGCGCCAAACAAGTTTCCATAGAGTTCAATTCGCTCTCCAAGACTTACAACATGGCTGGCTGGCGGGTGGGCATGGCCGTTGGTCATCCCGACGCGATCAGGTTCATCGATACTTATAAGAGCCAGCAGGACTCCGCCATCTTTGCTCCTCTCATGGCCGCTGGCGAAATGGCCATGCTCGGCGACCAAAGCTGGCTTCACGAGCGCAACCGCATCTATCAGGAACGCCGCGACGCAGTCGTCGACGGGCTCCACCGCGCCGGCTTGCGTGTGGCGCCACCCCAAGCCGCGCTTTACGTCTGGATCCCTCTGCCCACTAAGGAAAACAGCATGGACTTCTGCGCCCAGATGCTTGAAGAATCGGGCGTAAGCACCACGCCCGGTGTAGTATTTGGAAAGCACGGCGAAGGTTACTTCCGCATTTCGCTCGTTACCGATGTTGAGCGTCTGCGCGAAGGAACCCAGCGTTTGGTAAGCTGGTTGCAGAAACGAGGCTAAGTGGCTAAGGGCAAGCTGTATACATCCGAACATCTTCCTGATCGCGCCCTTCTGGTTGGTTTGCAGATCGGGAGCGAGGATGTTTTGCTGCCTCTTGAAGATTCTCTCGAAGAATTGGCTCTCTTAGCCAAAACTGCTGGTTTGAATGTCGTTAGTCAGACCACTCAGCACATCAACACACCGAATCCAAAAACCTTGGTTGGCAAAGGTAAGGTTGACGAGATCAAAGCCTTAGCCGAAGAATTGGACGCGGTCGTCATCCTCTTCGATGACGAGCTTCATCCTCGCCATCAGCGCGAGATGGAGGAGATCTTCGGCGAGAAGCGCCGCGTCATTGATCGCACCGCCTTGATCCTGGATATCTTCGCTCAGCACGCCAGCACGCACGAAGGCGCGCTGCAGGTCGAGCTCGCCCAATACGAATATCGCCTGCCGCGCCTGACCCGCGCCTGGACTCATCTTGCCCGCCAAGCGGGTGGTGGCGGTGGCCGCTCGGGTGGAGTGGGTGGCGTTGGCTTGCGCGGTCCAGGTGAAACTCAGTTGGAATCAGATCGCCGCCAAATTGGTGACCGCATATCCCAACTCAAACGCGAGCTCGAAAAAGTCCGCGCCCACCGCGGCCGCTACCGCGCCCAGCGCAAGCGTGCTCGCGTTCCGGTCGTTGCCATCGTCGGTTATACCAACGCCGGCAAATCGACGTTGATCAACGCCATGACCGATTCACGGGTCTACGTCGCCGATAAATTATTTGCAACGCTCGACCCGACCACGCGCAAGGTCAAACTTCCCGGCGGTCGCGAAGCCCTCTTCACTGACACAGTCGGATTTATCCAAAAGTTGCCCACCGCCTTAGTCGAAGCGTTTCAAGCAACCCTTGAAGAAATAAAAGATGCTGAACTGTTGCTTCATGTTGTGGATGTCACTCACCCCAATGTTCACGCACAGGCCGAGGCAGTGCTCGAGACTCTTGAAGACATCGGTGCCGAGCACGTCCCCATCCTCACCGTGCTAAACAAGATCGACCGCCTGGAAGATCCAGAAGCTGCCCAAGAAGCACTGGAGGATTTCGAAGATGCCGTCGCCATTTCCGCTCTCCGCGGTCGCGGACTCGATGAACTGCTAGCAGCAGTTGGTCGTAAGCTGTACGAAACTCTGACCCCAGTTGAAGTCTTGCTCCCATATGAGCAAGGCGCCCTGATTGCAGCCTTTCATGAGCAGGGTCAAGTCGAATTGGTTGAACATACGCGCAAAGGCGTGCATATGCGCGGCCGTCTGCCTGGTCGCCTGTTGGCGCGCTACAAAGCTTTTACTTCCAAACCTTTACCGGCCGCGGCCGAGGCAGACTAATGGCTGCCGAACTGCTTACGCAGTTCGTCGCCGAATTACGCAAGCAATCCGCGGGCGATCTCCGTCTAGACGCAGCCACCCGCAAGATCTACAGTACCGACGCATCTATTTATCAAATTGAACCGCTTGGGGCGGGATTCCCGCGCCACGAAGACGATCTGATCGCCACGGTTAACCTAGCCGCGCAATACGGTATTCCCATTTTGCCGCGCGGTTCAGGAACCAGCTTGGCTGGGCAGGTAATCGGGCCAGCGATCATTATTGATTTTTCGCGTCACTTGAATCAAGTTCTAGAAATTAATCCGGAAGAACGATGGGCATGGGTTCAGCCCGGTCTCGTCCTGAATGCTTTCAATCGCGCCGCGTCTCGACATAGCCTAATGTACGGACCCGATCCCGCTTCAGCGGATCGGGCTACCTTCGGCGGCATGCTGGGTAATAACTCCACCGGCGCGCACTCGATCAGCTACGGCATGACCTCAGACAACGTGCTCGCCGTCGATGCGTTGCTGTCCGACGGCTCTCCGGTGCGCTTAGAGAGCATGAAGATTGGGGATGCTTTGAATCGCGCCGAAAGCGACACGCTCGAAGGCCAGCTTTATCGTCAAGCTCTTAGCATTCGCGAACAATATGAGCCGGCCATCAAAGCCAACTGGCCGCGTACCTGGCGCCGTGCCTCAGGTTACAGCCTCAACTATCTCCTGCCCTGGTCCGCCAGTCGCCCGCCTTTGTGGGCGCGCGCTGGTGCAGGCGACATTTACCCTCCAATCGCATCTGATTCCATCAACCTTGCCCCTGCGCTGGTCGGCTCCGAAGGCACGCTGGCCATCTTCAAACGCATCAAGGTTCGCCTGGTTCCCAAGCCAAAGCTCACAGTCTTGGGCGTGCTCTCTTATCCGAGCATCGCTGAGGCTTGCGATGCTGCGCCGAGCTTGCTCAAACTTGAGCCGTCCGCCATCGAATTGATCCCCCAAGCAATGATCCGCTTGGCGCGCAGCGTGCCTGCTTATGCGCGTCGGCTTGGCTTTGTGAAGGGCGACCCGGACGCGATCTTGATCATTGAATTCGCCGGCGAAAACCTTGGCGAGCTTAAATCCAAATTGAAGCTGCTTGGGGCTGATGCCGTGTGGGCGATCAGTCAGTCCGAGCAAGACGAGGTCTGGGCAGTTCGTAAAGTCGGACTCGGCTTGCTCATGTCCCGCGCGGGCGATGCCAAGCCGCTGCCATTTATCGAGGACATAGCTGTTCCTGTAGAAAACCTTGGCGAATTTGTGCGCGGTTTTGAGCGCATCCTCGCTGAACACGGCACCGGTGGCGATTTTTACGCCCATGCGTCTGCTGGCTGTCTGCACGTGCGCCCGCTGCTAAATCTCAAGACCGCCCGTGGCGTGGAGCAAATGCGCGGCATCACTCGCGATGTGATGGCCCTCGCCAAGCAATATGGCGGCGCAATGAGCGGTGAACATGGCGACGGTCTTTCGCACGGCGAATGGCTCGATGAGACCTTCGGACCCGAAATCATTCGCGCCTTTGATTCGCTGAAGACCGCCGCTGATCCTGACGGTCGACTCAACCCCGGCAAGGTCATCGATCCGCCGCGCATGGATGCCAATCTGCGCTTTGGCCCCAGCTACGAATCCGATCCATGGATTCCTATTCTCGATTTCTCTGTCCAAGGCGGGTTGGGTGGGGCGATCGAAATGTGCAACGGCGCTGGCGTCTGCCGCAAAGACGGCGGCGTGATGTGCCCGTCTTTCCAGGCCACTCGCGAAGAAATGCACAGCACCCGCGGGCGTGCAAATTTGTTGCGCGCCATGATCTCAACCGGCTTGCCGGACGATAAAGGCGCGCAGAAGGCTGCTCACGCGGCCCTTGATCTCTGTCTCGAGTGCAAAGGCTGCAAAGCTGAATGTCCTTCGGGCGTTGACATGGCCAAGCTGAAGTATGAATTCTTGAACAAGTATTACGAAAACCATCGGCGACCCCTGCGCGACTATTTATTCGCCTTCATTGGCTCGCTTGGCAAATTGGGGCAAGCCGCCGCGCCCATCTCAACCTGGATGTTGCATAGCGAACTGGGTAAAAGTCTGGGCGAGCGATTGGTAGGGCTTTCGGCGAAGCGCGGGTTGCCAGCCTTCAAGCGAAGCTCTAGCTTGCGAGGAGTTCCGGCCCAAACGGCGGATGTGCTTTTCTTCCGTGATCCATTTACGGAACTTTTCTATCCCGAGATCGCAAAGGCCGCGCTTAAGGTGCTTGAAGCCGCGGGTTTACGCGTTGCAGTCCTGCCAGTTGTTGGCGGTGGACGGACGCTAATTTCAAAAGGCTTTCTGGCAGAAGCTCAAGCACATGCCCGCCGCGTGCTGAAGGCGATCCAAAAAATGGATCCCAAGGGCGAACTCCCAGTCATTGGGATCGAGCCTTCAGAAATCTACACACTCAAAGATGAATACATGGATCTGCTGCCCACCGAGCCTGGGGTTGCCGTCCTGGCGAAGCGCACATTCATGCTCGATGAATTCTTGTTGCGCAAACCCGATTATGGTCATTCGCCAGTTGAAAGGATAAAGCAAAAAACCAAAACGTCTGCAGACTCGAAAAAAGTTTTGCTGCACGGACATTGTTACCAGAAAGCCCAGCCGCCGGCCGATGACGGCTTACCCACCGGCTCAGCCGCCACGGCTGCGCTGCTAACAGCTCTTGGTTACGAAGTTGAAGTCGTGAATTCGGGCTGCTGTGGCATGGCTGGTTCGTTTGGCTACGAGGCCGAGCACTACGATCTCTCCATGCAGATTGGCGAGATCGCTTTGTTCCCGGCCGTCCGCGCCGCTGACGAAGCCCAGCACGTGGTCGCGGCCGGCGTCTCCTGTCGCGCCCAGATTGCGACCGGCACCCAGCGCGAAGCGCTGCACCCCGTGACGCTAATTGCGCAGGCGCTGGCTAGCTAGATTTCAGCAAACTGGCAGCGGCTTTATCCAACAGCCAGTGCAGTTCGCCAGTATTGGGGGAAACATGAGTAGCAGGATATTCCGAATTTTTTTCTTCAATAATTTCTTGCACTACTTTGGCTTTGCGCTCGCCTGCAACCAAGAACGCGACTTGATGGGCAGCATTGATGAGGGGGTATGTGTAAGTGATTCGCCAAGTATCTAAACTGGGGACGTGATTTGCGGCGACCAAACGATCTTCAATCTTCAAGGCTTGGGTTTCCGGAAACAACGACGCCGTGTGCCCATCCTCACCAAGTCCGAGCAGAATAAAATCAAAGCTTGGAATTCCGGCTGAGTTGAAATGATTTCTAATTTCAGTCTCGTAGCGGTCAGCGGCTTCCTTGGCGTCCAATTCGCCTTGCATTCGATGAGTATTCGCCTCAGGGATCACAACATGATCGAGCAGAGCGTGCTTTGCCATCCCGAAATCGCTATCCGCATGGTCTGGCGGAACCGCACGCTCGTCGCCCCAAAAGACATGTACACGCGCCCAATCGATTTCAGATTGATACGGCTCGGCGGCCAGCCGCTCGTAGGTTTCTCGCGGGGTGGTTCCACCGGAAAGCGAAACATTGAAAATCCCGCGCGCTTCAATCGCGGCGTGAGCCGCCGCGGCGAAATGTGCGGCCGCGCCGACTGCCAGCGCTTCCGAATTTTCAAATACGTGGATTTTCATTTCCTCTTTGCTAACAGGTGATGGATGGCCGCAGGCCCAGCAACAATTACATCGGTAGCCATGCCAAGAAACAATCCGTGCTCGACAACGCCGCTCCGGCTTTCAAGAGCGCGGGCCAGTTTGTCCAAGTCTTTAATGGGGCCGAAATCGCAATCCAGGATGAAATTCGACTGGCCGCTCAATACAGGCTCAGTACTGTTTTTTCGCAGCGTCGCTTTGCCACCTAAACCTGCTACAAAATCGACCTGGCGCTGCCAGCCAAATTGAATAATTTCAATTGGCACTGAATGTTTCGTGCCAAGCCTATCCGAAAGCTTGCTTTCGTCGACCATAATAATTTCGCGGCGGCTGGCTTGCGCAACGATCTTTTCGCGCAGCAATGCTCCGCCGCCACCCTTGATCAAGTTCAACTGCCGATCAACCTCGTCGGCACCATCGAGGGTCAGATCAAGTTGTTTGTGCTCGTTAAGATCTGATAGCGGGATGCCAAGCCGGCGGGCTTCGTCTTCGGTTTTCTGTGAACAAGGGACACCAACGATGCCTTTGATCTCGCCGCCTTTTAGCCTTCCTGCCAGAGCTTCCAATGCGAATTGGACTGTGCTGCCGTGTCCCAGCCCTAGCACCATGCCGGTTTCAACAAACTCCACGGCTTTTTCCGCCGCCCGCTTTTTGAATTGATCTTGATCCGTCATCTGATTAGGTCACAGTTCCTGGATTGCTGAGGCCAAATCGCTATCGATTTCAAAGCTGATCACGCGCCGGCCAGCATCCCGCAGGGCGCGAGCGTCTCCCATGGCCTGAGCCACCTTCAGTACGCCGAAGGTAATTTCGCTTTCGGTCGAGCCCGCCTCTTTCGGGATGGGCTGATCCTTTGCGGGTGGCGCGGTTATGAATTGCACAAAGAGCCCATTTCCGCGGTCGCCTTTATGCAACTGTCCAGTCGAATGCAAAAAACGTGGCCCATATCCAAACGTGGTTGCGACGTTGTGTTTCTTCAGTATTTGTCCTCGAAGCTTCGCAAATAGCTTATCTAATTTTGGCGACGGAGCTGTATAAGCCTGGAGCGCAATGTAGTCGCCCGGCCGCTCTTGGTCCAAGAATTTGTTGAGCTTATCTGGATCAAGAGGCTGGGTATCGCCCTTTGGCAACTTACCATTCTTTGTGTACTCTTCAATAAAATTTCGCCCCTGAATCTTGGCAGATTCTACATTTGGTTGGTCGAAGGGATTGATTTCGAGAACATACCCTGCCACCGCCGTCGCAAACTCCCACAGAAAGGATTGGCCACCCAAATCGTATGGATCAGTCAAACTAACGCCAATGTTCGGTGTTTGTCCGGCATTGTCGCTAAAGTCAATTACCACTCTGTCTTTTGCTGAGTATTTATTCGGACTCGCTGGCTCATGAACAACTGGGAGTATTCCTTTTCCCTCTTTCCCGGTGCTTTCAGCGATCAATTGCTCCATCCAATCACCAAATGGAGCGAATTTTTCATCCAGCTCGACCGTGGCTTTGTCGCGCCCTTCGAGCGCGAGGCTCCCGAGCGCCAGCCCGAATAGCGCGCCAGGATTGTTGACTAAATCCTGTTTGCACCTCTCGGCCATCTTCTCTGCGCTTTCAACTAGTTTATTCAAGTCGACGCCGACCAAGGCGGCCGGCACCAAGCCAAAATGGGAGAGCGCAGAATAGCGGCCGCCGATTTCTGGGTCTGCCAAGAAGATTTTTCGGAACGAATACTTGCCGGCTAATTCAGCCAATCCACTGCGGGGATCGGTTATTGCCGCGAAATGGCTGCCGGGCTTTCCCTTCGCTCCCGCAACTTCTTTGACTTGATTGTAGAAGTATTTGAAAAATGAGATTGTCTCGACCGTGCCACCGGATTTGCTTGAGACAATATAGATTGTGCGCTTGGGATCGAGCTCTTCACTGAATTTGCGGACCGCGTCCGGGTCCGTGCTGTCCAAGACATGCAGCTGCAACCCATTTTCTTTGCCGAAAATTTTGCTAAACAGGTCCGGCGCCAAACTCGATCCGCCCATTCCCAGCAGCAGCACGTCTGTATCCCCTAAATCTTTGACTTCTTTGGCGAAACTTTCAAGCTCCGCGATCTCGGATCGCATTCGGGTGGCAACATTCAGCCACCCAAGCCGATTTGCAATCTCACCCGGTTTCGGATTCCAAAGCGTGTGATCGTGCGCCCATAGGCGCTCGACTAATTTGTCGGTCTTAGCTTTTTGCAGCGCCTGGCCAAAGGCGCCTGAATATTTATCTAAATTGAGAGTTAATTCTGGAAGGCTAAACTCGGCGCTCATGCCGCGGTGATTGTATCAGCGGCATTCATCGGCGCCAGCAACAGCGAGCGACCTTGCTTGCCGACGCTTTCTAGATAGCCCATTTTGCGCAGGCAATAACTCATGCGCCTGCTCATCCATATCGGCGCCTTGATTGCGCTGGCTAATTGCTTGTGGCTGAAAGGGTGGGGTAGGCTCGCCGGAATTAAGTCGAGAAAATCTTTCCGATTATTCAGTCGAAAAGATCCAACTACGTCAACTAACCGCCGATCGAAAATGCTCCAATGCTTGCGCGTCCAGCTGCCTTTGCCATCATCTCGCCAGATCTCTTCTTCCTGAGTTAGCAATACGAGCATGCTCAAGTTTGGGTGGGAGGCGAGCTGCGGTATATAGATTAGCTCGTCAAACAGATGCTCAAGCCGACCGGTTTTGGGAGATTTGCGTTTGCTTAGAACGCGGCCGCGCTTCGTCTTGCGTATGATCCATTTCGTCTGCGCGATCGGATGGACGAGCACAACTTTGTGCGTTTCCAACAGATTGACCAATTTTCTTTTCAACTTGCTGAAGTTGCGCGTTTGGACCTCGATCAATAAGTCTCCGCGCAAAATGTCAATTTGATAGCCGTCCACCGCTTGCTCCAGCAGGTCGCCTGGTTGCGCCAGCCATTGCTTGATCTGAGCATGCAGCGATTGCTCCCTGAGGGTGCCAATATGCTTGCTGCGCGCCATCTAGTTCTCGACCTTGAGTTCGCTGGCTGGGTGCAGGGCAACTTTGCCGTAGCGCTTTTGCAGCGTCTTGATGGCGCTTTCCAACCGCTCTTGCTTCTCAAAGGTGCGCGGGTTCCACGCCCACAGGTTTAGCTGTTTGCTCGGCGGCCTGAGCTTGCTTACACCTACGCCGATCAGCCGAACTTTGCGACCCGGCTTCCAATGGGTCTTGAGTAGCTGCAGAGCCATGCTTTCGATTTCCTTGGCTTCATCGGTGGGCTCCGGCAGCGTGCGCTGGCGTGTGAATGTCGTGAAGTCCGACCAGCGCAGCTTAAGTTTGACTGTACTCCCAAACAATTCCAGATCGCGCAGTCTGTCGGCGATCGATTGGCTCATCTCTTTGATGTTTACGCGCAGAACTTTTTCGTCGTGCGTATCGCGCGCAAAGGTGTTTTCGTGGCTTACGGATTTGGTTTCGTAAGAAATATGCACGGAGCTGTTGTCAATACCCAGAGACCGGTAGTGCAGGTCGGTGCCGTTTTGGCCAAGCATACGTTCCAGCTCAGCCAGCGGAAAGTGCGCAATTTCTCCCACCGTGTGTATCCCGATCGCAGCCAGTTTTTCAGCCGTCTTGGGTCCTACGCCCCAAAGCGCATCCGTTGGCAAGGGAGCCAGGAAAGCCGCTTCCTCCCCAGGCGGGACGACTTGAATGGCAAATGGATAGCCATCCGTCTTCACGCTGGCCTTGCCCACGTTAGTCGCAACCTTCGCCACAAGCTTGTTAGTAGCTACGCCAAGCGAAGCGGGTAAGCCCAAATTGTTGCGAATATCCTTCTGCAAATTCCGTGCGTACACCACACCGTCATCTGGCAGATGGCTCAGGTCTAAAAAGGCTTCATCAATTGAGATGGGTTGCACCATCGAGGAATAGCTATTCATGATCTCGCGAACTTGGTCCGAGAGTTTCATGTAATCCCCAAAGTGGTGGCGCCGGATGATCAGCTCAGGGCACAAGCGCACCGCCCGCGCCATCGGCATCGCCGAATGAATGCCGTATTTGCGCGCCGCGTAGGAGCAGGAGGCAACCACGCCGCGGTGGTCAGGACTTCCTCCAACTGCGAACGGTTTATTTTTCAGAGCGGGATCCAGCAATTCTTCAACCGCGCAGAAAAATGCGTCCAAATCGAGGTGAAGTATTTTTCGCGGTTGCAAGCCGGCATCAACCATAAAACCAACTCCTGCGTATAGCCACTAACCAGACGTCAAATTACTTTTGCATCTCTGAGCTCAGAGATCTGTGTCTTCTTGTATTTGAGCAGCTTAGTTAAAATTTCTTCGGTATGCTCCCCGAGGGCTGGCGGTGGAAAACGCAGCGCCACCGGGGCGGTTGGGATTTTTATTGGCGATGCGAGCATGCGGATATCTTCTTCCCCAATTTTTGTCATTTGCACCATTT
>JANWHN010000014.1 GCA_025450445.1 Anaerolineales bacterium | reverse complement strand
GTCTGCGGGGGCGCGGGCTGCTCGGTTTGCAGACAAAGCGGCTGGCTCGAAATCCTCGGCAGTGGCATGGTCCATCCCACCGTGCTGCGCAACGGCGGCTACGACCCCGAGCTCTATTCCGGTTTCGCTTTCGGCATGGGTCCTGAACGCCTAACCATGTTGCGCTATCGCATCGAAGACATTCGTTATTTCTGGCGCAACGATTTGCGCTTCCTCGAGCAGTTCTAAGAGAGATTATGAAGCTACCAATTTCCTGGATAAAAGATTTCGTCAGCCTCGATGGTATTTCCGTAGAAGATCTGGCCCATACGCTTACCGTAGCCGGTCTCGAGGTTGAAGAGATCCAATACATCGGCCTGCCGATGCCCACTTCTGGTCAGCAAGCCAAAGTTAGCGGGCTGGCTTGGGACTCGGAAAAGCTCGTGGTCGGCGAGATTCGTGAGGTCATGCCGCACCCCGATGCGGACCGCCTGGTGCTTTGCCGTCTCTACGATGGCAAACAGGAGCACACCGTGCTAACAGGTGCGCCAAATCTGTTTGAGTACAAAGGCAAAGGCGAATTAAAGAAGCCTCTCAAGGTCGCTTATGCAAAGGAAGGCGCCGAGATCTACGACGGTCACCAGCCCGGTTTTCAAAAGACGAAACTCAAGCGCGCCAAAATTCGCGGAGTCGAGTCTTATTCGATGGTCTGCTCCGAAAAAGAGCTTGGCATCTCGGAAGAACATGAGGGCATCATCTTCTTGGACTCAAAAGCCAAAGCCGGCACCTCGCTGGCCGATGTGCTCGGCGACGCGATCGTCACGATCGCAATCACGCCCAACATCGCCCGCAACACCAATGTCTACGGGGTCGCCCGCGAGATCGCTGCGCTCACCGGCCGCAGGCTCAAGCCGATGCCCGAAGATCTCAAAGCAGACGGACCGTCCGTCAAAGGCAAAATAAAGCTTGAGATTAATAACTCGGAGTTAAACCCGCGCTTTGTTCTTGGCCTGATCAGAGATATTGAAATAAAACCCAGTCCCGATTGGGTCCAGCGTCGCCTCAAGATGGCCGGCATGCGTCCGATCAACAACATTGTTGACGCCACCAATTACGCCATGCTCGAAGTTGGCGAGCCGCTCCACGCCTTCGATTACGACGTTCTTGTTCAGCGCGCCAAAGGCAAGCCACCGACTATCAGCACACGCACCGCAAGGAAGAACGAAAAGCTCACCACCTTGGACGGTGTCGACCGCAAGTTGGATGATTTCACGGTCTTGGTTTGCGACACCGCCGGCGCACTCTCCCTCGGTGGGGTGATGGGTGGCGCTGAGTCTGAAGTAACCGATAAGACTCGCAACGTCTTGCTCGAAGGGGCGGCGTGGAATTTCATCAACATTCGCCGCACGCTCGGGGCTCAGCGGCTTTCGTCCGAGGCCGCATATCGTTTCTCCCGTGGCGTACACCCCGCGCTGGCGCCCATCGGCGTGAGCCGCGGCCTGGAGTTGATGCGCCGGTGGTCGGGTGGGGTGGTCAGTAAGGGCCTCGTCGATAAATATCCTTTGCCACCCAAAGAAACTACCGTCGAAATTGACTCAAGCGACGTGCGTCGCTGGCTCGGCATCGATCTGACCCCAACGCAGATCGCCGCCATTTTGAGAAAGTTGCAATTTAGCGTGACCACAAGCGGGAAGAAGCTCAAAGTCAAAGCTCCAGACCATCGCTTAGACATTGGTGCAGGCGTCATCGGCAAAGCCGACCTGATGGAAGAGATCGCTCGTATCTACGGTTACGAAAATATTCCTGCTACGCGCATCAGCGATCAGTTGCCTCCGCAGCGCGGCAATTACTCACTCACGGTAGAAGATCGTGTTCGCGATATTCTTGCGACGCTCGGGCTGCAAGAAGTCATCACCTATCGCCTGACCTCCCCGGAATCCGAGGCTCGTCGTCTGGCACCAGGTACGCCCCCCGACGACAAGCCCTATATCGCACTAGCCAACCCGATCTCGCAAGACCACGCGGTCTTGCGCAAGAGCTTGCTGGCCGGCGTGCTGGAGATCGCCGAGCGGAATGCGAAGCTGCGCGATCGCATTGCGCTTTACGAGATCGGGCCTGTATTCCATGCCTCCGAAGGCGACCCGCTGCCTGAAGAACTACCGCGCTTGGTTATGCTTCTTAGCGGTCCTCGCGAGCCTGCCCACTGGGAAGGCGCAGATACCAGCCCGCTGGATTTCTATGACGTGAAAGGTGCTTTGCAAGAATTGCTCAACGGGTTTGGTTTGCATGAGCTGCGTTTCGAAACGCATCAGCATCCGTCCTTCCATCCTGCCAAATGCGCTCGCGTGATGGTCGGCGAGCGCCAGCTGGCTGTCTTCGGCGAGCTTCATCCGCAAGTGCAGGCTCAATATGATCTTGGCAAAGATGCTATGCAGGTTGCCACGCTAAACATGCTCGTCTTGCTCGATCTGGTCCCCGAGCGCTTCGACTCCCAGCCGGTTCCCGCCTATCCTCCTGTCCTCGAAGACCTTGCTATCATTGTCAATGAGGCGGTTCCGGCCGCAAAGGCGCAAGAGCTAATCTCCCAAACCGGCGGCAAGCTTCTAACCGATGTCGCCCTCTTCGATATTTATCAAGGCGATCAAATTGGTTCTGGCAAAAAGAGTCTGGCCTACCGCCTGACCTATCAGCATCCTGAGCGCACACTCACTGACGCAGAAGTTGCCAAGCTCCGCGAAAAGATAGTCAAGCGTCTGGAGCAGGAGCTCGCTGCGCAGCTGCGTAGCTAGCTGTTGATGCGGTTTTAGCCCCGCGGATATACTTAACTCGCTCGATTCGTTTTAGATAATTTATGCTTTTCTTGGGCGTTCTCTCTGTATTTCAACTCGTCATCCTGCCGGGTTTGTTGTTGATTCGCCTTTTTCCTGGCAAGCGCACCTTCCTCCAGCAGTCGGTCTATATTTTTATGTTGAGCCTGTTGGCCAACTACGTAGTTATCTTCGCTCTCACCGCAGTCCATCTTTATCTTCGCTCGGTTGTGCTCATTCTCTTTGCAGCTGAAGTGGCATTGCTGCTTTGGCTAAACCGCGATGGTCTGAGTTTAAAGCTGGGCGGTTTTGGTCAAGGACTCAGAAGTTCCGTGATTGCCGGGATTCAAAGTTTTGGTCTTTGGCTCAAAAAAGATTTCTGGTCCGCAAGCCTGTATTTTGTTTTTGGTTTGATTGCAGTGGTCTGTATTCTTTGGGTAGTGGTCATATGGGTCCAAAACTTCGACACGGTCTGGCAGACCTACGATGCCTGGGCATCCTGGGATCGCTGGGCAGAGAAGTGGGCATCAAATCGCTTCCCTGGTGATACCTGGGAGTATCCACAGCTTTTTCCCATGAGCTATTCGCTTACCTATAAGTTCATTGGGACCACAGAAGTTAAATTCTTCGCCAAGAGCATCATGCCTTTGTTTAGTCTGGTGACTCTCCTGATGTTTTTTGATCTTGGGAAAGTAAAACGCTCGTTTGGCTACATGCTCGGGGCCGGACTCGCACTATATGGCATCACCCTTTTTCTTAGTCAATACATTGCTGATGGCTATGTCGATATTCCGGTTGCATGCTTTAGCTTCATGTCTATCTATACCTTACTCAAGGCCCGCGACGTAACCAATCTGACTGAGCTCAGGAGCACTCTGTTGCTTGGCTCACTCGCCACAGCCACCGCGGCCGTGACGAAACAGCCGGGCATTTATCTCCTTGCTGCCTATCCTTTTCTCGCCTATTTCTGGGTCTTGCACGATCGCAAAAGGATTTCGACGAAGGATGCCTTATTCTTACTGGGAAAACATCTGGGACTGGTGTTGTTGCTGGTCGTCCCCTGGTATGGCTTGATGCAATACTGGATTATTAATGGCGGGAACACCTCGAATATTCAATATGTGATCAACGATATTTACAAAGGCCAAACTCTGCCGCAACGTTTTGTGGCAGCTTTGGCTTTGCTCGGTCATTACGTTTACTTTTATATCTTCCTGTTTTTGTCGCTTCCCGTTCTGAACATGCGTTTTCGGCAGATCGTCGTCTTCCTCATTTTTCCGTACTCCATGCTCTGGGCATTTTTCTTGAGCTATGAGCCCCGCAATCTCGCCATCGCCTTTCCGCTCGTCGCTCTCTGTGTTGGCGTGGCAGTCGAAACCTGGGTGGGGCGGCTCACCGGCTTCTCGAAAAAGCCGTCCAGGACAAAAGTGCCGGCCTATGCGATCTTGTTGGCAGGTTTATTGGCGCTCGGCGCCGGAACTTTCCTGGTTACCGGCGACGTATTGGTTGAGCAACAGATCAAAGAACAGCGACAGATTTTCCAGGCGACCTTGAACGAAAAACTCTATCGCTACTTCAGCCGTACCAATGGTCCCGAGCCAGTCATCACCAGCTATCCGATCGGCTGGTTGCCCGGCTTAGAAGAAACGTGGCGGCTGGAACGTTTTCGCGATTACGACACCTATCAAGCTACCCTGTCCACCTACCCCGAGATAGAACTGGTCCTGATCCCGATCGTGGGCGTGGACAGTCGTATCCTCGACGAGATTTATCAACTCATCCAGGCCGGCACCTACGAGCAGATCTTCGTTGATGGAAACTATATGTTGGTTCGTATCCCCCCGCGCAACTGATTCTCGTGATATCCAGACCGATCCCGCATTCCAAGATTTTTGTTGTCGTGCCGGCTTTCAATGAAGGCTCGGTCATTCGCGCCACGCTGAAACCCTTGGTCGCTTTGGGCTATTCGGTCGTCGCCGCCGACGATGGCTCCCGAGACAACACCTGGCGCCAGCTCGCGGGACTGGGCGTTCATCGCTTACGCCATCCGTTCAATCTTGGCCAGGGCGCCGCATTGCAAACCGCGGTCAGCTACGCGCTCAAACAAGGCGCATCGTTTATCGTCCATTTCGATGCGGATGGCCAGCACACCCCTGAAGATATTGCTGGGATGCTGGAGCCATTAATAGCTGGCAAGGCAGACGTTGCCTTGGGTTCGCGCTTCTTGCGCAAGGACGACTGGCAATCCGTCCCACCCTCTCGCCGCCTTCTTCTGAAAGGAGCCGTATTTGTAAACTGGCTGCTGACCGGGCTATGGCTCAGCGACGCTCATAACGGTGCCCGTGCATTCACCCGCCGTGCTGCCCAGCAAGTGGTTTTGCGCGAGAATGGCTTCGCCCATGCCTCCGAGATCCTGCAGCAAATCCGCACCCACAAATTACGTTTCGTCGAGCGTCCGACCCGCATCCGCTATACAAAGTATTCGCGGCTCAAGGGCCAGCCTATTTGGAATGCCTTCGATATTTTTGTCGATCTGGTGATCCGCCGAGTGCTGCGATGACCCCAATCCAACTGCTATTAATTTTCTTTTCTTTGCTCATCGCTGTCTTTTATTTTCAGCGCCTGCGCTCACGCTTGCTCGATCGTCTGATCTTCTTCGCACTTCTGGTTGCAGCCGTGGTTATGGTCGCCCGCCCTGATTGGTCGAATGCATTAGCCAACGGGCTTGGCGTTGGCCGCGGTGCTGACCTCGTCCTTTACCTTGGCATCAGCGGGCTGGCGTTTCTTTGGCTTGGCCTTTACACCCGTCAGCGCGAACTAGATATGCGCCTTACCGAATTGGCTCGTCGCTTGGCTATTTTGCAAGCCGAGCCCCCCAAGAAAAAGAAAGTCTCAAAGAAAAAATAAAGCCCGAGAAACTCGGGCTTTATTTTTTCTTTACGGCTTCAATGATCTCGGCCGCCAGATCGTAGCGCCCGAATGCTGGCATCAAATAGATGCCATGTGCCCACGGTCGAATCTCTTCGATCAACTCCACTGCGATCTTTATACCCTCTGCCGCTGCCTTGTCGCCCGCTCTCTCGATTCGCGCCCGGATATCGTCCGGGATTGAGATGCCAGGTACCTCGTTGTGCAAAAAGTTGGCGTGTCGCGCTCCAAATAAAGGCAGGATGCCTACCAGAATGGGTTTGTCTAACCCGCCGTTTCCTTTTATGTAATTTTCCAGGAATGCCCTGGCTGTCTTTGGTTCATAAACCGGTTGAGTAAGAAAGAAATCTGCGCCATTGACCAGCTTTCGTTTCAGTAGCTGCGTCTCTCGCCCTTCGTCTTGCGGCGCCAAATTGAGCGCTGCTCCCACATGAAACGAAGTTGGCTGCCCGATCTCAGATCCGGAGTGATCCACTCCGGCATTGAAGCCCTGCTTCACCAACTTGATCAAGCCGGTCGGCGCCAGGTCGTAGTTGTCCATCGCTTCGGGGTAGTCGCCTATCGCAGTTGGGTCGCCCATCACCACGAACACATTGCGGACACCCAGCGCATGCGCCGCAAGCAGGTCACCCTGCACCCGCAATAAGTTGCGCCCGCGGGTTGGGAAGTGCAGCGTCGTATCGACCCCAACCTCGCGCTGGATCAGGTCGCACACCGCCCATGGGCTCATCCGCATCCGCGCCATCGGGCTATCGGCTACGTTGATCACATCCGCGCCGGCATCCCCCAGCAGGTCGGCACCCGCCAACAACTTGTGTGTCGAAAGTCCGCGCGGCGGGTCCATCTCAACCGCAGTTACGAACTTGCCCGCCTCGAATTTCTCCGCAAGTCGCGATCCTTTGTCCGCTCCAAATACCTGTTCGCTCTGATCAACGACCCGGATATGGCCGTTCGTGCTTTCGTCAGCAACCGAGGGATTGTCCAAGGCCTTGCGCATCGCGCTAATGTGCTCCGGCGTCGTTCCGCAGCATCCGCCGATTAACACCGCCCCCGCCTGGCGGAATGAATCCGCATATTGCCCAAAATATTCCGGACCTGCCGGATACATGATCCGGCCCGCGGCTTGCTCCGGCCAGCCCGCGTTCGGCATCACCGAATACATGGCGTCTGGCAACACTTGGCGCATTTGCTTTAGGATGCGCAACAACTGCGCTGGCCCGCCCGAGCAGTTGATCCCGATCACATCCGCTCCCGCCTCATGGATCTTCTTAGCGACTTTCATTGGCACGTCGCCCAGCAGCGTGCGGTCATCCCGCGTGAACGTCATCGAAGCCACCACCGGCAAGTCGCTGATCGCTTTCGCCGCCTGAATCGCTTCGCGGATTTCAAATACGTCCGTCATAGTCTCGATAATGATTAGGTCCGGTTTCCCAACCACCAGCCCGCGAATTTGCTCTTCGTAAGCAGCGCGTGCCTGCTCAGGCTGCACTCGGCCGAAAGGAGCCAGGCGCACGCCCAGCGGCCCAACGTCCGCCGCAACCAGCACATCTTTGCCGGACTGCTTCACGGCCTCCCGCGCCAGCTCAACACCTTTGCGATTGATCTCTGCTACTTGGTCTTGCAAGCCGTGCTGGGTTAGCCGATAGCTGTTCCCCCCAAAGGTGTTCGTCATGATCACCTGGGCGCCAGCCTCAATGTAGGCTTTGTGGATCTCGATAACCAAGTCAGGTTGCAATAAGTTCAGTTCATCGAAGCAGCGCGCAAAGTCGACGCCGCGCTCGTGCAGCACAGTACCCATCGCGCCGTCTGCAAGCAGGGGCTTTCCGTTTTTGAGACCGCTAAGAAAGTTGCGGTTAGTCAGTGGCCTGTACGTTGCTGGGATCGAGCGTCGCGCACCCGCAGTTGAGTTGATTCACCACTGCAAAAGTCACGCCTAAGCGGGAGATCACAACGGTTTCGGGGAAGCCGGCAAAGAAATAACGACCCCGCCCCCCGCCGATCGGAACAACGATGTAATCGTAAGCGCGCTCTGGGTCAAAGTTCCTCTCGTTCACGCGTTCCAGGCGCAGATCGGGGCGGGCAACGCTTTCGACAATTTGCACTGAACCCCATGAAGCCACCAGGCTGGCCTCTGGCGCGATCTCGTTTAATTCGCGGGTTGCCTCAGTCAGCGAGGTTCGCCAATATTCCAATTCGTAGCTTCCTTCTGCCCCGCGTAAGCCGCCTACCAACTCGTTGTAGTAAACGTATTCATACGGGTGTAACTGAAAAATTGCCACAACTCCAGGCAACAGGACGATAAGCGTAACCGCCCAAAACAAGGCTTTCGAACTAAAACGATTGTAGATCCACTCCAACCCAAACCCAGCCAATAAGAACAGCGGTGGGACGATAAACAATAACTGTCGAAAATTGTGATACAGGGTGGGTCCGCTTAACATAACGTACAGAAAAGGTAACAAAAACCACAACAAAAGAACGCCGATCAAGGCTTGGTTCGGTCCCTTTAATTGTTTGGTTGCGACAATGCCACCGCCAAGAATTAAAACCACGGCTGGAAGTGTCAACTGGATCCCAAGCAATGTGGGTAGGTAGTGCACAGGTAATTTGTGTGCGGGCAACAATTCACCCGCAAACATCGCTCGGCCCGCAAAAGGGAAATCGGACATCAGCGTAACTGAGTCAATAAAATGCTGGATCGGAGAGATCCATAAAACTGGCCAAAGTAGGAAGGTAAAAATTCCAGCGAGGACTAAGTAAGGGGCTACTAAGCCAATCGCCCTCGGGCCAGTCTGCCATATCAGGAACGTAACAACTAGTACAGCTGCAAATGGCCCAATGATCCTGATCGCAGTCGCAAAGCCAACCGCAACAGCCGCGGCCCACAATACAGAGGAAGTCCAAAATCTCCTAGTCTTGCTCCAAACGGTCTCTTTGATCGAAGCGCCCACATTGCTTCCCTTTATTTCAAACACCCTAAGTCCTAAAAGAAGCAAATATCCTAACCAGCCGAAAATCAACAGCAGGGCAAATTGCCAGAGATAAATAATCGCTTTGCTCGTATACCCGCTCAGTGGCAACGCGCCGGCGTTCGGCGCGATCTGCGCAAATAAATTTCCGACCCATGAATCCGGCTCGCTGGCTGCCATCCAGTTGAGCACTCCTGCGATCAAGGGTTCCCATAAAAAAGATGTCAGCAGAATGAGGGCCACAAAAACGATCCCGATGCGGGCCTGTGTCCTTAAACGCTGTTGTTCCTTTGTGCGAACTTTTTTCCACTTCTTATTCAGCGAGGCAGTCCATTTCTTCACTTCCCATGAACTTTTCGGAAAGAATTTTTCCATCCGAATGCCAATGGCGACACTGAGCAGAAAAAACGAGAGTAAGGGTACATCCTTCGCGTTTACCCAACCCTGTCCCCAAAGCACTGGCTGAGTTGCATACAGAAGGGAAACGGCAACTGCAACCTGTTTCGGAAATAATCTCAACGCGATCAGATAGATCGCAACGACGCCAACCAGAAAGCTGAGAAAAATAAAGAAATGCCAGCTGGTTAGCCAATGAATTGCTGGCGCCACTAAACCCAGCAAATTTTGGCCGATTTGAGTAAACGTCAGGAATGCCGGCCCATAATAAGAAAGGTTGTCAAACCGCGGATCGATTAAAACGCCTTTTCCCAAGATCGCGCTGTAAACGTCTACGGTGTGCTCGGCATAGATTTGCAACAAATTGTCGTCAGCTGTCTCCCCATAATTCCCGGCGATAAAAAAGCCTAGAAGTATCGCTCCCACCAACAAGGCGACGAAAACAGAATGTTCACGAATAATTTTCACTGTCTACTGTCTACTGTCAACTGTTTACTGTTTACTGTCTACAGATTTACGCCTTCATCAACTGCTCGACGCGGCTCTCGCCCACGCTGTAGTACTTGGCCTCGGGGTGATGCAAAATGATCGCCGCCGTGGATTGCTCCGGGATCAGCTGATATGACTCGGTCAATTGCATCCCCAGCTTTTTTTCCGCTGGCAATAACTGGAACACCTTGGCATGGTCTTCCAGGTCTGGGATGGCCGGGTAGCCCCACGAATAGCGCTTGCCCTGCTTCGCCGGCAGGCCAAGGTCGCGGCGGATGTGGCGGTGCAAATATTCCGCCGTGGCCTCCGCGGTTTGCACCGCCAGCCCGTGGGTGAAATAGCCTTCGGTGTAATCGTTAGCGACTTGCAGGTCGTCAAATTTCTTCGAGGCTTCCTGGCCCACTGTCACGATCTGCAGCGCGATCACGTCCATCTTGCCGCTTTCCACGGGAGCGAAATAATCGGCCAGACACAGGAGCTCGCCGCTGGGTTGCCGCGGGAAGGTGAAGCGTGTGATCTCAATCGGCTTGCCGTTTCCGGTCGTGCTTGGGTCGTAGACGATCAGGCTGTCGCCCTCTGCCTGCGCCGGCCAATAGCCATACACGCCTTGCGGTTTCAGCCAGCCCGTGCGTTGGGCGTCTTTCTTCATCCGCGCCAGCCGCACTTCGAAATCCTTGCGGATCTTGGCCCATTCATCGCCCTGCTTATTCTTGGCGCCCCACGACAAGCGAAACAGTTCATTTTTATAGAGACATTCAAACACTAACTCAAGGGGCATGTCTTTGACCACGTGCACGCCCCATTTGTCCGGCACAGGGATGTTCTCCGCCGGCTTCACCGCCGAGCGCCCGGTGACCGCCGCCGTGCGCCGCGGTTTGGCTTCGCGCCCGATCTCTTTGGCGGCCTTCGTAAAGATATCTTCCATCATCAGCTCGCGCTTAGGCGCATCAATGAGCCTGTCCATCGTGTCCAGGCCTTCAAACGCGTCCTGGCAATAGAAAACGCCCGATCCGTAAGCCGGTCCATCCTCCGTATACAGAATGCGCCAACCGAAGCGTCGGTTGATCGCCGCGCCGCCGATCAACACTGGGAAGTTCAACCCGCGGCGATGCAGCTCGTTAACGATCAACGGCATCTGTTTGCTGGTGCTCACCAGCAGCGCGCTCAACCCGATCGCCGTGGCACCCACCTCTTGCGCCTTGCTGATGATCGTTTCAGCCGGCACCTGCTTGCCTAAATCGAAGACTTCGTAACCGTTGTTGACCAAAATGGTTTTGACCAAGTTCTTGCCAATGTCGTGCACGTCGCCATACACAGTCGCCAGGACCACCTTACCCTTGCTGACTCCTTCGACCTTCTCCAAATAATTTTCCAAATGGCCGACGGTCTTTTTCATCACCTCGGCCGATTGCAAAACGAATGGCAAGATCAATTCACCCGCGCCGAACTTGTCGCCCACTTCTTTCATCGCCGGCAGCAGCGTGTTGTTGAGCAAATGCACCGCTGTCTCGTGATTTGTTGGGTGCTCTTTGCGCGCGATCACTTCGTCGATTGACGCTTCGACGCCTTCTTTGTGGCGGTGCAGAATGCTCCAGTGCAATTTTTGCTCAGGCGTCATGCCCTCGGTCGGGTCCACGCCAGTTTCTTCTTCGCTCGGAGCCCGCTTCTCGTAGAACTCGATCACCTTCTGCAGCGCATCCGGCCGTTTGTTGAAGATGATGTCTTCCATCAGCGTGCGTTCTTCTTCAGGGATCTCGGCGTAAGGCTTTACTTCCTTGGCATGCACGATCGCCATATCCAGCCCGGCCTGCACGCAGAAGTGCAGCATCATGCTGTTCAGCACCGGTCGCGCGCTCTTGCTCAAACCGAAGCTGACGTTGCTGATCCCCAGCGATGTGAACACGCCCGGCATCGCTGCTTTGATCTCGCGGATCGCGTTGATCGTCTCCACCGCGCTGTTGGCAAATTCTTCCTGGCCTGTGCTCAACGGAAATGTGAGCACATCGAAAACCAGATCTTCGGGACGAAAACCGAATTCATTGATCGCAATATCGTAAATGCGTTTGGCGACTTCGAACTTGCGTGCCCCGGTCTTGGCCATCCCGGTTTCGTCAATCGTCAAGATCAAGACTGCTGCGTTGTGCTGGCGCGCCATCTTGAAAACGCGGTCCATTTTCGGTCGGCCAGCTTCCAAGTGGGTCGAGTTTAATAAGCACCGTCCCGGGGCCAGCTTGAGCGCGGCTTCCATCACTTCCGGCTCTGTGCTGTCGATCACCAATGGCGCTTCGATCCCCATCGCCAGCTTCTTGACCACTTTGGTCATTAAATATTCTTCGTCGGGCCGCTCGGTCAGCGCCACGCTGATATCCAGCGCGTGCGCGCCGCCCGCGATCTGCTCGCGGGCCATCTCCAAAATGCCGTCGAAGTCTTCGGCCATGATCAGCCGCTTAAATTGCTTGCTGCCCGTTCCGTTCAATCGCTCGCCGATCAGCAGCGGCGGCGGCTGTTGCGCCATCTCGAGCGCCTGGATCGACGAGGACATACGCGCCTCATCCTCGCCCGGCCGCGGCGGGTGTGGGTGATTGTGGATCTTCTCTACCAATAATTTCAAATGGGCCGGCGTGGTGCCGCAGCAGCCGCCCACCACGCTGATCTTGTTCTTAGTCACGAACTCGACCATCGCTTCCGCGTACGGTTCCGGCTCGAGCGGATACACCGCCTCGCCGTCCACGTTCAGCGGCAGCCCGGCGTTCGGGATCGCTGAAACGGGCAACCGCGCATGCTCGCCCAAATAAGCGATGGGTTGGCGCATGTGCTCCGGTCCGGTCGAGCAGTTCAGCCCGATCACGTCGATCGGCATGCCTTCCAGGATTGTGAGCGCTGCCGCAATGTCGGTTCCCAGGAGCATGCGCCCGGTCGTGTCCAGGGTTACCTGGCACTGGATCGGCAGCACCTCGCCAGTCGCCTCAAATGCCTTTTGAAGGCCGATGATGGCGGCTTTGACTTCCAAAATGTCTTGCGAAGTCTCAATAAGCAGCACATCCACGCCGCCTTGGATCAAGCCAATTGCTTGCTCGCGGAACAGCTCGACCAGTTGGTCGTAGGTTATGTCGGAAAGGGTGGGGTCGTCCGCGCTCGGCAGTTTGCCGCTGGGCCCCATCGATCCGGCCACAAAGCGCGGCTGCTCCGCCGTGCTGAATTCGTCCGCCAGCTTGCGCGCCAGTTGCGCTCCCGCCAGGTTGATCTCGATCGTTCGCTCGCCCAGCCCATACTCGCCCAACGTCAGCCTATTGCTACGGAACGTGTTGGTCTCCAGCACATCCACCCCGACCTCAAGATAGGAGCGATGCACCGATGCCGGCGCTTCGGGAAAAGTGATGTTCAAATAATCGGGACAGCCGTTGTATTTCTCGCCGCCATACTGCTCGGCGGTCAGGTTCAGCTTCTGCAGGCTGGTGCCCATGGCCCCGTCATAGACCAGGACGCGTTTTTCCAGGGCGTCTAAAAAGGCACTTCGAGTGTATTTGCGCTTATTGGTCAAGAAGTCAACCTCACTTAATCGAAAACGCCTCTCGTGAACAAGAGGCGTTTGGAATTCGGGTCAACGCCTCATCTGCCAGAACGATCTGCCGGATTTGGCACCTTCCGTTTGCACGGGGGTTGCCGAGGTTTCGCAGGGCCGGGCCCTCCACCTCTCTGGATGAGTGCGCAGGCTAACCTGCGCTATTTAATTGCGGCGAGTATACCGCGCCAAAATTCGATTGTCAAACAACCTCACGCCACCACCTTCACCACCTCGCCGCGCTTCACCTGGAAACTGTCAAAATCCCGCGCCACACTGACATTCGGAAAGATCGCCTGCGCCTCGGCCAGCACATCGCTCTCGCGATAGCGCCGCGACACGTGCGTCAAGATCAGTTGCCCCACCCCCGCATCCCGCGCTAATTCCGCGCTTTGGCCAGCGGTCAGATGCGCAAACTCCTTTGCCATTTCCCGTTCTTCATCCAAATAGGTGGCCTCGATCACCAAGGTATCCGCGTTTCGGCAATGCTCTAGTATTTCATCCGTCCGCCCGGCATCGCCCACATGCACCAGCTTGGCGCCCGCCAGCTCGGTACCCAACACCTCGTCCGGAATCACCCGCTGCCCGTTTTCCAATATCACCGGGTTCCCGTTCACCAGCTCTCGTCGCATCGGTCCCGGCGGCACGCCCAGCGCCTCGGCCTTCTCGTTCAAGAACGGCCGCCGCGCTTTCTCCTCGAACACGAATCCAAAGCAATCCGGCCCGCGGTGCGTC
>JANWHN010000013.1 GCA_025450445.1 Anaerolineales bacterium | reverse complement strand
GCTGGATCCTGCTCGAATACTTAGTCGATGGCGCCCCCGTCTATCCGACCAGTTGGACTATGCAGACCAGACCACCGATATTGTTTGACTAAACAAAAAAGGACGGGCATTCACCCGTCCTTTTTTTTATCGAGTTTGATCTTCTACTAGCGTCCGCCGCGATAACCGCCGCTGCGTCCGCCCCGGTCGCCGCGACCACGATCCCCACGATCTCGGCCGCCGCGGTCGCCACCGCCACGTCGCCCGCCGCCGCCCTTATCCTTGGACTGCGCCTCTTCAGGTGTCCAGCCTTCGAGCACTGCCTGGCGTGATAAGCGGATCTTGCCCATCGGGTCGATGGCTGTCACCATCACGCTGACCTCGTCACCCATTTTCACTACATCTTCAACCTTCTCGACGTGGTTGCTATCGAGCTGGGAGATGTGGACCATGCCATCGGTGTTCGGCAGGATCTGCACGAATGCACCGAAGTCAGTGATCCGCACCACTTTGCCGGTGTAGATCTTGCCGATCTCCGCGGTTTCAGTCAAACCCTGGATGCGTTCACGGGCCGCATTGGCGCTGTCCGCATTATTTGAAGCGATGAACACGGTGCCATCGTCGGCAATGTCGATCTTGGCGCCGGTCTCATCTTGAATGGCGCGGATCATCTTGCCGCCGGGTCCGATGATGGCGCCGATCTTGTCCACCGGCACAGAAACTGTGGTGATGCGCGGTGCGTGTGCCTTGAGTTCTGGACGAGGCGCAGGAATCACCTCGAGCATTTTGTCGAGAATGTGCTTGCGTCCGGCTTTTGCTTGAGCCAGAGCATCCGCCATCAACTGGGTAGTAAGCCCGGAGATCTTGATGTCCATTTGCAGGGCGGTGATGCCCTTGTCGGTGCCGGCAACTTTGAAGTCCATGTCACCCAAGTGATCTTCGATTCCTTGGATGTCGCTCAGGATCACGCTGTTTTTGCCATCAGTTACCAAACCCATGGCGATACCGGACACTGGTGCCCTGATCGGCACCCCGGTGTCCATCAACGCCAGGGTCGAACCACACACAGAGGCCATGGAAGTCGAGCCGTTTGAGGACAAGCACTCGGAAACTAAGCGCAATGTGTAAGGGAATTCTTTTTCAGTTGGGAGAACAGCCACCAGCGCACGTTCCGCTAAAGCTCCGTGACCGATCTCACGGCGAGACGAGCCGCGCAGCGGCTTGGCTTCGCCGGTTGAGAATGGCGGGAAGTTGTAATGGTGCATGTAGCGCTTCTGTGTCGCCGGAGAAAGCGTGTCGAGCTCCTGTGCTTCTTTGGGCGTGCCCAAAGTTGCCAAAGTCAGCACCTGGGTTTCGCCACGGGTGAAGAGGCCGCTACCGTGTGAGCGCGGGCTGTAATCCACCTCGCACCAGATCGGGCGGATCTCCGTCGACTTGCGGCCGTCCGGGCGAATGCCTTTTTCGATGATGCGTTTGCGAACTACGGCTTTTTCCGCCGAAGTATAGGCTTCTTTGACATGCGCAGCTAGTTCTGGATCTTCGGGGGCAAGCTCAGCAACAACGGTGGCGCGCAGTTCGTCGATCGCGCTGTATTGATCGGCTTTGCCCGTGTATTTCTCCAGGATGCTTTCAAGTTCAGCCTTGGTCCGTGCAGCAACTTTTTCCTTGATATCTTCCGGCACCGAAAAGTGGGTGTACTCGCGTTTCGCCTTGCCAACTTCCTTTGCCATCTTCTCTTGCAGATCGATCAGCGGCTGCATGGATTTGTGAGCGAGTTCCAAAGCCTGCACCATGGCGGCTTCATCAACTTCGTTGGCGCCGCATTCCACCATTAGGATGGCCTCGCGGGTGCCGGCGACACGCAGGTCCAGGTCGGAGTTCTCAAGTTGCGAGTAGGTAGGGTTGACTACGAATTCGCCATCAACGCGGCCGATGCGCACTGCGCCGACCGGTCCATCCCATGGGATATCGGAAATCATTAGCGCTGCGGAGGCAGCGTTCACAGCGATCACATCGATGACATTTTCTTCATCGGCGGAAAGCGCGTACATGATCACTTGCACATCGTTGCGCAGGTCTTTGGGAAACAGAGGACGTAGCGGACGATCGGTCAGGCGGGCGGTAAGGATCGCGCCTTCGCTCGGTCGGCCTTCACGACGGAAAAAAGATCCGGGAATGCGTCCGCCGGCATACATTCGTTCTTCGTAATCGACTGTTAGCGGGAAATAGTCGATCCCGCCGCGGGGTTGCCCGCTCATGGTTGCTGCGGCAAAGATCAGGGTATCCCCGAGGCGGGCTGTCACCGCGCCGCCGGCTTGCCCGGCAAGTTTGCCGGTTCCAAAGGTGAGCGTTTGATTGCCCACCGTTGCGGTGAATTTCTTAGATTCGGGTTGCATGTTTACTCCTGACGCTCTTATTAGCGTCGCGACCCGCCAGTTGTGGAACTGGAATTTGGTGGCAACTGCGCTAAGCAGTTGTCCCCAAATTCCAAGTCCAAACTAGCAGGCCTTCAAAAGGGTGGTTTGGTGATCGAAGTATAGTTTTTGTTTAGCCGCTTCCCCTTTTCTGCCGGTCAAATTACGAAAAAAGCTGGCACAAGGCCAGCTTTTTCTTATGCTTTCCGGCGGATCTTGAGGCGATCGGCAAGGGCCACGTAGCCCTCATAGTTATTCTTGCGCATGTAATCCAGCAAGCGGCGGCGCTGGCCAACCATCTTGAGCAGACCGCGCCGTGAGGATTGGTCCTTCTTGTTGGTAGCCAGGTGGCTGTTGAGCTGTTCGATGCGGCTGGTGAGTAGCGCCACCTGGACTTCGGGCGAGCCGGTGTCCCCTTCCGTGCGGTGATACTCTGCAATAACGCTGTCCTTCTTTTCTTTTGCTAATGGCATGACGTCTGCACTCCTTTGGCAGGTCTCCTAGCAGGAAGCAAACGCAATCGCGCACCGCCTGCCGGTCTAGTCGAATGCGAAAATTATACCAAACGAGGCTATGAGCTCGGACGCAGGGATTGACGGCTCTCTTCGGGAAGTGCCTTCGCAACCTGGCGAGCCAGCCACTGAGCGCCTTCACTCGGCTTTTTAGCTAGCAGTTGTTCCAGGAAGTAGGTCGTTTCTTTTGGGCTGCGGACTGCTAAAGTGGATAAAACCTCAACCAGGGCGGACCGCATTTTTTTGTCCGGATCGCGGGAGATCTTTGTCAACAAGTTGAAAATCGCCGGCAGGTCGCCAAAATGATCGACCCGCAACAGTGTGTTGAGCGCACCGAGAGCGAAGACCTGCTTGCGTGGCTCGCTCTCGGCGAGCAGCCTGCGCACAAAGGCAACCAATTTATCAGGGAATTGTTCGCAGAGGGCGAGAGTCGCTCGTTCAGTTAGCTCAGGGGCCAGGGTCAGCTCGCGGTTCTCCAGGCTCCAGTCTTCCAGCCGGCTGGAGTATTCAATTGCCGTTAGGCCAGGAATTGAGCCCAGCAACCGGGCCGCGAGCAGACGTGTTTCGATCGTTCGCTTTGCCCATAAGGCATCGGCGATTGCCAAGGCTTGCTGCGGCTGTAGCTTCGCCTGATAAGTCAATTCAAGTTGAAGTTGCTTCAGAACCGGAGCAGGGGTTTCGTAGGAAAACAAAATTGGACGCACGCTGCGTGTCCGGCCTTGGCGCTGGACTGGCACGACGTAACTCTCCAGCATTTTTTCGAGCGCCGAGACGTATGAGGGTGGGTCAGCGAAGTGGGTCGAAAGCTGCGCGGCTTGTTGCTGGAGCAGCGCGGTTTGGATGGCAGGCATCAGGTGGGCAGAGCTTTTTGCAGAGCGTCTACAGCTGCGTCGATATCCGCAGCGAACGTAAGCAGCTCGCGATGAGCTGCGGCGATGTGGCTGTAATGCCCGGAGAAAAGTCCTTGGAACGTTTTGTGCCACGCATTGCCGATCAAGATCAAAGGCACACTGGGCATCGAATTCGTTTGCATTTGGCTCCACATCACTGAGATCTCGGCCAGCGTGCCCACGCCGCCGGGCAGCGCCATGGCCGCGTCGCAGGTTTCGATCAGTGAGTAAAGGCGTTCGCGTAAGGTTGGGAAGCGGCGTTCTTCTCTGACCCACTGGTTGGCTTTTGCCTTGCGCCAGGTTTCGATCTGCTCGCAGGTGACGCCGATGGTATGGCCGCCCGCGTCCGCCGCGCCGCGGGAGACGGCCTCCATGGTCCCCATGTAACCGCCGGTCAAAACAAGATGGCCGGCTTTTGCTAGCAGTTCACCAAGCCGGCGTGCCTCTTCATATTCTTGCTCGCCCTCTTTTGGGGAAGAAGATCCAAAGACGGTGATGTTCATTTTTTGCCGATTTGCTCGATGCGCTTTTGGGCAAGGGCCACATAGCTGGCATTCGTTTCGTAGCCAACAAAATCACGACCAGCTGCCAGAGCGGCGATCGCAGTTTGGCCGCTGCCGAGAAATGGGTCCAGAACCAGATCCCCTTCAAAAGTGTAGAGCTCTATCAGGCGTTTCGGCAACTCTTCGGGAAATGGGGCCGGGTGGCCGATCTTTTTTGCGGAGACTGCAGGGAAGGTCCAGACGCTTTTTGTATTTTCAAGAAAGGCTTCTTTGTTGATACTGTGGCGCTTCACGTTGGGATTTGGGCGGCCAAAATTTTCTTTGCTGAATATCAAAATATATTCGTGCACGTCGCGCAGAGTTGGGTTGGTTGCGCTGCGCCATGAGCCCCACGCAGTTGAGACGCTGGCGCTGGCGGCCTTATCCCAAATGATTTCGCCGCGCATCAGGAAACCAAGCTTGAGCAGGTCGCTGATGATGAATGCGTGCAGAGGGATATATGGCTTACGGCCCAAATTAGCCACATTGATGCAAGCCCGGCCGCCAGGAACCAGCACGCGAAATGTCTCTGCCCATACGCGGCTAAGCATGCTCAAATAATCGGGCAGATTTAGGTCTTCGTCATAATCTTTGCCCACGTTGTATGGCGGTGACGTGACCATCAGGTGCACGCTGTTATCGGGCAGCTCGCCCATTTTTTCGCTGCTGTGACTGAAGATCTGGTTTCGTAGATTCGCGGCAAGTGGATTTTCAACATAATCCACTGAACGTTCTTTGGGTAAGTGGTTGTAAAGCGAGCTATTGTAGAACGTGCTGGCGTCGTGGTTCTCGCGCCCGCCGGTACCGAACGAACTGCTGCGCGTCCCCTTCTTCCGTTTTGTGGACCCCTTTTTAGCCGCCATTGTTAGCCTGGCCAGATCGCGCCGGCGCGCACGATGCCACCCGGCGGCACGTCAGCTTTCACGGTTGCGCCATTGCCCACCCGGGCTCGGGCGCCGATTTTTACATTAAGGTTAATCGTGACGCCCATGCCGATCAGCGTGCCTTCGCCAATGTGGACAGCCCCGGCGAGGATAGACCCCGGCGCCAGGTTAACGTAATCTTCCAGCACGCAATCATGTGACACGATCGCGCCGGTGTTGACAATGCAGCCAAAACCGATCTTCGCTTCCGACCCCACATAGGCCAGCGGAAAGACCTGCACCCCTTTTTCCAGCATGGCATTTGGCTCAACTACCGCGCTTGGGTGGATGAGTGTCGGGAAATCGAAGCCGGCTGAACGCAGCCGTTCAAAGACATGAATGCGGCTGCTCATAGCGCCGATGCCGCCTACTGCGTTGACCGCCAGGATGCAGCCAGCTTCTAGGATAGGGGCGAGCGCGTTGGCTCCGCCTAAGACCGGAACACCGAAAGTCTGTTCGCCGGGCTCGCGGCCGTCATCGACCAGGCCGATAACTGTGTGCACGCCAACCGCTCGCAATAGATCGATCACTGATTTGCCATGCCCGCCGCCGCCGTAAACAATGATGGCGTGCGGATTGCGGGCTTCTTCTGGAATTTTGATTGCCGCCGTGTGGGCTGAATGGGCCAAAGCTTTACGAACTTGCTCTTCCGTAATGATCGGCCCGATAGGCAAAGCATAAAGGTCTAGCTTATTGCTTTGGGCAAGCGCCAGCGCGGGTTGGGTGATGCGTAATCCCTCCGGCAACCCGTCGCTATGATCTTTCTTCGCTTTTGCCTTTGGTGGTTTCCAGTCTTTGCTTTCTGCCAGAAATGCCAATGTTTCGCCGGCCCGCACCGTCTCGCCTTGTTTGGCCGCAAGACCAAGCAAATAGCCAGACGTTTCTGCTTCGACTTCAAATGATGATTTGGTGGTTTCTAGTGTGGCCAAGACCTGGCCCTTTTTTATTTTCTGTCCCTCTTTTACATGCAAACTGACGAGGCGAGCCTCGGTTTCATTCGGATTGAGGAGCGGAATGACAATTGGTGTGGCCGCGCTCACGAAGGTTTTTATACCATTCTTTGCACAGCGGTCATGATGTGCTCAACGCCGGGCAACATTGCTTCTTCTAACGGCGCCGATGCTGGGATTGGTTGGTCGGGTGCTGCCAGACGTTGAATTGTCTTCAGTTGACCCAGGAAGGCTTGCGCGGCCCGCGCCACAACTTCAGCGCCCCAACCGAGTGTATAGCTGCCTTCTTCAATAGTAAGCAGGCGCGCTGTCTTCTGCAACGAGTTGGTTAGCGTCTCGTCCAAATTTCCATCCGGTTCGAACGGAGCGAGCTGGCTTGGCACCACTAGCTCGCAGAAGATCTCGTTTTCAAATGCCAGCCGAACCATTGCTTCGCGAGCCAATTCGGCCATGTAGCCGTAGGCAGCCAGCGTAACCTTTGGGTGCGGCCCACCTTTGATGCGTAGTGTGCGTGTCGGAAAAGCTCCACCTGTGTCTTCCACATCAAAGTCTTTAAGCGCGGCGCTATCGAGAACCGGCCTCAAATAAAGAATTTTGTTTTCGATGAAAAGCACGGGTCCAGCATCCTCAAGGATCGCCTTGCGCAACAATTCGCCGGGGTCGGAGAGCGTGTTTGCTGCCAGAGTGCGCAGGCCAGGCACGCCAAGAAATAATTTCTCAAGTGTCTGACTGTGAGTTGGCCCGTAGCCGCGTCGCCCGCCCATCGGCGTGCGAATGACCAGTGGCACTTCGACCTGCTTGTTGTACATGCCCCGGAATTTTGTCAGGCTGTTGATCACCTGGTCGGCTGCCAGGGCACTGAAGTCACCGAACATGATCTCGATAACTGGGCGCAGGCCGCGCAGCGCCATGCCCGTCCCCACCCCGACAATGCCGGCTTCGGAGACTGGGCTGGTCCAGACCCGATCCGGATACTTGGTCGAAAGACCTTTGCTGACCTTGAAGGCACCGCCATACGGGTCGAGTAGATCTTCGCCTATTAGGTAGACGCGCTTATCTTGCTCAAAGGCCTCGTGCAGGCCGCGGTTGAGTGATTCCAGAACAGTCGGCATTATGGAGTAGGAAGCGGGTCTTGTTGAGCCTGGGAAAAGGCCGCGGCCACTTCTTTGTCCGTTGCCGTGTCGATTTGCTGGCGGTCTTTGGCAGCCAATCGACTGCCGTGAATTACCACCGGGTCGCGCTTCGCGCGGATTTCCGCCATGATCTTTTCATCGCGTGTGTCATCGCCCTTGGAATGTGGGCCAAAGCGCTGGGTATGAATTACCAAAGAGCGCGGTCCGCCTTCGCCGCGAAGGTCCTTGATCTCCGTCCCAGCCGCCGCCTCGATTTCGACAACGTCACTGCTGTCGAGATCGGCGCATGGAATTCCAAATGCTTTGAACCGGGCCGCAATTTCGCCGGCTACCGCCAGCTCGATCGGCGTTGTTTGGGCAATATGATTGTTCTCGAGAACAAAAAGGATCGGGGCTTTCCATAAGGAAGCCATGTTGAGGCTCTCGTACAGTACGCCTTCGCCCAACGCGCCATCGCCAAGAAAAATCACCGCGATCGCGCCGCTGCCCTTTGCCTTTTCGGCCAGGGCCGCGCCTACCGCAACCGGAGCTGTGCTTCCAAGCACACCGTTTGAGTAAAAATCCTTCCAGTGCAAATGTTGCGAGCCGCCCAAGCCGCCGCAAACTCCGGTGGATTTGCCCATCAACTCAGCGAATAAGGCGCGCAAGTGGCCGCCGTAGGCGATGAAGTGACCGTGGCAGCGGTGGTTGCTGAACACAATGTCGCCGTCTTTCAGATGGGAAAGGACGCCTACCGCGTTTGCTTCCTCGCCAACATATGTATGGGTAGTGCCGTAAAAGACACCTTTGGGAAACGCATCCAGGACTGTTTCTTCAAATCGGCGGATGCGTACTAGCTGGCGATAAAGTTCGGCCTGATCGGGCATGGCGGCGATTATACGGGTTGGCTAACGCGCCCGCCGTTTTGCCGTGGTTTCGTTGCTGCCCTTGAATTCCATAGCAGTAGCGTTCCCAGACTGGCTGATCCCCTCACGCAGCAAGACCTTGAACGGGGTGATTGCAAGGATCTTCAGGTCCAGCCAGAACGACCAGTTGTCGACATACCAAACGTCCAGGGCGAACTTGTCCTCCCATGAAACGTTGTTGCGCCCGTTGATCTGCGCCCAGCCGGTCATTCCCGGCGCCATCATGTGGCGGCGGGCTTGCTTGAGCGTATAGCGATCCAGGTATCGCATGAGCAGGGGCCGCGGCCCCACCAGGCTCATCTCGCCGCGCAATACGTTGTAGAGCTCGGGCAGTTCGTCGAGACTCAGGGCACGCAGAAAGCGCCCGAGGGGAGTGAGGCGAGCGGCGTCGGTGTCAGAACCCTCACGCATTGTCCGGAATTTGTATAAGGTGAAAGGCAGCCCTTTGTATCCAGGCCGTTGCTGCCGAAAAAGCACAGGCCTGCTGTTGAAAATTAGTAGGAGCAGGGCAATGAGCAAAATAAATGGCAACGCGATCACGCCACCAATGATGACGAGAAACAGATCAAGGAAACGTTTGGATGTGGGGATGCCTGGAGGCAATAACCGGGCTGACACTAAGCGATTCTATCAGCGAGCGGCGAACATCTTTTCCACCGCGCGTGCGTAGATACCTTTGGCGAGTTTGCGGCCGTCGGCGAAATGCTTGACGAAATATTCCATCATCACCCCTGAATTCACCTCGAGCACAAGTAATTCATTACTCACGTGCACGATATCGATCGAAGCGAAGCGAATATTGATGACGTCCTGTGTCGCGCGGGCCATTGCGATCAGTTGATCCCGTAGTTTCCCATCAGGGACGATCTGCGGCGCGGAACCTTCTCCTAAATTGTGCTTCCAGCCAATTACGATCTCCTGACCTTTTTGTGGAACCTGTTTCAGTTCGCCGCGATGTTGTTCAATGGCTTGCCCGGCCATTTGCTGCGTTACTTGTCCGGCCAGCAGCAGCTTCTCGATCAATTCGAGCACGCTGGATTGGCCATCACCGACCACGTGTGGCCGGCGTTTGGCGTACAGCAGCTCGCAGATATCGTCCAGCATGAGGGCGCGATATTCCTGGTCGATCTCTAAAAATGGCGAGAGGCAAATGGCGCGATGGACGCCAAATAGCGAAGCAACTACTTGCTCTAGCTCAGCCGCGTTATCGACGCGGGTCACATCCTCGCCGCCGGTGCCGGTATTTGGCTTTGCAACTAGCGGAAAGCCCTGCTCTTTTGCGTAACCCAGCATTAATGGCCAATTGCCATCGGCAGAAACGTAGCCAGCCAGCTTAGGGTGCAAAAATAAACGGTGCTCAACCCGCGGGATTTTGCGCTGCCCTAAAAGATCCGAGACGGCGCTCTTGTCGCCGGCCAGAAGTTGGGCGGTGGCGCTATTTATCTCAAAGTTGTAGCCAAAGATATGGCGGGCGACGCCAGTTTTCTCAAGGCGCAGGATCCAATCTTGTGAGAATGTTTCCAGCTTGAGCCCCTGCTCGTTTGCAATTTCGCGCAATAAGGCGACCATGCTACGCTCTTTATTAGGTACAACCATGGACTTATTGTAAAGGTGAAACAAAAAAGCCCGCTCAACTGAGCGGGCTTTCGTTTCTAGAGAGTGTTTTAGTTGGCTCCGGCCATTTGGCGGATCACCATGACAACCTTGCCTTGCACTTGCACCTGGCGAGGATTGTCGACATAGATCGGTTTCATGGTTGGGTTGGCTGGCTGCAGGCGAACGCGGCCGTTCTCTTTGTAGAAGTATTTCAGAGTGGTCTCGTCCTTCTCGGTCAGCCAGACGGCGACCATTTCGCCGTTGCTGGCGTCTTGGGCGCGCTTCATGACCACAATATCACCGTCGTTGACCATGGCGTCAACCATCGAGTCGCCTTGGACTTCGAGCGCAAAGAGGTCTTCTTCCTTGTCGCCGGCTTTGAGCAGGCTGCGAGCGATTTCGACTCCGCTATCCGGGTCGTAATAAGCGAAATCGGTGCTGGGCATTGGCATGGGCTGGCCGGCCATGATGCGGCCAATGACGGGCACACGGATCATGTTCTCGACCGCGCCGCGGACCGCCGCAGCGGCATTGGAAACAGCCTTCACCAGGCGAACGCCACGGGAGATCTTGCGGTCGCGCTCAATGTAGCCTTCTTCTTCAAGTTGGTTCAGGTAATAGTTAACGACTGAGGTGGACGAGATCCCGGTCTGCTTGCCAATCTCACGGATGGAAGGGGGATAGCCAAACTCATCCTGATAATGCTTTAGAACGTCAAGAATCTTTTTGTGACGTTCGCTCAATCCCTTGCGGCGTTTGGCCATCATCTTATGTTTCTCCTTGAGCACAAATACTGTTCATTTGTGCTACGAAAAGTCTACACGAACAAACGTGCTAAGTCAAGGAAAAATGATAGCCTGAATCGACGGAATGTGAATTATGGCACGAACTCTATTTCTTCTTTTTCTTCATCTTGACCTTTTTCTTGGAAGCTTGTTTCTTAGGTTTGAATTCGAACTGTTCCCGCGAATAGCCTAGCGCGTCGTCACGATCGGCGCGCAGCTCTTCGGCGGCTTTGTCCACCAGATCTCGATTGTCCTTGCCGCTTTCTTTGGGCATATAGCCTCCAGTATTTGTGCTAACGAGCAAACAGCCCGGCTTGGTGTGCAATAATAGGCTACGGAGCGTGCATGCGAAAAAAAGTTAGCCTCATCACCGGAGCTGCAGGGGAAATTGGCCAGGCTTTGATCCAGGAGCTAGCCGAGAACGAGAAGAAGAATATACTCACGCTCGATCTGCAGCCGATGAACGGGCGCTCGCAAACCAACATCACTCACATTGAAGGCAGCATCACCGATAAAAGCTTGCTTGACCGCCTGGTGAGCGAATACGAGATCGAAGCGATCTATCACCTGGCCGCACTGCTCTCCACCCGAGCCGAGTATTCGCCGGCGACCGCTCACACGGTGAACGTCGAAGGCACATTGCATTTGCTGGAGCTGGCGGCGCAGCAGTCGGAATGGCGCGGCAGCCCGGTGCAGTTCATTTTTCCCAGCTCAAAAGCAATTTATGGAATGCCCGATCTCGCCACCAAGGCTGCCCATCCGCGGGTGCGAGAGTGGGAGTGGAACTATCCGACCACGATGTATGGCTGCAACAAGCTGTACGCCGAGATGCTAGGCAACTACTATTCGCGGCATTACAAACAACTGGCCGAGAAGTCGCCAGTGATGATCGATTTCCGCGCGCTGCGCTTTCCAGGCTTGATCAGCGCACATACAGTGCCGAGCGGCGGCACCAGCGATTATGGCCCCGAAATGCTGCACGCGGCAGCCAAAGGCGAGCCATATGCGTGCTTTGTCCGCCCTGATACTACGATCGCGTTCATGGCCATGCCGGATGCGATCAGCGCGCTGCTAAATCTGGCCCGCGCTCCGCAAACTGGGCTCACGCGCACTGTTTACAACGTCACCAGCTTTAGCCTGTCGGCCGAAGATTTTCGCCAACAGGTTTTGAAATCATTTCCGGAAGCCAGAATCACCTTCGAGCCGCACGCCAAACGCCAGCAGATCGTGGACAGTTGGCCGATGGACATCGACGACGGCGCGGCGCGCAAGGATTGGGGCTGGGCGCCAGAGTTCGGATTAGAGCGATGCTTCGCCGAATACTTGGTGCCGAATATAAGGAAGCGCTATCAGTAATAAAAAAGAGCTGGCATATGCCGGCTCTTCCAGGTCTTAGTTTGACTTTCGACGGGCGACTACAAAACATAGCCAGCTGAGGATCAGCGCAAACGGCGCCCATAAGAAGCGTTCCCAAGGGCTACTGGAAGCGGCATTCAAAAGCGCACCAAAGAATAAAAGCCCAGTGAAAAACCAGGGGCCGTATTTGGCGAAAGCTGAATCCGGCGAGCCTTTGCGCAACCCGGCCCGCGTGCGCACAGCCAGGATGTTCACAGCGTAAATGGCGATCGAAACCACACTGCTTACCCGCAGTTCGGTCGGCAAAGTTTCGTATTGCCCACCGAATGCCGCTCGCCCCAGCGGCAGGCCTAAGGCCAGCAATAGTTGGAAAACCATCAGCGCAATCAGCCCGACTGTAGCTACTCTTGCTGCGCTTTGAGCATTCATTTTATAAATACCTCACGAATTTGTTTTGGTTGTCTACCAGGATGAAGCTGGGCTCGACCGGCTTGTCGCTGATCTCGAAGGCCATAATGATGATCTCCTCGCCGACTTTGATGATGTGGGCGGCGGCGCCGTTCATGGTGATTGTGCCGCTGCCCCGAGGGCCGACGATCACGTAGGTCTCCAGGCGCTCCCCGGTGGTGTTACTGACGACAAGCACCTTCTCGCCCGGCCAAAACCCGGCGCGCTCCACCAGATCTTCGTCGATAGTAATGCTGCCTATGTAGTTGATGTCGGCTTCGGTGACCGTGGCTTTATGAATTTTAGATCGAACCAGTATTCGCATTTTCCCTTTGGGCCGTTCATTCTAATGGCTTTTAGTGCGGAGCATTTTGCGTTAACTTAGCTTATTTTCAGGTCACCTGAAACGCAAATGCATATAATCCCTCGCCCATGAATTCTCGTGTCTTCAAGACGCTTTTGGTTGCAACGCTCTTACTACTGACCTCGGCGTGCTTTGTCTCGCCAGGCCAGCTTGCGCCCACTAGCACACCCACGCCTTCGGCTACGCCAACGCCCACCACGGTGTGGTTCCCGCCAACATTCACGCCGTCACCGCTGCCGACGCAGGCGATCAGCCCCACGCCTGACTTGCGCCCGGTGGGCGATCTACTGCTTGAAGATGACTTCAGTGACGCGGAAGCCTGGTCCATCGGCGGCGACAACCTGGCTAGCGTAACAGTCAGCAACAACTACATCAACCTGAGCCTCAAATCTCAAGACGATTATTTGATGACCACGCGCACTGCTCCCGTCTTCTCAGATTTCTATGTTGAGATCACCGCGCTCACAAATCTTTGCAGCGGAGCCGACGAGTACGGCATCACGGTGCGCACCGATGAAGACGGCAATCATTACCGCCTGGTGCTGTCTTGCGATGGGCGCGCCTCGGTGCAGCGTTCCTTCAATGGGTCGCTCACCCGCCAAACGGAATGGATTGAGAGCAGAGCCATTCCGGCACTTACTCCGGGCAGCGCGCGTCTGGGCGTATGGGCTGGCGGCAACGAAGTCCGTTTCTTCGTCAACGATCTGTATCTTTTCACCGTGACCGATACCGAGATCTACAAAGGCACCATGGGTGTTTTTGTGCACACCTCGGGAACCGCCGATGTTTCGGTTAGTTTCAGGGATCTGAAGGTCTGGGCGATCGAGCGATAAACAGTTCGACCTAAGAAGCTTAACTTACAATTCAATCCAGATGACAAGGAAATTCGCTAACGACGCGGTAGTCGTTGGCGCAGGGCCTAACGGCCTGGCTGCGGCTATTACGTTGGCTCAGGCTGGGTGTTCGGTTGTGCTGTTTGAGGCCGGCCAGACGGTTGGTGGTGGTACGCGTTCTTTAGAGTTGACGCAGCCCGGCTTTATTCACGATGTGTGCTCCGCCATTCATCCGATGGCAGCGGTCTCCCCATTTTTTAATTCACTAGATCTAAAAAAGTTTGGCTTGGAATGGATTTTCCCGCCTGCAGAACTTGCTCACCCTTTGGATGGGGGTAGATCGATCTTGGTCCAGAGATCCGTAGACGCGACAGCAGCATCCTTAGGCGCAGACTCCGAAAACTACCGCCGTTTATTTGGTCCGCTCACGAACAATTGGGAAGCATTGGCTTCCGAGGTCTTGAAGCCGATCCGGATTCCGCTCCATCCCTTTACGATGGCTTCATTTGGTTTGAGGGCGATCCGCTCGGCAAAAAGT
>JANWHN010000012.1 GCA_025450445.1 Anaerolineales bacterium | reverse complement strand
GGCTTCGCCCGCCGCACTGCCCGCCGCTTCGTCGCTGGCGAAACCGTCGAAGAAGCTCTGCGCGCCGTCCACGATCTGAACGCGGCCGGCATGCTCGCTACCCTGGATCTTCTTGGCGAGCACACCAGCGACCCGAACGCAGCTCGCGAGTCCGCGCTCCAAATTCGCTCGCTCCTAAAACGCATTGCCGAAAGCGGTTTGCGCACGGGCGTCTCGATCAAGCTCACTCAGATCGGTTTGAAGCTCGACGAAGCGGTTTGCGCTCAGAACCTGAAGGATATTCTCGATGATGCCCAGCGCCTTGGCATTTTTGTGCGCATCGACATGGAAGACTCGGTCGTCGTTGACGCCACCCTCAACCTCTACCGCCAAATGCGCGCCGCTGGATTTGAGAACGTGGGCGTCGTCATCCAGTCCTATCTTTATCGCAGCGAGGATGATGTGATTCGCCTCCTGCAAGAAGGCGCCCGCATTCGCCTGGTTAAAGGCGCCTACATGGAACCGCCCGATCGCGCTTATCCCCTTAAAGCCGACGCCGACTCAGCCTTCGATCGCTGCGCCGACTCCATGCTTCACGCCAGCATTTCGTCTTCAACAGACAGGCACGATGGCTTCTGGCCGCCGGTCGCGGCCATCGCCAGCCACGACGAGCGCCGGGTCAATTTTGCCAAGACCCACGCCGCCGAGATCGGGCTGCCCAAAGCCAAGCTGGAATTCCAGATGCTCTATGGCATTCGCCGCGAAATGCAGCGCCAGCTTAGGGACGAGGGCTACCCGGTTCGTATTTACGTCCCCTTCGGCACCGAGTGGTATCCCTACTTCATGCGCCGCCTGGCAGAACGCCCCGCCAATCTCTGGTTCTTCTTGACCAGCCTGTTTAGAGGATAGATGCCGGATCTCGTTCAAGAACTCGCCGACAGCCTTGAAAGCGAAGGCCAGAAGACGCTTGAATTCTTTCAAGCCATTTCGCCCGACCAGTGGACTACTCAGGTCTACGCCGACGGTCCTGCTTGGAAGGTTCATGACTTGCTCGCCCACTTCGTCGAAGTTGAAGGCTCGATCCCAGAGTTGATCCGCGGCATCCTCGCCGGGGGCAGCGGCGTCCGCGAAGACTTCGATATCGATCGCTGGAACGCGCGCCACACCGGCGAAATGACCAAACATAATCGCGATTGGCTGCTGGCCGAATTCGCTCGCCGCCGCGCCGCCGCCGTCGCCACGGTGCGCGCCATGCAGCCAGCCGATCTTGAACGGCGCGGCCGTCATCCGCGCCTCGGCGAAACCGAGATCAAACACATGCTCAAGCTCATGTACATACACTTGCAAGGCCATCAACGCGATATTCGCAAAGCGCTGAAGCAGACAGAAACCTCGTCGTTATAATTTCTTCGTATGCCAAATCAGCCCGCGATCTCAGACATGCACACGTTCCCGCTCACCGTCGCTGACGGCCATTGGACTCTGCTGCGCGACAACGATCATCTGCTCCGCCGCTTCGGTCAGCTCGATCTGCTTGATCTGAGCGCCGGGCAAGAAACCGATTTCGAATTGCGCGCCGAAGCTGATCGCTTCCTCTTCGCTATCAATGGCCGCGCCGAAGCGCGCCTCCTTGATCTGCGCTCTGGCTCGCCCTCGCTTGGCTCTCGCGTAACCGTCGCCCTCGACACCGAAAACCCGCAAGGTTTGCTCCTCCCCTTTGGCGTCGCATGCGGTTTTAACTCACCCGTTAGTGCGCGCCTGATCATTCTTTCCACTCATAGCGAGACTCACGCCGGAGATCGCAAAGCCACAGCCGAAGAATTGCAAAGGTACGCGGCCGTGCAATGACGCCTAGCCCGCTTCTACTTTTTCTTCGCCTCTCCCGTCCGCTTTTTCTTCTTGGCGGCGTGCTTAATTATTTTCTTGGGGTCGGCATCGCTCGCTACTTAGGCATTCCTCTAAATGCAACTGTGGTCGTGCTGGGGCAGGTGTGGGTCACCGCAATGCAGCTTTCGACACATTACCTAAACGAATATTTCGATCATTCTAGCGATGCCGCCAATCGCAATCGGACTCCTTTCACCGGTGGCTCGGGCGTGCTCGGTAAAAAAGAAGGCCAGCTCCGCCCCGAGGTCGCTCTTTACGCCGCCACTTTCACGTTGACCGCCGTTGCGCTCGCCACCTACGGCCTCGCTCGCCAGGGCGCGGTCAATTCTTACGCGCTCACTATCATGGTTCTCGGCTTCCTCGGCGCCTTCTTTTATTCTGTCCCTCCGCTACGTTTGACAACGACCGGTTATGGCGAGCTGACTACATCGCTTCTGATCGCCAACCTCGTACCCGCCTTCGGTTTCGTTTTGCAATCTGGCGAGCTGCATCGCCTGCTCGCCATGAGCACGTTCCCGCTCACCGCGCTCACCTTGGCCTCAATGTTGGCTCTTGAAGTCCCAGATTACGCCAGCGACCTAAAAGCCGAGAAGCGCACGCTTTTCGTCCGCCTTGGCTGGCAGAACGCCATTCGCACTCATCACGTTTTCGCCCTCAGCGCCTATTTGCTGTTCGGCGCAGCGATCGCCTTCGGGCTGCCCCTTGCCATCGGTTTGCCGCCATTGCTCACGCTGCCGTTAGCCTTGCTGCAAATATGGTATATGAATCGCATCGCCGACAGTCTTAAACCTAACTGGACCGCCATCACGTTGAACGCTGTCGTCATCGCCGCCGCTAGCGCCTACTTGATGGCTTACGCATTCTGGACGAGGTAAATATGGAACTCAAAAAAGGAAAAGCCGCTCCTGATTTCAAATTGCTGGATGATCAGGGCAAAGAACACACACTCAAGGATTATCGTGGCAAGACCGTGGTGCTCTATTTCTACCCAGCCGACGACACGCCTGGCTGCACGCTGGAAGCTTGCAATTTCCGCGATGATTATTTGCAGTACAAAGCTAGGGGTGCTGTGATCCTCGGCGTCAGCCCTCAGGACGAAAAGTCGCACGTTAAGTTCAAGAAAAAGTACGACCTGCCATTCCCGCTGCTAGTCGATGCCGATCACAAAGTTGCCGAAAAATATGGCGCCTGGGGCGAGAAGAACATGTATGGTAAGAAATACATGGGCATCATTCGCAGCACCTTTGTGATTGACCCCGAAGGCAAGATTGCCGAAGCCATTTACAAAGTGAAGGTGAAGGATCACAGCGAGAAGCTCCTTGAGTCGCTCGAGGCGATGCAGTCATAACCCTTACTCACGTCATTGCGAGGCCTGCGCAGCAGGCCGTGGCAATCTGGTTTGATTTTCTATCATTCATTAATTTTTATCTTGACATCTCGGCAATGGTGTATACTGCCTTAGTGCCTTTCGGCACAATTAGGATTGTCTAAAAGCGCGCTCTTGATCTCGGAGGAAAACAGATGATTCATCTTGTCATCGTCGCATTTCTCGTCGTGGCCTCCACGATCGGGGTCGGCCTTTTTCTCACCAACTATCCTCTGCTTCCTCTGCAAGCCAGCGAACAAGCGGTCAACATCGATGGCTTGTTTGATATTCACTGGTGGTTCATCGCCTTCTTCTTTTCACTGATCACCGTCTTCGTCGTCTATAGCGTCATCGTTTTCCGCCGCAAGCCCGGCGAACGCGGCGATGGCGTTTACATGCACGGCAATACCCGCCTCGAAATTGTCTGGACCATCGTCCCCATCGCCATTGTGCTCTGGCTCGCTGTCATCGGCGCCGATAGCCTCGCCACCGTTGAGCGCCGCGACCCCGAAGCCATTACTGTCGATGTCTTCGCCGCGCAGTGGAACTGGCGCTTCCAGTATTCAGTTGAAGTCGAAGGCGGCACTGTCGCTGCTGTCGTGTCCGATACTCTGGTCCTTCCCAAGAATCAGCAAGTCCTGTTACGTCTGCATTCTGATGATGTGATCCACTCCTTCTACGTCCCCGAATTCCGCGTGAAGCAAGATGTGCTTCCTGGTGGTGAAGAATTCACTCGCGAGTTGCGCATTACTCCCAACCTGGAAGGCACCTTCAAGGTTCGCTGCGCCGAGATCTGCGGTCAGCTTCACTGGGACATGCAGGCTGAGATCCAGGTCGTTGATCGGTCCGAATTCTTGAGTTGGCTGCAAGAACAAGCCGGTGACTGTGAGCTTAGCCCCGAGGAATGCGGTCAGCGCTGGGCTACCCAATTTGGTTGTCTCGCCTGCCACTCACTGGATGGCACCGTTGTCATCGGTCCCAGCTGGCAGGGTTTGTATGGCTCAAGTGAAGAGCTGAGCGATGGCAGCACCATTACCGTCGACGATGCCTATCTGCACGAATCGATTGTCGATCCCAACGCCAAGATCGTCCAAGGATTCTCCGCGGGTGTCATGCCCCAAACCTTTGCTGGTATTTTGACCGAAGAACAAATTCAACAGATCATCGCTTTCATCGCGAGTTTGCAATAGGCTGAGGAGGAACTAGGATGCGCTTCTTTTCCACAGGTCTTTTCCGCGGCCTCGTCGCCCAAGTCGCTGGTTCCGTAGTCGGCATGGCTTTCGTAATGGCCGCCCGCGTTCTGATGGGCGAGCCGGCTTGGTCGCGCGAACCTGTCATCGTGGGCGGCATGATCATCGGCGCGCTCGCCTTCTTGGTCGGCGTCGGTTCCTTCAATGATTGGTTCAAGTGGGCGCGCGGCAAACAGGTTTCCGATGAAATTACTGTGGATCCCAACAAACCAAGCTGGATGCGCTATTTTAGCGTCGACTACGACCACAAGGTCATCGGCATCCAATACGGCGTTGTCTCGATGCTGCTCTTGCTGTTCGGCGGCACCTTTGCCATGTTCTTCCGCACCGAGCTCGCCACTGCCGGTATCGATTTTCTAAACAACGAGATTTTCAAAGTCCTGCTCGGTTACGAACCTGGTCCCGTCGGCCTTCTGAGCGGTGGGGCGATGATGCCCAACCCCGAGCATTTCTTCAATTCACTGATGAGTTTGCACGGCATCGTCATGATCGCCGGCATTCTGCTCGGCGTTGGCGCCATGTCCAATTACCTGGTGCCAATGCTCATTGGCGCCAACGACATGGCTTTCCCCCGCCTGAACTCATTCGCATTCTGGGTCAACGTCCCCGGTGCGCTGATCCTGTTGAGCAGCCTGCTCTTCGGCGGCTTCGATACTGGCTGGGTCGGTTATCCGCCGCTCGCCTTGCGTGCCCCGCTGGGCATGCAAATGTTCCTCTTCGGCGTCTACCTAATTGGTATTTCATCCATCGCCGGCGCGATCAACGTCATCGTCACCATCCTCACCATGCGCGCCAAGGGCATGACCATGATGAAGATGCCCATCTTCGCTTGGGCCGCACTCGCCACTGCCGTCTTGCAATTCAGCGCCACGCAATTGATCGGTCTTACGTTCCAATTGGTGATGCTCGAGCGTTTGCTCGGCATGCCGTTCTTCGATGCGACCGCTGGCGGCGACCCGATCCTCTATCAGCATCTCTTCTGGTTCTATTCGCATCCGGCTGTATACGTGTTCATTCTTCCCGGCCTCGGCATCATCAGCGAACTTCTTCCTGTCTTTGCCCGCAAGCCGCTCTATGGCTACAAGTGGGTTGCGTTCTCCTCTTTCGGCATTGCGTTGATCAGTTTCTTCGTCTGGGCCCATCACATGTTTGTTTCCGGCATGAGCCCATACCTGCGCATCCCCTTCATGTATTCCACACTGCTCGTTGCCGTTCCCACCGGCGTGAAGTTCTTTAGCTGGGCTGGCACGCTCTGGCAAGGCAAGATCAAGCTTGCGACGCCCATGCTCTTCGTCCTCGGCTCCATCATTATCTTCCTGCTCGGCGGGGTTACTGGTCCGCCGGCGGCCACCATAAGCACCGACCTCCACATTCACGATACTTACTTCGTCGTCGGCCATTTCCACGATACGATGTTCGGTGGCTTCATCTTTCCAATCATCGCCGCCATCTACTACTGGTTCCCTAAGATGACCGGGCGCATGTATAGCGAACGTCTCGGCAAGTGGCATTTCTGGCTCATGTTTCCAGCCTTTATGCTCCTCTCGAACGGCATGCTGCTGCTTGGCTTGCAAGGTATGCGCCGCCGCGTGGTCGCTTACGATGCCGACCTCGGTTTTGGACCGCTCCATGTTGCCCTCACGATCGCTGGCTTCGTCATCTTTTTCTCGATGATTTTGTTTGCCATCAACATCATTCGCAGCGCGCGCAAAGGCCCGGAAGCAAAGGACAACGTCTGGGACTCGCGCTCTCCTGAATGGCAGATCGCATCGCCCGCGCCGCTCCATAACTACGCCCAGCCTTTTGAAGTCGTCGGCGAGCCGTACGACTACGGTTTGCAGAATTCTCCCTACGTCAATATGACGCCTGCCGGTGGCAGCGCGACGGCCTCGCACTAGGAGCAACTCGTATGCAGAATAAACCTGTCGCCCCAGTTTCCAGCCCGCATAAATACGAGCTCCGCACCGGTGTTTGGGTCATGCTCCTCTTGGCGGTGCTAACCTTCGGCGAATTCATCGTCGGCGTTATCGCTCCGCCCTGGGGTGGAGCCCTCCTCCTTGTGGCTGCCTTCAAAGCATTTTTTGTTGTCAAAGATTACATGCATATCGGTCGTCTGTTCTCGACCGAGGAAGAAAAACACTAAGATGACAGAGCCGCAAGCTTCATCCGGGCATCACGCTCCCGCCGGGGCCAGTTACGCCACTCGTTTAGCCCGCAATCGTTTGGGCTTGTGGTTGTTCGTTGTCTCGGATGCTTTCGTATTTGTTGGCCTCTTCATCGCCCGCATGGTCTTGCTTGGACCTAATCGCCCTGAGTTGCTCCAGGGATTGGGGCTAGCTGTTACAGCCATGCTCCTGGTCAGCTCATTCTTCATGAACCGCGCCGAAGTCGAGATGGCGCATGGCAATCGCCCAGCCTTCTTGCGCAACATCATGGTCACGCTCGTCCTCGGCACGATATTCCTTGTCGGCGTCGTCGGCGTCGAATGGCAGCTTGCCCCGTTTGGCCCGTCCGATGGTGCCGAAGGCGCGGTCTTCTATTCAATGACCGGCTTCCATGCCTTCCATGTCTTCACCGGCCTCATCTTGCTCTTCGTCGTGTGGAACAATGGCCGTCGCGGTCTCTACACCGCCGAGCAGCACTGGGGTGTCGAAGCCGCCGCCATCTACTGGCACTTCATCGACGTCGTCTGGATGTTCTTCTACGTCGGTCTGTACCTGATGGGTACACCCGCCTAAATCCCAACCCTCCACTCGTCAATCCGAGCGAGGTCGCTCAATAAAAAGCGGCCCTCCCTTAAACTCTCGTCATTGCGAGGCATGCGTAGCAGGCCGTGGCAATCTGGTCTTGGGTTTCATTCATGAGCCAGCGCTAAACCTTGTCATTCCGAGCGAGGTCGCTTTGCGCCGTCTTTAACGGCGCAGACCGACGAGGAATCCTTAGAGCCAATAAACTAAGGTCAAGCAATCTATAAGCTTGCGCACCGTTGCAATAAAATGCTGCCCCGTCGGGTATAAATTGAGTCGAGCTACTTGAGCGCAAGTTCGCCTTAATAAAAACCATCTATGAAAACAAAGCCAAATTTGCTGGCGGTCGCCTTTTTCCTCCTCGGCCTCCTCGCAGCCTGCACGCCCGCTGGCTTCCGCGGCTCCGCGATCGAGCCTGCCACCGCCGCGGTCGACTTTGAACTCACAGATACCTCCGGCTCAGCCTTCCACCTTAGCGATCACCGGGGCGAGGTTGTCCTGCTTTTCTTCGGGTACGCCAACTGCCCCGACTTTTGCCCGACCACTCTCGCCGAATACAAAAACATCCACGAACAGCTCGGCGACAATGCCGCCGACGTTCGCTTCGTCTTCGTTACCGTCGACCCCGACCGCGATTCTCCCGAAACCATCGATCAATTTGTCCACGCCTTCGATCCATCTTTCATTGGCCTCACGGGCACAGAGGAGCAATTGCAATTCGTTTGGGAGAAATATTTTGTGGGTCGCATTCCGCAAGTCGTCGAGGACTCTGAGCTCGGCTACCTGGTCTCCCACGCCACTCGCATCTACGTAGTCGATAAGGCCGGCAATCTTCGCCTCACCTTCCCGTTCGGCATGGCTGTCGCCGATATGACCCACGATATCAACTTACTCCTGGCTGAATAATATGACCGTCAATCCCCGCCAGGTCATGCAGTACCTCTATCGTTTCTTGTTCGTGCTGGTGCTGTCGATTTTCGCAGTCTGGATAGTGAGCGAGCTCGGCATCTTGCTCCAAGCCGACGAGAACACAGCCCGCGCTCCCCAAACCATCGAGCTCACCATTCCCTCCGGCGCCGCTGCCGCGGTCACCGCTGGCGAAGATGCGCCCGGCATCCCCGAAGAGATGGTCTTCGTCCTCGGCGATGTCTTGCTCGTTCGCAACGATGACGAAGTAGCTCACACCCTTGGGCCGCTATTCATTCCTTCCGGCTCGGCCGCCAGCATGCCCCTCAACCAAGTCGATCATCTCGCCCTCGCATGCAGCTTCAGCGCTTCGCGCTACATGGGTCTCAGCATCAAACCGCCTACGACTCTTTCCACCCGCATTCTGGGCATTGCTTTCGCCGCGCCGCCTACCGCCGCGCTGATCTTCGTTTACAGCCTCATCGTATTCCCCATCACACCCAAAGAGCCGGAACCCAAACGCGCCTCGGCTCGGAAGCGCCGCTAGCGTGCTGCTGCACCTATTCAGCCGGCGCTGGCTGCTCGCCACCGCCCTGGTCATCGCGGCCGCCGCCGTCATGGTTCGCCTCGGCATTTGGCAGCTCGATCGCCTCGACCAACGTCGCGCCTTCAATGCCCGCGTCACCGCGCAGCAAGACGCGCCCCCGCTCGTCCTCGACCATACCGCTCTCGGTTTGGACTTATACTCAATGGAATATCGCCGCGTGGTCGTCACCGGCCAATTCCTTCCAGAAGATGAGATCGTCTTACGCAATCAGGTTTGGAGCATTGATGGAGCCAACCAAATTGGCATGCAGTTGTTCACTCCGCTGCGCATCGAAGGAACCAACACTGCAGTACTCATCCAGCGCGGCTGGATTCCACAGGAAACCGCCGACCTGCAGGATCGAATTATTTACGCCGAGCCCGCCGTAATGACTGTGGAAGGCCAATTGCGTCGCGCCGAAACCGATGTTGACTTGGGTTTTCATCCCGACCCCACGCTCTCTCCTGACGAAACGCGCCTCGATACCTGGAACAATCTTGATCTCGACCGTCTTGCCGCTCAAACAGATACTGAACTGCTGACCGTGTACATCCAGCAATTCCCTTCCGCAACCCAGTCGGTTCCGCCCTTCGCCAGCGTCCCAACTCTCGAACTAACCGAAGGCCCACACATGGGCTATGCCCTCCAATGGTTTGCCTTCGCTTTAGTCCTCCTCATTGGCTATCCCTTTTATGTAAATCGCCAGGATCAAATCACGTAAATGCCAAAAGCCAAAAAATCCTCTCCGCGCCTCAAGGTCGGCAACTTCCGCTACCTGGCCCTCGCCGCCGCTCTCGCCACCTATATCCTCATCGTCGTTGGCGGCATCGTGCGCGTCACCGGCTCCGGCCTCGGTTGCCCCGATTGGCCCACCTGCTTCGGCAGCTGGATCCCACCGATGCGCGCCGATGCCATTATCGAATATAGCCATCGCCTGGTCGCCGCGCTCACCAGCCCCCTGATCCTGGCCACGGCGGTCATCGCCTGGCTTCGTTTCCGCAAGCTTGCCCTGATCAGTCGCCCGCTTGTGTGGGCGCTCGGACTCCTTTTTGTCCAGGCTTTGCTCGGCGGCTTGGTCGTCCTCATGGAAACCCCGCCTGATCTCGTCGCCGTCCACCTCGGCATTGCCCTCATCATCCTGGCAATCCTCATCGGCGTTGCCGTTTCTTCATTCATTCATCATCGTAATTCCAAGCTGCCGACCAAGCTCACTTTCCGCAGCCGCTTCGCCCGCATGTCGGTTGGCGCTCTCATCGGCATCTTCATCGTCCTGGTCAGCGGCGCGCTTGTTGCTGTCAGCGAGGCTACCTATTCGTGCTTGGGCTGGCCTCTCTGCAACGGCGAATTGATTCCCACCCATCCACTTGGCTGGGTGCACATGGTCCATCGACTTCTCGCTGGCTTCATGTCCGTGCACGTGATCTTCCTGCTGCGCCGCGCCTGGCTCACCCAACGAACACAGCGCGGCATTCTGTCTGCCGCCACTCTAACTGTCATCCTGTTCTTCGCTCAAGTTCTGGTGGGCGCGCTCAAGGTCAGCAATCAATTCCCCATTTATCTGCTTGGCCTCCACGTCGCCACTGCTGCCGCTGTCTGGGCTATGGCCGTCGTCCTTGTCGTTTTAGTCGGCTTGGCTGCCCGCACCGACGCCGAAGAAAACCGCGAGGCCGCCCGTCCAATCGATAGGCGTCAGCTGGCCCGCGATTTCCTGATGCTCACCAAGCCCATCATCGTGGCCTTGCTCCTCGTGACCACCTACACCGGCATGGTCGTGGGTGCCAAAGCTCTGCCCTCACTCTCGCTCACATTCTGGACCCTGTTCGGTGGCGCGCTTGCCGCTGGCGGCTCAGGCGCGATCAACCAATACATCGACCGCGAGACAGACCAGCGCATGACCCGCACCGCCAAACGCCCAATAGCGTCCGGTCGCCTCACTCCTGCCCAAGGCTACGCCTTTGGGCTAGGTTTGCTGGTCATCTCTTTCTACGTCCTTGCTGGCTTTGTCAATCTCCTCGCCGCACTGCTTTCGCTAGCCGGCATGATTTACTACATCATCGTCTACAGCCTCTGGCTCAAGCACGCAACAGTGCAGAACATCGTCATTGGCGGCGGCGCAGGCGCAATCCCCCCCTTGGTCGGCTGGGCAGCCACGACCGGCCACCTCAGCGTCCCCGCCTTCTTCCTTTTCGCCATCATCTTCATGTGGACCCCGCCACATTTCTGGGCTCTCGCCCTCATCAAGCAAAAGGATTACGCCCGCGCCGGGGTACCCATGCTCCCGGTCGTGCGCGGCGAGCGCTTCACCCGCAACCAGATATTGATCTATACGCTTGAGTTAGTAGTATTAACTTTGTTGATGCCTCTCCTTAGAATGGCTGGCAGTTTTTACGCGGTTTCCGCCGTTGTGTTGGGTGGGGCGCTGATTTACGCCGCCTTCCAGGTTTGGCATGTCGGCGGCAATAAGATTGCCTGGCGCATGTATCGCTATTCCAGCATGTACCTGGCATTGCTTTTCGCAGCTTTGGTCGTGGATGCCCTGGTGTAGGAGGAAGGATGCCTGAGAGTCAGGAGACCCGTCGCCAAACCCCGCACACCTTTGCCGACTATGTCCGCGATGTTGTTTTTGTGGACGCCGTCCTCTTGATCCTCACAGCTATCATTTGCTATGTGATCGGTTGGCGCAGCCTCTACCAATACGCCGAAGGCCTAATGTGGGCTGGTGCCATCGTCATTGGTGTAGGTGCTACCTCGCCGCTCGGCTTCTGGGCGCAGACCCGTTCGCTTCCTTACCAATACGCCTCCACCGCAATGGGCGAAGAAGTCTATTCACGCATCCGCCGCGAAAATAAAGACGCCGAACGCTCTTATGCTTATATGTTTTTGTTGTTCTTTGCGGGAGTGTTTTTGATCGGGCTTTCGATCTTGATCCACCAGTTTATCTAGCTTTGTCTAGGGGGCAATAACCTGCACTTCAACTTGCAGGTCGGGGGAATTTAAAAAATACAACGTTACAAAAAACATTTCGCCAGCGACCAAACCTTGTTCAAGATCGATCAGCATCAGGTGATAACCGCCCGGCTCAAAAACGAACGTCTCTCCGGCCTCGAGCCGCAATTCTGCCACCGGCGCCATCTTCATCACATCGGTATCCGGCTCATTGGCGATCATTCCTTCCATTTCATCCATCGCCATGCTGTGATGCATCTCGATCACCCGCGCAACTTCGCTCCTGGCTCCGACCAACACTAAATCCTCAGCAGTGCCGTTCCGCAACTCAAGATAAACCGCTGCGGTTCCGCCCGCCGCCGTTGGCCGTGCCCAGGCTCCGTTGGCTTCAAACGTGTTTGGCCCGCACGCAGTCAGCAAAAGCGCGAGAAAGATGATCCTCAGTTTGTCTATCATTTTTTGAATTCGGAAAAAAGAAATTCTAAAAAACGGAAACCCGCGTGCCGTAGCCCCGCGTCTGCACTTCACGCGGTGGGCTTGGAGGCGTCAACCACCTGAACAGCCACTTGGCATCATCCGGGCGCATATTGACGCAGCCATGGCTCATTTCGTTCCCGTAATTGTCGTGCCAATACGTACCATGAAAAGCTACGCCCCATTCGTGGAAATAAGACACCCACGGCACACCCGGCAGCTCATACGCCAGGACCTCGCTGGTCAGTTGGCCGTCTCCCATGTGCCGCACCGGCATCTTGGAGAACACGTAGAACTCACCCCGCGGCGTGGCCGTGGGGATATCGCCGCTGGCTTCCATCCCCGGAATTCCAGTCGAGACCTTGGTGTCCAACACGACTTCACCTTCTTCATAAGCCCACAATCGCTGCTCAGAAATGCTCACTTCGACCCGTTTCTTCTCAATATTAGGAGAGATGGGGGTCATCTCGCTAGTTTGGATTTTGCGCAGATGTTTGGCCAACACGTAGTAGTCGACATAAAGCAGCTCGTCCTGGATGCGGTACCAAAGCGCACCGTCCGGACCTTCTTCAATTCCAGTCACCCAGTGGGTCGAGCGATAGTAAAGACGATACAGCTTCTCCCAGCCAAAAGCTTTCGTCAGTCTGTACGACTGAGTCAGCGGGACGGTTACTTCAAAAAGTTCGCCGTCCGGATGTACTACAGAAACCACGTCGTTCAATTGCGTTTCGACCGGCTGGAGATAAGCCGTGTGAGCAAAGCCCTCATCCACCCGATACCACATCGGGTTGAACTCCGGCCCATTCTCGGCTTCAAATTTCTCGTAGATGTAAAGCAATTGATCTCGTTTGCGCGAGCTGACCACTTTTACGTCCGGGTTGTAGCGCGGATACTCGGGTTGGTCGTAAATATCGATCCCAATGGTATTCCCCACCCGCACCACTCCGACCGCATCGGATGGCTTCTTGCTGTGGCCAAATATGCCCGGCGTCAGCGCCAGGCCGCCCATTGTGAGACCGCTAAGTTTGAGAAAATCGCGACGGGAAACAGAATGCATTTCGATATTCTACCAATCTCACATTTGCCGCGCATTAACTCGCAGCGCCCTTCGTGGCCGCGAAAACCGCGCAGGTATAATGCCGCCGATTCGATTTTATGCCTCAGCTAGCCTTTGATCTGCAAGCATTTATCCGCACGCTGGCTTTCGTGCTTGTGTTCTTCGGCTTGTATGCGTTGTTGCGTGGCCGCATCTCAGTCCGCGAATCCGAAAACCTGCCGTTTTTCCGTCTTCGCCAGCAGCGACTCTTGCGCGGTTGGCAAACCATCTTTTGGGCGCTCTTGCTCTTTGGAACCGCAGCTTGGGTGGGCTTCTACGGCGAGCGCACTGCCTACGCCATCTTCCCGGTTACCTCAACCCCAAGCCTCACCCTCACCCCCTCGCTTACGCCAAGCCCAAGCCTGTCGCCGACTCTCACGTTGACCCCCAGCCCTACTGAAACACTCCAATTCACGCTGACGCCTTCGCCTAGCGCCGTCCCGGTTTTGCCGGCTTCCATTGAAGGGCAATTTACGTCACAGGTAACGCCCAATCCCAATTCGGTTTTCAGTCCGCTCACCTTTGCTCGCGGCATCAATTTGCAAACCTACCTCGCCGTGAATCCCGGCACCGTCTTCGAAAATCCGGTTGGCGGCATCTATGCCATTTTCAGTTACGACTTCATGCAAGATGGGGCGCAGTGGACTGCGGTTTGGTATCGCTCAGGTGAAATAGTTCACTTCGAGACGAAACCTTGGGACGGCGGCACCGGTGGCCTCGGTTTCACCGAATGGATTCCGGATGCCGAAGAATGGCTGCCCGCCATTTATCAGGTCCAGATTTTTGTCGGCACCGAACACAAGGTCGGCGGTGAGTTCTCGGTCCAGGGTCAGCCGGCAACTTCGTCCGCAACTCCAACCCCGACCAACTCTGCTACTCCAACCCCCACGCGCACCAGCACCCCCACCGCTACCTCGACCCACACCCGCGTGCCAACTGCCACGCGCACACCGCAAGATTAGACCGTCTTCTTCGGCTTGCTCAGTTGTTTCGCTACTTGCGCCGCAATGCGCGCATTGTTTTTCAGCAGCGCCAAATTAACTTGCAAGCTTTTTCCACCGCTCAATTCGCTGACTCGTTTTAGCAAGAACGGCGAAACGGCCTGGCCCTTGATCCCTTGGGCTTCGCCTTCCGTGATCGCCTGCTCGATCCACCGTTCCACCTGATCGCGAGGCAGGGCGCTCTCTTTTGGCGGCGGAGCAGCTAGCAAAATTCCGCCTCCGCCTAGCTGCCAATGCGTCTGCGCTAACTCAGCAGCCTCGCTTGCATTTTCAACTCGAGCGCCTGTTTGCAACCCGCTTTCTATCGAATAGAAAGCCGGAAATTCATTCGTTTGATAGCCAACAACTGGCACGCCCAATGTCTCGAATTGTTCCAGCGTGGCAGGTACATCAAGGATCGCCTTAGCCCCAGCACACACCAGCAGCACCGGTTGTTTCGCCAGCTCAGCTAAGTCTGCAGAAATATCCCAAGACTCGCCTCGGTGCACCCCACCGATGCCGCCGGTGGCGAACACACGAATTCCAGCCAATGCAGCAACGGTGCACGTTGCCGCCACCGTGGTGCCGCCGCTGCCTTTGGTCGCAACGGCTGCCCCAAGGTCGCGGCTGCTCAACTTCAGCGGCTCCTCTAACCCACCTACCTCCACCAATTGTTTTTCATCCAGGCCCACACATATCCGCCCATCCAACACTGCGATCGTTGCCGGGGTCGCGCCTTCGGCCCGCACGATCGCTTCTAGCTCCCGCGCCAATCGCAAGTTTTCCCCATGTGGCAGCCCGTGCGTGATCACTGTCGACTCTAAAGCGACGATCGGCTTTCCGTTTCGACGGGCGGCCTGCACATCTTTCGAGAGCTTGAATGATTTAGGGAGGGTCATACTTGACTGTTGATTTTAGTCTAGATAGATTGTCAGGACATGGCTCCAATTCATCTGAGCATGTTCGCTAAGCCTTGCTTTTGCAAGGCGTGCGAACTGCAACGCGCAGCCGTTTTTGCTGCGCAAACGCGCTAAAATCAACGCCTCGGCGCGGTGGCGGAACTGGCAGACGCAGAGGACTTAAAATCCTCCGAGGGAAACCTTTTGTGGGTTCGACTCCCACCCGCGCTACTCATTCATTAACCTAACCATCACTACTTCCTAAAGCCCGGTTCACCCATTTCTCACTAAGCGATGTTGTAATG
>JANWHN010000011.1 GCA_025450445.1 Anaerolineales bacterium | reverse complement strand
TTGATGCCGTTTGCGAATGTTGAATTGGTGCAACCAGGGGTAGGGTCCATTTTCTGGGCGGCGATCTATGGATTCCGCGATCGCGCTCTAGATGTCGTCTATCAACTTTATCCGGATACAGAAGCGTCCCTTCTTGCTGGCATTTTGTTGGGCGACGAGAGCGGCTTGAGCGAAGAACTTAAGACTGCCTTCAACGATACCGGCACGCGTCACATCATTGCGATCTCGGGCTTCAACATCAGCATTATCGCGGGTTTATTCTTGGCTGCATTTACTAGATGGCTTGGTATCCGCCGCGCTATCTGGCTGACTGCGCTGGGCATCGGGCTGTACACCTTGCTGGTTGGTGCGGAAGCCTCGGTGGCTCGCGCAGCGATTATGGGCGTGCTGGCTTTGATCGCTCGCCAAGTTGGCCGCCGGCAGTTCGCGCTCAACACATTGGCGTTTACTGCGGCGGTCATGGCGTTGATCAACCCGCTGATCTTGTGGGATGTTGGCTTTCAGCTTAGTTTCGCTGCCACCCTGGGTTTGGTCCTTTATGCTGACCGCTTGCGCGCTTACGCTGACAAATTATTGCAAGCTCGACTAAGTAAGGAGTGGGTACTGCGTTTGCGCGGACCCCTTTATGAATTTGCGTTCCTTACCATTGCGGCGCAGATCACGACGTTGCCCCTGCTGCTATATCATTTTGAACGGTTGTCGCTGCTTTCGTTGGCTGCCAATCTATTGATTTTGCCAGTCCAGCCCGCACTCATGGTTTTGGGCGGATTCTCTATTCTTCTTGGCTTGCTGTGGCAGCCATTAGGCGCACTGATCGCTTTGCTGGCTTGGCCGCTAGTAGCTTATACGATACGCATCGTGGAAGCTTTTGCTGCCCTGCCTGCAGCATCCCAAACCGTTGAGTTCTTCTCGCTTAATTTTGTTTTCCTGTATTACGCGATTCTGCTCGTGGTTTCAATTCCTGCAGTTCGTTCTCGCATCGCGCTTCCAAGGTTCCAGCCTGCGATGGGTCTGACCGTGTTGGCTGCCTTCGCCTTTTGGTCTTGGAGCGCGGTCATGTCCGCACCCAGCGGAAAGCTCGAACTTATTCTGCTTGATGTTGACGGTGAGGCACTTTTGGTCCGGACTCCTGGCGGGAGAAACGTGCTGATCAACGGCGGCAGTTCGGCAGCTGACCTCTCGAGTGCGCTAGGTCGCCATTTGTCGCCCTTCAACCGCGAGATCGACTTGTTGCTGGTCGCGGGCCACCGTCCGGATCAGATAAATGCGCTGGTGGCTGCTGGTGTCGGTCGACTTGATATTAACCAGGTCGGTTGGGCGAGTGGCGAATCGCGTATGGCTGCCGATTGGTATCAGGACCTGGAAACGCCAGGCTTGCCGATCATCGACCTTCAGATTGCGCAACGCATCGACCTGGGAGATGGTGCCTCTCTGGAGGTCATTGCAATCGGGGAGCAGGGTGCGATCTTGCTCTTAGTCCAGGGCAACTTTCAGTCCCTGTTGCCTTTAGGGTTGGACTTTGACCAGCTCAAAGCGTTAGATATCAACCAGCTCGGGCAGATCGATTTATTGCTGTTAGCCGATTCCGGTTACGTGCCCTTGAATCCGCCAGAATGGATTGCAGGGCTTGCTCCCGCCACAATCTGGCTGGCCGGAGATCAGAGTGAACTTAGCCTCGAGTTACAACAGGAACTGGTCTTTTATCAATTCTTGAATACGGGTACCAATGGCTGGCTGCAAGTTTCCACCGACGGGCAACAAATGTGGCTGGATGCGGCGCGCTAACCTAAAACTTTGCTCTAATCCTGCTCCAACGCTGCAATTTAACCCGAACGCTATAATCCGCGCCTATGCTCAAGCAGCCAATGGTTCGCGCTTCGGTTTTGGGCGTCGTTTTGCTAGGCGCGGCCGTTGCCATGTATTTGCTGTCCCCGTTGTTCATTGGCAACACTAGCTATTTAAGTTTTCCCACCTTGGGCATGATGCCGAGCCGCACGCCCCGACCCGCGACCGCTACACCCGAGGCTACCGAAACACTAGTTCCGAGCCCAACATTGCAAGACAGTGAAGCCATTTTTGAGTCTTCATCTTCGCTTTCAATCTGGCAGGCCGACTTTTACGAGGTCGCGCATTCTGGCCGGGGCATTGCGAATGTGTATATGATGGAAGACGGCAGCCTGATCGTGCGGCTCGAAGATTTTGAGGTTGAAGATGGGCCGGAATTGCACGTCTATCTCACGGACCAGGATCCTGTCCAAAATAGTGAGGGGGTCGAGCTGACAAATGCAATTGACCTGGGCGAGCTAAAAGGACTTATCGGCGATCAGAGCTATTTGGTGCCTCCCGATATTGAGTTATCTCAATACCACTCTGTTGTAATCTGGTGCGTACCGTATTTGGTTCCATTTATCGCGGCCCAAGTTCAATTGCAGTAGAGTTTTAACAATTCAAGCATCGGCAGATCCTTTGCAACATTCTCTTCACCCAAGACAAAGCTCTCGGGTGAGAAATAACCCAAGCCAAATTCAAACCAGTTTGTAAGCGTCTCTTCATCGATCCCAAAAGGAAGCATTAGCTCAAGAGCGGCGCGAATGAAGAGCTTTCCATACTCTTTGAAGTCAAGATCACCTGGATGTAAGTCCGCTGATAGATCCCAAGGAAGCACGTCCGGCTCTCCCTTGACCCTTAGATACTCCACAGTTTCACCCGCTCCCAGATGCTTTCCTATCTTCGCTAGTTGAATTGCTGCACGGGCCGGCGCAGAAGGGACTTTGTATTCATCGAGATTGTTACTTAAGGACTGAACAATTCTGAGGTCTTTGATCGGCACATCCCCTTGCATCATTGCTTGGTAGGCATTCCACAGAAATCTGATCAATTTTGGAATTTGATTGCGCAGACGATCGTAGCTGGGTTCTGAGGCTAGCAGACTCAGTGCGAGCTCCTGGGTATCCTTTATGTACAGTGGAGTGTCATGCCGCTGAGCCATAATTCCTCTTTGTTTGATCGAGCCGTCGTGGAACACCCCATAGAAGCTATTTGGGACTGGCACAGCGGAATTCCGCTTCGAGGGAAGAAAAACGATCCAGCGGAAAACACCCTTAAAATCTAGCCGAATTCCAGTGCTTTGAGTCATTTGATTTACTAAATCCCCAAAGTCTTCTTTCTGTTTTTTTTCCTTTTTCGAGATAAACAAGCTGTCCACATACAAATGGTGGACGATAAAGCCGTCTTCTTCTGCCACCTCTTTGGCGCGCAAGATAAGTTCTCGGCTAACCGCGTTGATCGCCTCATGCGCTTCAATGCTGCCGATTCGGTTTCCGCTGAAACCCTGATAGCCATAGGAAACCCAGCCCAGCCCTTTTAAATTTGTTGAAAGATTGTCAAGTTCTTTCCGCTCGGTAAAGCCGATCTCCTTGTCCTTGAGCCTTTCTACAACTTCCTTCCTGACCTCTAGGATAGGCTCAAGAATCGAAGCGACAATTCCACGTTTGTCTTGCACCAGTGATCGATCAATCCCCGGGACGATTTGGTGGTTCGTGTCAGCTTTGCGAACTGTTTCAGGTGAAATGTTCCATGTACTCATAAGGTTCGGATACATGGAAAAGAAATCGACTTCGGCAACATCACGGAAGATACCAACGGTGGGCTGGTAGATCACCCCACCGCGATCTGCGGCAATCAAATCGGCAACCGATTTGTATTCTTCCCGCCGCCTTTTGTTGACTGGAATCAGTATGTTGTTTTCAAGCGCTTTTCGGATCTGGAGAGCGGTAAACCCGCCGCCCACACTTTTTCGAGCCGCGGTCTGTAAAGAATGGCCCGTCAACCTGGCTTGCTGGCAAAAGCTTACGAAGCCCGGCTTGCCAAACAATGAGCTGTTCTCAGAATCCACATGGACCCGGCCAAAGAGCAAAGTTTGCTGGTCGCGGTGAAAGACGCGCCCATAACTAGTGTATGTGTTTTCTTTAACTCGCAGAGGTTGCTTGTTTCCCTCTCTGTTTGGATTGAAGTAAAGGCCGGATTTTTCTGCGGTTTCCGTCAAGAAAGGAAAGAGCCATTGATCGCCATACTGGGTGGCAATGATGTCTGGATCAAATGTGCTCAAGATTTCATTTATTCTTTGCAGAAGCAGGTCGGGCGATTTTGTTTCTATGGTTTCGCCAAGATTTCCAAACTTTAGCCGAATGGATCCTGGTGGGAAACGGATCGGGTTTGTGTTCGGCTTGATCTCAAGAATGCGAAGTGGTGGAAGAACGGGTTTAGCTCTCCAGCGATCATCTAGGGATTTGACATCCTTAATTCTCCCAGTCGAGCTGGTAACTAGCTCGCAAAGGGCCAGCGGAAATAAATCGAAAAGGGCGTGATAACGAAGCGGAAAGGGGATGTTGGCGTTGTAGTAGTCAATGGCCGGAAATTTGCCGTGGGTCTTTCGAAAGACAGACGACTGATGAGCTGCGTTATCTACATGGATCGCAAGTACATCAATGGGCCCATCAAAAAGCTCTTCCTGCTTTTCTTTCCTTAATTGAACATTGAGCTTTTGCTTTTTGCAAAATTCCCACAAGCTGCGAAGCTCGGAGTTTTTACCCGCGGCATAAAAGACGGCTGGAATCAAGTGAGTGAAGCGATAACGGCGGCCATCTTCGCCAACAAACCAGACAACCGCCCCCTCTTTTTTGTCAGGATAGACGTCTAACAGCCATCCTTTATGGGTTTTAAGTTTTGTGTCCACTGGTTTCCAGAAACGCCATCGAGTCAACTTTTCGTATTTCCATCACAAGCTCCTGGCGCAATTTGCCTAACTCGCGCTGAAGATCTGCCCGGAGAGCATCTATTTGAGCCTCATGCTTTTTAGCTTTTTCATGTTCCTCAAGGGAAAGACAGAATAGAAGCATGATCTCCGGCAGCACGTGGGCGGCAAACCCGGCCGCAGGCAGATGCTGACGCACTTCATCTAGCATGGCGTCGAAGGCGATCTGATCGCTTTTGCGCAGGACGCGCCGAAAATCGGAGAGCTGGGCGCGAAAGCGGTCGTAATGTCCAGTGATGGTAGGAAGTGTGTGTCCCATGCTTACGCCACCAAATCGAATAAATTGGGTTGTGCTTCATTCTTTGGCTCGTCGTTCGGAACCATTTCGACGACTCCATCGGCGAGCTGGTAAAGCTGTTCAACTAGTTGAGGACGGCGCGCGTCCGGGTCGGCGGTGATGATGATGGGCGTGGTCTGGCTCAAATGGATAAGAGCAACCACGCAGCTTTGCAGAACGCCTGCCACCTCTTCGTTGCTGAGGTTCTGGTCGTAAAAAGAACTGAGCAGCTCCATGACTATGAGCGGAGTTTTATCGGACGGAGTGTTCTTCAGCGCGTCGAGCATTTGGTAACAGGTCTCAGCGCGGGAGACTTTGATCTGGTTCAGGATCGTGTAGATGTCGATCACTCGGCGGCCGAGCAAGACGGGCAGATGATCAAGGGTGTAGTGGTTTCCGCCTAGGATGATGCGTAGTGGGCCTAGGATGCCGAGCACATCAGCAATCATTTGGGCGTGCGGCCAAATGGAACGGCCGTTGCCCGCAACTAGATAGATCTGGCCGGGTCGAGCCGAGCGCGCGAGCCTATTGATCTGCTCTAACTGGCGCGGGTTATTAACGAGGGTGTGTTTGTTTGGGAAACGAGTGGGGTAACGGTGTTCCATCTTTATCCAGAAGGGGATAAAGACTCTACTGGAACATAAGTTCTATGTCAAGGCAATGGAAAGTTCAGCCCAACCAGATTGCCACGACGTCCTGACGAACACCTCGCAATGACGAAGCTAGTCTGACCAAGGAGCTACTTTGCGATCCCAGCGATGGGCAGCCAACGCCTTGACAAGCTCGGGGGGCAAGCCTTTTCCGTCGCTCATGGCGATGTTCTGCTCGACGTGTTCCAGCTTGCGCATCCCGGGGATGCTGGTGCTGACCACCGGATGCAAAAACGAAAATCGCATCGCCATCTCAGCCAAGGTCATGCCGGCCGGCAAAAACTCTTTCAGCTTTTCGGCGCGCTCAACCGTGGGCGGCAGGTTCTCAGGTCCAAAGTAGCCTGAGCGCCAATCGTCTTTCGGGAATTTCGTAGCCTTCGTTAGCTTGCCGCTCAAGCCGCCTTCGTCCAGCGGGACGCGGGCGAGCACACCGACGCCCATCTCAATGCATAGCGGGAAGAGCTCGTCTTCTGGCGCCTGGTCGAAGATGTTGTAGATCACCTGCACAGCGTCAATGGCGCTGGTGCGGATGGCTTTGAGCCCGTTCCATGGCTCCCAGCGGTTGAGGCTAAGGCCGAACAAACGAATGAGGCCCCCATCTTTTAGTTTCTGAGCGGCATCTTGCCATTCGGGATTATCGGCCCAGCTGTCGTCCCAGACATGCAGTTGCTGCAGATCGATCCGGTCGACGCCCAAATTCTCCAGGCTGCGCTTGGTGCAATCGACAATGTAGGACGCCGGAAAAGTATCTTCGAGCTTGTCGTTTGAGCTCCCGGGCCAAATTCGGTTCTTTGGCGGCACCTTGGTGGCGACGATGATCTCTTTGCCGGGGTTGTTGCGGATCAATTGCCCCAACAACTTTTCGCTATGGCCCTCGCCATAGGCCAAGGCCGTGTCGTAGAAGTTGCAGCCCAGATCCAGCGAGCGCTGCAAAGCTTGCATCGACTGCTTGTCTTCGGAGCCGCTCCAGCCGCCCATCCCCCACAGACCGTGGCCGACTTCACTGACTTTAAATCCGTGACGACCGAAGTTGCGATATTGCATGCTGGGCTCCCTATGGCTACAAATGTGGCTTGAGGAATTTTCCCGTGTAGCTGTTCTTTACTTTTACCACTTCTTCGGGCGTGCCCTCAGCCAGGAGTTCGCCGCCGCGGCCGCCGCCCTCGGGGCCAAGATCGATGATGTGGTCGGCGACCTTGATGATGTCCATATTGTGCTCGATGATCACGACCGTGTTTCCGCCCTCGACCAGACGCTGCAGCACTTCGATCAGCTTGTGCACGTCGGCGGTGTGCAGGCCGACAGACGGCTCATCGAGAACGTAGATGGTCTTGCCAGTTGATCGGCGGGAAAGTTCTTTGGCCAATTTGACGCGCTGGGCTTCGCCGCCGGACAGCGTGGGCGCGGATTGCCCGACGCGAATGTAACCAAGCCCAACATCTTTCAAGGTCTCTAGCTTGCTCCGCATCGGGGTGATGTCCTGGAACTCGTCGAAGGCTTTGTCGATGGGCAATGCCAACACATCGGCGATGCTCATTTCCTTGAATTTCACTTGCAGCGTCTCGCGATTGAAGCGCGCCCCATTGCAGATCTCGCATGGCACGTAGATGTCCGGCAGGAATTGCATTTCGATGCGGACTTCTCCCTGGCCCTCGCAAGCCTCGCAGCGGCCGCCGCGCACGTTGAACGAGAAGCGCCCGGGCTTATAGCCGCGCATCTTGCTCTCGGGGAGCTCGGCGAAGAGATCGCGAATATGGTTGAACAAGCCGGTGTAGGTACCAGGATTAGAGCGCGGCGTGCGCCCGATCGGAGTCTGATCAATGTTGATGATCTTGTCGAGCTGATCCATGCCGCGAATCTCGTCGTGGTCGCCGGGCACCAGGTGTGCGCCGTTCAGCTCACGAGCAAGAGACTTATACAGGATCTCATTCATCAAGCTGCTCTTGCCAGATCCGGACACGCCGGTGATACAGATCAGCTTCCCGAGCGGGAGCTCGATGGTGAGGTTCTTGAGATTATTTTCGCGAGCGCCTACGATAGTGAGCGACTTGCCGGTGCCGGGGCGGCGCTTCTTAGGAACTGGAATCTGTTTGCGACCGGACAAATACGCGCCGGTCAACGAATTCTTGGATTTCAAAATATCTTCGATCGGACCCTCGGCCACGACCCGGCCGCCGGCCTCGCCTGCGCCCGGCCCCATATCCAAGATCCAATCGGCGCGGCGAATTGTTTCTTCGTCGTGCTCGACTACGAGGACCGTGTTGCCCAGATCGCGCATGCCGGTCAATGTGTTGAGCAAGCGCTCATTGTCGCGGGCATGCAAACCGATCGACGGCTCATCTAGCACATAGAGCACGCCCATCAGGCGCGAGCCGATCTGCGTGGCCAGGCGAAGGCGCTGCGCTTCGCCGCCGGAAAGTGTGCCCGCCGTGCGATGCAGGGTCAGATAATCCAGACCCACATCGACCATGAAGCCCAACCGCTCTTTTATTTCCTTGAGGATTGGCTTGGAAATCAATTTGTCGCGCTGCTTCAGTGGCGATGTCTCGCTAGCCAGTTGTTGCGCCCATTTCAGTGTATCGAGCACCGGCCATTCAGTGATCTGCAAAATGTTGTTCTTCTGGATCGTGACGCCCAATGCTTCCGGGCGAAGCCGGGCGCCTTTGCAAACGGGGCAGGGGCGATCGTTCATATACTCCATGATGCGGCTGCGCATGTATTCAGAGCTGGTTTCGCGGAAGCGCCGCTCCAGATTAGGAATGACGCCTTCGAATGTCGTGCTGAATGTGAACGAGCGGCCACTGCTGCGCTGTTTGTAGCGAACATCGATTTCTTTGCCGTTGGTCCCGTACAAAATTAAGTCGAGCTGCTTCTGGGTTAACTTTTCGACCGGGGCGTTGAGATTGACCCGGTACTGTTTGGCCGCGCCTTCGAGCGTGGACCAGTAGTAGCCACCCTCTTCGCGAGCGCCGCTCCATTCGGAAAGGATCACCGCGCCATCGGCGAGCGAACGACTCCTGTCTGGGATGAGCAGGTCCGGATCGATCTCCAGTTTGGTGCCGATGCCCTGGCATTCGGGGCAAGCGCCGTGCGGGGTGTTGAACGAGAAAGTGCGCGGTTCGATCTCGGGCAGCGTGCTGCCATGCTCCGGGCAGGAGAGGCTCTCGGAGTACATCAGGTCTTCCGGCGGATCTGCCGAGAGATTGTGAACGATGAGGCTGCCATTCCCAAAGCGCAGAGCGGTTTCGATCGAATCGGTCAGCCGTGAGAGGGCAGAGTCGCGTTCCTTGGCGTCCTCGGACTTGCGCAGGGCCAAGCGATCCACTACCGCTTCGATGTTGTGCATCTTATAACGGGCGAGCTTGACCTTCTGCTCGTCGAGCTGGACGACCTCGCCATTCACGCGAGCGCGGACGAAACCAGATTTGGCGATCTCTTCCAACACGGCCTCGTGGTTGCCTTTGCGGCCGCGAATGACTGGCGCCAGGATCATGACTTTGCTGCCATCGGGCAGCTTTTCGACTGCGTCGACGATCTCCTGGGCGGATTGGCGAGCCACCTCCCGCCCGCAGATTGGGCAATGTGGCACGCCCACGCGTGCGAAGAGGAGGCGCAGATAATCGTAGATCTCGGTTACCGTGCCGACGGTGGAGCGCGGGTTGTGCGAGCTCCCTTTTTGGTCGATGGAGACGGCGGGCGAGAGGCCTTCAATGTATTCGACATCCGGCTTGTCCATCTGGCCCAGGAACTGGCGGGCGTAGGCGGAGAGGGATTCGACGTAGCGACGCTGACCCTCGGCGAAGATCGTGTCGAAGGCAAGCGAAGACTTACCCGACCCGGACAGGCCGGTGATAACGACGAACTTGTCCCGCGGGATCTCTACGGATACATTTTTTAGATTGTGTTCATTGGCCCCCACTACCTTAATTACGTTTTCGGCCATTAATCCTCGGTCGGAATGATAATTTTCGATTGTAGCACATCTGTTTTATTATCCAAAACCGGATAATTCTTTGAGAAAAATAGAGCGAATAATTATACAAGTCGGGTTTTGGTGTTGATGTTGAGCTTAAAAAGCTGCCTATGATATAGTTTCACGCTTCGTCAAGAAAATGCCATTTAATTTTTCAAACTTCTTCCAGCTCACCTTTGTGCAATTCTTCAAATCAAAGGGAACGCCGATCGCTTTTAATGCCCGCCGCCGAATCGCAATGCTGCTTTGGTATCTCGTGATCCCGATCCATTCGGTTCTGACGATCATCAGCTTCTATTTAGATGAGATTTTCTTCCCGGCTTATCGCAAGCAGGTGATCGAAGCTCCGGTCTTTATTGTCGGCAACTTCCGCTGCGGCTCCACATTGCTGCAGCGCCTGCTGGCGCGCGACCCCGAGCATTTCACCAGCATGAACGTCTCCGAGATCTACATTGCGCCGACGATCACTCAGCGCAAATTTTGGAAGCTGGTTGGCTGGCTAGACAAAGTTTTGGCCGGCGGGCGCGGACGCAAATGGCTGATCAACCGCGACCAGCGCTGGCTGAATTCGATCCAGATGCACAAAGTTGGATTGTTCACGCCCGAAGAAGACGAAGGCCTGCTGATCACGATGTGGTCGACCATGTTCCTTCAGTTCGTTTTCCCGATCATTGACGAACTGCCGCCCTTCGACCAGTTCGACGAAAAGATCCCCGCACCCCAGCGCGCCCGGATCATGGGTTTTTACAAAGCGATCATCCGCCGCCATCTGTACACGACCGGCGGCAAGAAAATTTATCTGGCCAAGAGCCCGGCTCACAGCGGCCGGATCGACAGCTTACGCGAGGCATTTCCGGACGCGCGCTTTATCTACTTGGCGCGTAACCCCTTGCGGCTCGTGCCCTCCGCGCTGAATTTCTTTAAGTACATCTGGAGATACTTTGGCATCGAGGGCGATACGAGTCGCTTCCACAAAGCGATCTTCAAGCAAATGAAGTATTGGTATACCTATCCTCTCGAACGCTTTAGACATTTGCCAGCAGATGCTTCTCACGTATTGCGTTACGATGATTTTGTCGCCAACGTTGAGACAACCATTGATGATCTTTATACATGGCTGGGAATTCCGCTGCGCGACGGATTCCGCAGCATCATCCATGGTGTCATGAAAGCCAACCAGGCTTACGAAAGCGACAACAAATTCACCCTAGCCGAGCTCGGCTTGACCGAGAAGATGATCGTCGACGAATTTGCCGACATCTTTAAAAAATTCAATTTCGGGACGAAAGTTGATTTCGCCTCAATTGCAAACTAGAACACAAAGGAAGCAATGATCGATCCAATTATTTTTACATTCGAATTATTTGGACTGAGCTTCGCCCTGCGCTGGTATGGCGTGCTGGCCATGGTCGGTTTGCTCGTGGGTGCGTACCTAACCGAAGCCGAGATCAAGCGCCGCAAAGGCGATCCGGAAGTCTTGTGGGATGGATTGATCTGGTTCGCGATCGGCGGCGTGGTGGGCGCGCGTCTTTGGTATGTGCTCAACGCGATCGCGGGCGGCAACAGCTTTTACCTTGAGCAACCAGGGCAGATCCTCAACATCCCGGCCGGCGGGTTGCACATCTACGGCGCCATCCTGGGCGGCGGGATCGTCGCCTACTTTTATCTGAAGGCGCGCGATTTCGATTTTCTCTTGTTCCTCGACGCGATCGCGCCCGGGCTGTTGGTCGGCCAGGCGATCGGGCGCATCTCGAATTACATTAATCAAGAACTCTACGGACCGCCCACCGATCTGCCCTGGGGTGTGCCGATCTCCGCCGAGCATCGCATTGCGCCCTGGAACGATCTGAGCCAGTTTCCAGAGTCGACGCGCTTCCATCCGACATTCTTTTACGAGGCAATCTGGAATGTGATCGGCGCCGGATTTTTGCTTTACATTGCGCGGGTATACAAAAATCTCAAGCCCGGCGTGATCTTCTTCCTGTGGCTGATCTGGGCCGGCCTGGGCCGCTTCTTAGTAGAAGCCTTCCGCCCAGATCAACCGCGCATCCCCGGCACCGAGCTGAGCTTCTCGCGTGTGGTGGCCGGCTTACTGGCTTTGTCCGGGGTGGTCCTCCTTCTCGCCAAATACAGGAAGATCAACGTTCCTTTTATCCCTGCTGGTCCGGATGCGTACAGAATCCAGCGCGACAAGAGGCAGCGGAAAAAGAAGTAGCAGCCTGTATAATTTAGGGGAATGTGTAAGTGTGAGGATAATTTGCGAAGATTTTGGAAACATCCGCTCAAGAAAAGGCGGATGTTTTTGTCTGGGCTGGTGACGAATGGCCGTTAAGGGAGGTAAAGCCCAGCCCCTCATCGTCATAGCCTCAAATCGCGGCCCTTTTTCGTTCCGCAAGCGCAAGTCAGGATTTACGGTAGAACGCGGGGCTGGCGGCTTGGTAACCGCGCTCGGCGCGCTGGCTGAGCACCACGAAGTGCTTTGGGTGGCCTCGGCGATGAGCAACGATGACCGCAAGTGGACGCAGCAAAACGGTGGCCGGGTGCAGGACGTCGAAGGCATCAGCCTGAAATTGGTTGAGCCTAATCTTGAAAATTACGAAGGCTATTACAACGAGATCGCCAACCCACTGCTGTGGTTTATCCAGCATCAGCTTTGGGATATTCCGCGTACGCCCAGCATTACCGATAAAACGTGGAAGGCTTGGGAAGAGGGATACAAGCCGGTAAACGAGCTATTTGCCCAGGCAATCGCTGATTCAATTCAGGGCACCGATCGTCCAGTGATCGTGCTGCCGCAGGATTACCACCTGTACATGGTGCCGCATTATTTGCGCAAGCTGGTGGGCGAGCGGGTGCAGATCCAGCCATTTATTCACATCCCCTGGCCCGGCCCGGACGCGTGGCGCATTTTGCCAAAAGAAATGCGCGACTCGATCTTAAGCAGCCTGCTTGAATCCGATCGGGTTGGTTTCCAAACCGCCAAAGACGCCTTCAACTTTGTGCAGACCTGCCGCTTCTATCTAGGCGCGCATGCCCACGGGCGGCGCGATGCAGTTGAATACAACGGACGCGACGTGGGCGCCGTGGCCTATCCGATCTCGATCGATGTCGAAAAGCTGCGCCAGATCGCTGACGAAAAAATAACCCAGCTAGAGCGCTCGCAGTTGCACAACTTCATCGGCGACCGGGCAATGATCCTGCGCGTTGACCGTATTGAACCCAGCAAAAATATTCTTCGAGGGATGCAAGCCTATCGCATGCTGCTTGAGCAGCATCCGGAACATCGCGGCAGGGTTCAGATGTTCTGTCTTTTGGTTCCTTCGCGGATGGAAGTGGACCAGTATCAAGATTATCTAAGCGAGATCATGACCGAAGCGGGTCTGATCAACGCGCACTACAGTGACTCGTTCTGGGAACCGGTGCGGATCGTGGTGGGCGATAATTACACGCGCGCGATCGCGGCAATGCAGATGTATGACGTGCTGCTGGTCAACCCGATCGCGGATGGCATGAACTTGGTCGCAAAGGAAGGCGTGCTAGTCAATCGCAAGAACGGAGTGCTTCTGCTTTCAGAATACGCCGGCGCATTCTATGAACTTGCCGATTATGTTCTTACAGTTCCGCCCTTTGATGTGTACTCAACTTCCGAAGCGATGCATCAGGCGCTTACTATGCCGATCGCAGAGCGCGCCCAGCGAGCAACTGCGTTGCGCGAGATCGTGACCCGCAAGGATGTGCGCTACTGGTTCGACTCTCAGGTGGAAGATGCTTTGCGTGCGCTGAGCAGCCAGTCTAGCAGCCCTTCGACGTCGTCGACCCCGAGCGCCAAGAAATCCGCAGTGGCTGCCAAAGCCTCTGGCGCATCATCCGACTGAACGCCAACCCCCCAAGCATCACAATGGCCATCGGCGCGCAATTGCTGCGCCGTGCGCAATGCGTTCAGATCGCTGATATCGTCGCCTAGAAATAGAGCGGCTCCAATCTGGTGCTCCGTGACAAGCTTGGCAAAGGCATGCCCCTTATCGATGCCGAGGGGAGCGCGCACCTCGAAAACCATTTTCCCAAGAAATAATTCAAGTCCATGCTCGTCAACAATTTGAGCGATCCTGGTTTCATTCTTGTCGGAAAAAGCTTGTGGATTAACAGCCTGTCGATAGTGGAAGCTTAGGGTGGCTTCTTTATTTTCCACATGGGTACCAGGGATGATCAGCTTCTCTAAATCTTTACTGGTTTCTTGCAATGCAGGCAGGTAGGGTTTTATTTCAGGAAGAATTTCGACATGATCATCGACCCAACGCTCGAGGCCGTGGTTGCCTATGTAAGTGATATTGGGCAGATCGACGCGCTTATGCAGGTTCGCCGCCCGGCGGCCCGAGATCAGCGCCACCAGCGGCAACTCGTTGGTCAGCTTGACCAGCAGCTCGCGATTGCGCGGCGAAATGTGGGCGGCTTCGGGCGTGGCCGCGATCGGGGCCAGGGTGCCGTCCAGATCGCTAAACAACCCGAAGCGCGGTTTAGCAATGAGTTTGCCGAGAATATCGATCGCATCGCGCCAATGCACAGCCGTCATTCTTCTAACTCTCCCAAATAACCTAATTCGGTCAGCACCTGCAAGACATTCTGGCCGGCCCCATGCTTGACTGTAATGGCGGTGGGGCCAAGCGGCTCGCCCAGGTAGCGGGCAGCTTTTGACGCCCGTAGCGCCTTCAGCGCTGCGGCGGATTGGACGCGCAGGACCAAAGCTGCGCTCAACCGGATCTGGCTGCCATTCTGCTCCCAGCGCTTGAGCGCCTGGAGCAAGTTCGGCGGCAGCGAGCTGGCGCTATTGGCTTTGAGCAGCGTGACCAATTGGGCTACTTTTAGCCCCTGTTTTCTGGCTGCCTCCAACGACTTGGCCGTTATTTGGTAGACGTAAGCCTCAGTTTTGGGAGCCAGCCAGGCGCTGAACCGGGCCAGCTGGTAGCGTACAACCCGCGGCGCCAGCCGTGGCACAAGGAGCTTGCCTTGCGAGTCGACCTTTACCTTCCCGGTCTCGGTTTGGGAGGCTTTTGGACTCTTACCCTTTAGCAACTCAGCAGAATTCGACGCCCACCGGAAAGCAGTTGCCGGCTCCCCATAGGTGGGGCTGGCAATGTCAACCAAGCCAAGCCAATGTAGCGGGCCGCGCAGCATGAAAGCGATCAAAGCGCCATCCACGCGGTCCCAATGTTCAAAGCCGCGTAGGTATTCGCCGGTTTCAGCGGAGCGCAGATACCAGGACTCGTAGTCGCCTGCGAGGCGCTGAAAATCGGGCTGGTGAGCTTTGATGTCCGCGAGCAGCGAGCCAATACTCCACCATTGCTGACCCGATGCGCTCCGGGCTAAGGCAATTAGCTTCTGCCGCGCCAGGAGCGCATCGTTTTGCCAATTTCCATCAGATTGGACACCGGGCAAAAAGCTCAGCTCATTAAATTTTCTGCTCTTCAACCAGGCGCCGACTAACTGGGCCAACGCGTCGCCCCGCGTTTCGGAAAGAAATGCGCGCGCCGCTTTCGGAATTGGTTGTCCGCTGGGGTCCACAATGCCTTCAGCCGCAAGCAATGCCTCCAGCATCTTAAGCGGCATGCGCCAGTTTTCGGCTTCGGCGATTTGCTCGCTGCTCAAGCCCAAGCGCAAGGCGGCCAGCAAGGTGCAAGCTTCATCCAAGACGTGATCGTTCGCAAGGATTACCTGAGCGCGCTCATCCGGACGAGCGGGCCGCCCAAATTCGCGAGCCGGCTTTTTCTCTGGAATTGGCAATAGGGTTAGCAGATCTTCTGGGATGAAAGCAAACTCAGCTGGCCCGTTTGGCGTTTCGAGAAAGGCACGCCCGATAAGCGCGTGATACCAAAGCAGCTCGGTTGTGGATGTTGGATCGCGGTAGGGTTGCTCTTTGTTGCGGCGGGCGATCCCCATTTCGCGCAATTCGCCATAATCGCGAACGAATTGTGGCCAGGTGATCCGGCCCTGATGCGCGGCGAGCTGGGTCAGCGCGGTTTGTGAATCTTGGGAAAGCTTATTCCAGATTTCGGTAACAGTCTTTTTATTCAGCAGACTTTGCTGGAGTTGATCAACCGCGGTGATGGGTTCTTGCGAACTTAACCTAATCCCCCAATTTTCTGCAACAATTTTTAAATGGCCGAGGTCTTGGCCTTGCAAGCTTTGCACGAGGCCGGGCATCGCTTAAGGTTTCGGCAGCATCACTTTCAGTGCGCTGGGCAGCAAGGTGATCTTGAGATGGTGAACATTGCTATCAAATC
>JANWHN010000010.1 GCA_025450445.1 Anaerolineales bacterium | reverse complement strand
TGCCATAATTACCCGCCCCAAACGAGCCGCCGATGATCACGGTCAGCTTCGGTACTGTCGCCGTCGCCACCGCGTGCACCATCTTGGCTCCGTCCTTGGCGATCCCGCCTGCTTCATACTCGCGGCCAACCATAAAGCCAGTGATGTTTTGCAAAAAAAACAGCGGGATGCCGCGCTGCTCGCACAGCTCAATAAAATGCGTGCCCTTCAGCGCGCTCTCGCTAAACAGCACGCCGTTGTTTCCCAAAATTCCCACCGGGTAGCCATGGATGCGCGCGAACCCGCACACCAGCGTCTCGCCGTAGCGCTGTTTGAACTCGCGGAAGTAACTGCCATCCACGATCCGCGCAATTACCTCGCGCACGTCATAGGCTTCGCGCGAGTTGGCCGGCACGATCCCATAAAGCTCCTCGGCAGCATAAAACGGCTCTTCGGGCGCAGCAACTTCGGCATCCAACTGGGGCGAAAAATTCAATGCCTCCACGATCTCGCGCCAGATCGCGATCGCAGGGTCGTCATTCTCCGCAAAATGGTCCGCCACACCGGAGAGCCGCGTGTGCACATCCGCCCCGCCCAAGTCTTCGGCACTCACGTCTTCACCCGTCGCAGCTTTAACCAGCGGTGGCCCGCCCAAAAAGATCGTGCCCGTTCCCTTCACGATGATCGCTTCGTCGCTCATCGCCGGCACGTAAGCGCCGCCGGCCGTGCACGAGCCCATCACCGCCGCGATCTGCGGAATGCCCCGCGCGCTCATCTGCGCCTGGTTATAGAAAATGCGCCCGAAATGCAGTTCATCCGGAAACACTTGGTCCTGCATCGGCAAGAACGCCCCGCCCGAATCGACCAGATACAAGCAGGGCAAATAATTTTCCAATGCGATCTGCTGGGCGCGCAAATGTTTCTTTACCGTCAGCGGATAATACGAACCGCCCTTTACCGTCGCGTCATTGGCAACGATCATCACTTCGCGCCCGCTCACGCGCCCAATTCCAGTAACAACGCCCGCCCCGGGTGCGTCATCCTCATAGATGCCCAGCGCAGCCAACGGCGACAATTCCAGAAACGGCGAGCCGGGGTCGAGCAATCGATCGATCCGCTCGCGCACGAATAGCTTGCCTCGCTCCTCGTGCCGCTTACGCGCCTCTGCCCCACCGCCTTGACGCGCCGTCGCCAATTTTTCGCCCAACTCTTCGGCCAGGCCGCGCAAATGCTTGACATTTGCTTGGAATTCAGCGCTTTTGGGGTCGATCCGGCTTAAAATGGGTTCCATGGCTAACTGTTCGATTATAAGCTGGCGGTCATTCAAAGATTCGTAATTGCAGGTAGCCCGCTTTTAACTTTTAACGAAAATATGCCCCCTCACAATGATGATGATTAAAAGATGGCCGTAATTATGGAGGAAACATGTTCTACCTGATCATGAAATGGATCCACGTTCTTTCCGCCATCACCGCCCTCGGCGCCAACATCACCTATCCCTTCCTACTGCGCGCCGCCGGCTCTGACCCGCAAGCAAAGCGCTTCGCCTTGCGCAGTATCGCTCGCCTGGAGATCGTCGCCAACATCGGCTACGGCGTCCTACTGGTCACCGGTTTCGCCATGCTTTTCATCGGCGGAATTCCGATCAGCACACCCTGGGTCGCCTCGGCCATAGCTGTCTATGTGATCGTCGGCTTCCTCGCTGGCAGTCGTTACACGCCCGCGCTACGGAAGCAGATCCGGCTCGCCGAATCGGCTGGCCCCGCTAGCCCTGAATATCTTGCCGCAGAAGAACGCACCCAACGCCTGGGCATCATCATACTGTTGCTGGTGGTTGTCATCGAATTCCTGATGACGGTTAAACCTGCACTTTGGGGCTAGTCGTTCTTGAAGTAAACCACCGTCACACCATCGCCGCCCAAACCGGGGTCGGCCGTCTCATAGCGCTCGATATATTTGCGCTTATCGAGCTCCTTGCGCACCATCTCGCGGAGAGTGCCGGTCCCCTTCCCATGAATGATCCGCGCCGATCGCAGTCCAGCCGAGTAGGCGGCGTCCAGGTAGCGATCCAGGTTCGCGAAGGCATCTTCAAATCGCTGGCCCCGCAACGAAATCTCATTCCCAGGCGATTCAGCCAGCTTGTTGAACGCCCAATCTTTTTCCTGGCTGCCGTTGGTCGCCGGCTGCTCGCCCAACAACTCCAGGTCGCCTAGTCGTGCTCGAGCGCGCAGCGCGCCGATCTGGACTTCGGCTTCCGATTCGCTCAACGCGGTCACGATGCCCTGGTGCCCCAGGCTGCGCACGCGCACCAGGTCACCCAAGCGCAGCGGCCTGTCCGGCTCCGACTCGGGAACTGCCTTGCGCACCGCCGGTTGCTTAACTTTTTCTTCAAGCTGCTCGGCCGCCTGCTTGATCGCTTGCACTTCTTCCAGCGGCTGCCGCGCCCGGGCCATGTCCGCTCGCAGCTTCCCGATCTCGCCGCGCAGGTTCTCCAGCTCAGTCTGCGCTTCGCGGCGCGTCCGCTCCAAAACCTCTACGCGTTCGTCCTCGATCTTTTCGAGTCGCTCAGCCAATTCCACGCGGTTGGCTTGAGCGACGCGCTGCGCCTCCTCGGTCCGCGCCCGAGCTTCGCGCGATCGATCGCGTTCGCGATGGATCTCGTCCAGGAGATTCTCGGCCTTCAATTCGCTCGGGTCGATCGTGCTGCGCGCAGCTTCAACAACGTCCTCGCGCAGCCCTAAACGCGTCGCAATCGCAAGCGCATTTGAGCGCCCAGGCAGCCCGACCGTGAGGTGATAAGTGGGAGCCAATGTCTTGAGATCGAATTCGACACTGGCGTTCACAACGCCCTTCGTCGAATGCGCGTACGTTTTTAGTTCGGGATAGTGGGTCGCAACCAGCGTTGTGACTCCGCGCTGTACAAGGTGATCGAGCAACGCCCGCGCCAATGCCGCGCCCTCTTGCGGATCAGTGCCGGCGCCCAATTCATCCAGGATCACCAGCGATCGCTGATCCGCTTCCTTGAGAATGCGGATGATGTTGGTGATATGCCCCGAAAAAGTCGACAGCGATTGCTCGATCGATTGCTCGTCGCCGATATCGGCGTAAATATTTTCGAAGAACGAGATCTGGCTGCCCGCATCCACCGGAATGTGCAGACCACTTTGCCCCATGACCGCCAGCAAGCCGACGGTTTTCAGCGTCACTGTTTTTCCGCCGGTGTTCGGCCCGGTGATCACCAGGCAGTAATTTTCGGGGAACAGTTCAATATCCAGCGGCACCACGGTCGCCGCGTTCAACAACGGGTGCCGCGCTGCGAACAATCGCAGCACAACGCCTGGGTGCTTTTCGCCCTCTTTCGGATTCAGCGGCATCAGTTCCGGAGCGCTGGCGCGCAGTTCTTCGGCGTATTTTGCACGGGCGAACGCCAGATCGAGCGTGCCTAATCCCTCCAGCACCGCTTCAATTTCGTCGGCGTGCTTAGCAACCAGTGCGCTTAGCTCCAGCAGGATGCGCTGTTCCTCGTCGCGTTCTGCCAGTTGCATTTCGCGCCAGCGATTGTTAAGCTCCACAACCTGCAATGGCTCCACAAACAGCGTCGCCCCCGAAGACGATTGGTCATGCACGATGGCTTTCACGTCTGCCCGCGCATCCGCCCGAATGGGCAGCACGTAGCGCCCATCCCGCTGCGTGATCAGCGCTTCCTGCAGCGCTTTGGCAAACGGCTGCGACGTGAGCAGCTTCTGCATGCGCCCCAGCAAGCGTTCGTGCGCTGCGCTCAGTTCGCTGCGAATTGAGGCTAACTTTGGCGACGCCGAATCCAGTATCTCTGCCCGCGCCGAGATCGCTTTCGTGATTGCATCCACGACGCCAGCAGGATTGGGCATCCGCGCTGCGACGGCAGCCAATATCGGATAGCTGACCTCAGAGTCCATCATCTTGCGCGCCAAGCTCCGCGCCGCGACGAGCGTGCTTTTTACATCCAGCAGCTCCGTCGGCGTTAGCGCCATCCCGCGGCCCGCGCTCTTTAGCGGGATGCGCACATCCCGCGCCCCGCCGACGCCGGTTTGCGGCTGATCCTTCAGCAATTGGCGCGCTTCGCCCGTCTCCGCCAGCAGATGGCGCGCATCCTCAAGGCTGGGCGCCGGTCTCAGCGCTTGCGCCCATTCCGCAGACAACGGAAAGGCTGTATGCCGCGCCAAGCGCTCGAGCACTTTGAGAAATTCCAGCGTATTTAATGCTTTTTCTTCCATCAAAAATTAGTCTATCACGCGGGTTTTCTCAATAATCTTTGTGTTCGATTTCACATGCGACGATTCTTTTAATTGATTCCTCTGAGGAAATCTTGTATTATCAAATTTACAGACAACACAAACCTCGCCAGCAACGTGGACATCATCAAGGTCTCTGGTTCCTCCCGTACCTCAGCCGTAGCCGGCGCGATTGCCGGCGTTTTTCGAGAGAATAAACGCGCCGAGGTGCAAGCCATCGGTGCGGGCGCAGTGAATCAAGCCATCAAGGCCATGGTTTTGGCCCGTGGCTACTTGAAAGAAGACGGTTACGAAGTGATCTGCGCTCCCGAATTTGCAGACGTGGACATAGACGGCAAGGTGCGCACGGCGATTAAGCTGGTTGTTGAAGAACGGGCACCGGGCACAAATCAGGTGATTATTACGCCAAAACAAAACGCCGCGTGAGCCGCGTTTTTGTTTAGAGGATTGGCGTTACGCGCTGTAACTGCGCACTTCTTCGGGCGAGAAGACGACCTCTTCTTTGCCCATCAGCTTCTCCCCCATCTTGTTAGTGATCAACTCCAAGTGTCCGTTATGCGCCACAAAATCCATCTCGTCCGTCGGCACAGTTAGCACCGGGCACAGCGAAAAGTTTTCGATCCAGCCCTCATACAAATTGTTGAGCTGATCTAAATAGTCCGGGTTGATCGTGCTTTCAAAATCGCGGCCGCGCTGAGCGATCCGGCGCTGCAGCGTCGGCACTGATGCGCGCAAGTAAATAACCAAGTCCGGCGGGCGCAACATGTCGCACAGCAATTTGTACATCTTGCGATAGGTCGAGTAGTCGCGCTCGCTAATCTCTCCCTGCCTGAATAGATTCGTCGCAAATACTTCGGCGTCTTCGTACACCGAGCGATCTTGCACAACGGATTTCGGATCCTCCAACAGATCCAAATGCATCCGCAGACGGTGAGAAAGGAAGAAGACCTGGGAATGGAAAGCCCAGGCTTTCATGTCCGCATAGAAATCTTCTAGATAGGGATTTTCAGCAACGGGTTCGTAATATGGCTGCCAGCCCAAACGAGCGCAGAGTTTTCCTACAAGGGTGGATTTACCCACCCCGATATTGCCAGCCACTGCTACAAAATGTTTCATGCGTCCCGGTCCTCGGCCTTCAGATAAGCAACAGTGCGGCCCGCATCAGAGTCCATTATAAGCTCCATCACATGGCCTTGCGCAATATCGTCAACGTGGATCAGGTGCAGGCTGTTTTGCATCGGCTCAAGTTCAGGCAGCCAGGTGGTCAGCCGGTTTGGCGACTCGTAGAAAAAGCCGCGGTTGAAGACCGCGTCTGCATCATCCAGGTGGATCGCGAGCGGGAAGATGCGCGATTCGATCAGATCTTGAAAGAAATGGGTGCCATAAGAAGGCTCCGGAGCCGGACCGACGCCCTTTCCCGACAATTCGACCAGGGCGCGGGTGTTGTAAATATCTGCATAGCTCACACTCACGCCGAGATCCGGATTGGATGTGCCCCAGCGGCCTGGCCCCACGCAAATAAATTCTTCGCCTTCCAGCACCTTGTTGACTCGCCCAATTGCGCGGGTCAGCTCTCCGCGCGCTTGTGAGCTCGGCAGCGCGTAATAAGTCTCAGGCGCAATGAAAACCACGTAGCGGATTCCGCTCGCTTTTCCGTGCGGTGCCAGTTTCGTCGTCGAGAAAACAATTTGCTGTTTATCCAAGCGCTCGGGCAGGCGCACTTCTTCTTCAAGCAGATGGCTTTGTGGACGGCATTGCAAAATAAATAGTTCGGTTTCTGTCTTACCGCCCTTGATTTCTTTCAAGCGGATGGTGAATTCCATATCCACTGGCGAGTCGTAGTTCTTTGCCAGATGTTTGAGAATGCGGCTCATTCGCTCGGCCAAGCGCGTGTTGCGCAGCACGCCGTCCAGCGTAAGCACCAACTCCCCATCATCCTCACTCACCGAAGAGCGGATCGGGCGCAGATCGCCGTCTTTGAATAACGATCCGATCATGCGTAATTGGGGATAGCGACCATCCAACACTTCATTCATCGGAAACGTTTTGAATGTGTTCTCTTCCAGGTCAACAACGTCGAGAAAATGTTGCGAATAGGTGAGAAGTGCCTTCACGTCCGTCTGGGCGCGCAGTTCCGGGTGACTGAGCGCCACCAGCCGCGGGTAATCGTTGCCAACCTGGTCCACCGCCCGCGTACCCATGCCGGCCACCAGGCGCACAAAACCGGCCTCGCGCTTGATCTTGGGCGACCAGCGAAACAGGTTCTTGCTGAACGCAACGCCTGCCAGATGCGGAAAGTAAAACTTTCTATATTGCTCACCTTGCACCGCCTGGATCAGAACCGCCAGCCGTTCGTCGTAATCCTGCAATCCGTGAGCGCGGCGATAAAGCAGGGCGTCGGGATTCAGCGCGCTGGCATAGATCGCGGCAATCCCTTTGGCTGCGGCTTTGAGATTTTCTTCTGGCGTGCCTTGATTGGGTAGAAAATAGCTGGCGTACTTCCCCGCAAACGACGAGCCAAAGTTGTCCTCAAGCAGCGAAGACGAGCGCACGATGATCGGCCGCTTCCCAACCCGGTTCAATAGTTCCCCAAGCTCCTCCAAAATATCGCCTGGGAATGTCCCAGCCGCATATTCGCTCTCAATCTGCGAATACTGGGTGCGAATTTGCTCTTCTTCCTTATATTTCTGGTCGCCCCAATGCATCAGGCCGTTGTTGGCCATGAACGCATACATCACATCTGCGCCTAAAAAGTAGGATTCGGGGATGGTCACATTCTCTACAATGTCCTTCTCGCCCACGCTCTGCAAGATCCGCAGCGCCAGAAGCATCCCAGCTGCTTTGCCGCCGATCTTGCCTTTGCCGATCTTGTTGCGCCGGATCTCCAACAGATCATCCAGCGAGAACCATTCCTTGGCGATGTTGATATACGCCAACTGGTCCGAGACCATCTGGCGGATCAGCACGACCTTGATCTCACGTTCACGCGCCTCGTACTTCTTGCGCTCTTTAGCAGGAATGCGCGCAATCGCCTTCGCTTGCTCGAACAGCGCTTCCTGCGGCGCCATCTCCGGATTAAAGGCGCGCACCAGGTCATCGCTCTCGGCGCCGCGCTCGGACAGCACGCTGCGCACAAGGCTGTCAAAAATTTCGTAGGGCAAGTTGTTGGCAAAATTCAGATCGGTAAGATGCTCGCGCACCTGATCCACCCGCAGTTTCCAGTCCTCAGCGGCTTCTTCACCGCTGCCGTTAAAGATCCCCTCCCGCATTTGCGAATCGATCGCCTGCTCGCGCACCTGATCCTCAAGCGCCT
>JANWHN010000009.1 GCA_025450445.1 Anaerolineales bacterium | reverse complement strand
ATACCGACCGGCGCGCCTCGAGGCGGCGCCGCTGAAGGACATCTCAGAATATGTGGAGCGCTATCGCCAAAACTGGGAGGAGAGCTTCAACCGCCTGGACGATTATTTGCAAGAAGTGCAACGGCAGAACAAGGAAAGCGGCCAAACAGGCCGAGAAAGAAAATAGGAGCGCATGTCTTTGCAAGGTTACCTAGACACGATCAAGAGCAAAACGGGGAAATCGGTTGAAGACCTGCGCAAGCTGGCCGCAAAGAAAGGCCTGACCACGCGAGCGGAGATCGTCAAATGGGCGCAAAGCGAATTGGGATTGGGTCTCGGCCACGCCCGGGCGGTTGCGCACGTGCTGTTGCGCCACGAAGCAGGCAGCGTTCAGGAACAGATCGACGCGCACTTCGCGGGTGGAAAGAGTGAATGGCGATCCACATACGAAACGCTGTTGACCAGGATCTCCAAATTTGGAAAGGACATCCAGGTTTCTCCGGCCAAAGCTTACTTGAGCCTGGTGCGAAACGAGAAAAAGTTCGCCGTCCTGCAGCCGGCTACTCGCGATCGCTTTGACATCGGGCTCAAACTCAAAGGTATGAAGCCGGCCGGCCGGCTGGAAGCAGCCGGATCATGGAACAGCCTGGTGACGCATCGAGTGAAGATCACCGACCAGAAACAAATCGACGCGGAGGTATTGCGCTGGCTGAAACAAGCGTACGACAACGCAAGCAAGTAATCACGATTAGAGGATATTCGCAGTAAAAAAAAAATAACTCAAAAGGAGATTTTGAAAATGGCACACAAACTGAAAGTTATAGCTGAACCTGGTAAACAAGAGATCATTATGTCGCGCACCTTCGATGCGCCCCGTGATCTGGTTTTCAAGGCGACCTCGGATCCAAATCTAATTCCCAAATGGTGGGGGCCAAGATACTTGACGACCACCGTGGCCGAAATGGATGTTAAGGCAGGTGGGCGTTGGCGATTTGTGCAACGCGACGATAAGGGCAACGAGTTCGCTTTCAACGGCGTGTATCATGAGATCGCCGCCCCGGAGCGAGTGATAAGCACTTTTGAATTTGAGAATCTGCCGCCCGAAATGGGCAAAGGCCATGTGGTTCTGCAGAAGGTGACATTTGAAGAAGTAGATGGTAAGACTGTGTACACCGAAAAGTCGGTCTACCTGTCTGTGGAAGACCGGGATGGCATGATCCAATCCGGCATGGAGGGCGGCGCAACCGAATCGATGGACCGCCTCGAAGAAGTTCTTGCAACGATGAAATAAAACTAGAAGGAGGAACTAAAGATGGTCAAATCAAAAACTCCCGAATCGATTGCCGAATACATCAAACCTTATCCAAAAGAAGTGCGTGCCAGGCTACAGCAAGTCCGCAAGGCTATTCACCAAGCCGCGCCTAAGGCTAAAGAAGCAATCAAGTACGGAATTCCAACTTTTTTTCAGGAAGGAAACATGATCTCCTTCGCGGGTTATAAAAAGCACATCGGCATCTATCCCGCGCCCGGAGGAAATGAGGCGCTGAAAAAGGAGATGGCACCTTATCGAGCAAAGGCTGCCACCCTGCAGTTCCCTTTGGACGAGCCGTTGCCGATAACTCTCATTCGCAAGGTTGCGAAGACTCGGGCGAAGGAGTTCCTAGCGCGACGAAAGAAAAAGGCAGCCCGTTAGCCAAAAAAAGAGGCTCTAAGGAGAAACCATGGCGGCCACTACTCTAGAAATTTCAGATCTACGAGAAAAGTTTTCCGGGCGCGTGATCGCGCCCGGAGATGCGGATTACGACCAAGCGCGATCTGTGTTCTACAGCTGGCATGACCACAAGCCCGCAGTCATTATTCGCGTGAAGAATGCTAGCGAAGCAGCTCAAGTCGTCAAGCTAGCGCGTGAGACCGGATTAGAGCTGGCCGTTCGCTCGGGCGGTCACAGCAACGCCGGTTACGGCGTGGTAGACGGGGGCATCGTGCTTGATCTCGGCCAGATGAAAGCCATCGATATCGATGGAGCAGGCAAAACTGCTTGGGCCGAAGCTGGCTTGACCGCTGGCGAATATACAAACGCGACCGCAAAGCACGGCTTGGTTACCGGCTTTGGCGATACCGGCACGGTGGGCATCGGCGGGTTGACGCTGGGCGGCGGGGTCGGCTACCTGGTGCGCAAATTTGGCCTGACCATCGACGACCTGCTGGCTGCCGAGGTGGTGACTGCGGATGGGCAAATCCTTGAGGTGGACGCAAAGAATCATCCCGACCTTTTCTGGGCGATTCGCGGCGGAGGCGGCAACTTTGGAGTGGTTACCCGCTTCAAGCTGAGGCTGCACGAATTGCCCTCGGTATATGGCGGGATGCTGATCCTGCCCGCGACCGCCGAGAGCATCAGCTCTTTTATCGCAGCATCAGAAGCTGCGCCGGAGGAATTATCCGGCATCGGAAACGTGATGACCGCCCCGCCCATGCCATTCTTGGCGGAAGAAATGCACGGCAAATTGATTATCTTCGCCATGATGATCTATGCCGGCAATTCCAAGGCTGGGGAAAAAGCAATGGCTCCGTTCAGGGCGATCGCAACCCCGCTCGCAGACATGATTAAAGAAATGCAGTACGCCGAGATCTACGCGGGAGAAGAGGGGCCGCACCCGGTGGCCGCTTCATCCCTGACGATGTTCATGAACTCAGTGGACAAGAAGACGGCTGCCACAATGATCGAGCATTTGAACGCTACGAACGCCCCGCTGCGCGTGGCGCAGCTGCGTACGCTAGGCGGCGCGTATGCCCGGGTTCCGATTGATGCGACGGCTTACGCCCACCGCAAGAGCCGCATCATGGTGAACGTGGCTTGCCTGTACGAAGACAGAAATGAAAGAGAAAAGCACGATGCTTGGGTCACCAAGTTTGCCGCGGCGTTGAACCAAGGCGACAATGCTGCCTATGTAAACTTCCTGAGTGAGGAAGGTCCAGAGCGTGTGCGCGCTGCCTACCCCGGCTCGACCTGGGATCGGCTGGTTGAGATCAAGAAAAAGTATGACCCCAACAATCTCTTTCACGTGAACCAGAATATTGCGCCCAAATGAGCGCGAAAGAAGTAGACGCAATTCTCGACAAGCTGCCCAAGGATAAGCGCGTTACCTTGCAGAAGCTGCGCGTGACTATCCGAGCTGCTGCACCGCAAGCTGAAGAGGCGCTCAGCTATGGCATCCCCGCCTTCAGGTACAAAGACAAACCGCTCGTTTCCTACAATTCGGCTAAAGAGCATTGCGCTTTTTATGTAATGAGCCCGGCCGTGATGCAGGCCAACAAGGCTGATCTGAAAGAATACGACACGGACAAAGGCACAATTCGCTTCCCGGTTGGGACTACCCTGCCGGCGTCCTTGGTGAAGAAGCTGGTCAAGGCCCGCATGGCCGAAACGGATGCGGCTGTTGCCAAGAAGAGCAAGAAGTAATGATTGCAGTGCGAATTGCTTGACAAAGTCGCTTAAACCCACAATTCCAATACAGAATCCATTAAAATAGTGTTGATCTGGAAAGGACAACGCTATGTGCCGAAATATCAAGACCCTTTACAACTTTGACCCGCCAGCAACCGAAGATGAAGTGAAATCTGCTTCACTGCAATTCGTCCGCAAATTAAGCGGGTTTACGAAGCCTTCAAAGCAGAATGAAGAGGCCTTCAACCGGGCGATCGATGAGGTGGCAGTTGTTGCTCAGAAATTGCTCGATTCTTTGGTGACAACCGCGCCCCCGCGCGACCGAGATGTAATCGCCCAGCGCGCCCGCGAACGAGCGGTCAAGCGCTTTGGGCTGCAGGGAAGCCAGGCTGCTTAATGAAACCTGCTGAGCAGTCTAAAAAATACATTGTTGATCTGGGCGGCTGGCGCGCCAAAGTGGCCGGGAAGCTGCGTGACCTGATCCTTAAGGCCGAGCCGGGAATTACGGAAGAAATCAAGTGGGGCGTGCCCGTTTTTTCGTCCAATGGCATGGTGTGTTCGGTGGGAGCATTCTCGGACCACGTTGGCTCCAATTTTTTCCAAGGAGCGGCATTGAAGGATCCCAAAGGTCTCTTCAATGGCGGGTTGGAAGCCAAGAAAACCCGTTCTGTAAATTGGTACGAGGAAGACAAGTTAGATGAGACCGCGTTTACAAAACTGGTAACAGAAGCAGTCGCATTCAACAATAAATAATCACCGCTGAAAATTACCCTACTAGCCATACTATTTCGCTAAAGGACGCATCGCTGATGGCATCAAAAAAATCTAAGAACGCAAAAAACACGTTTTACCAGCTGCTGGCGAATAATTTGATCGTCGCCATCACCAACTTTACAGTTTGGTTCGCCCTCATCTTTTACGTCTTTCTCGAAACCCGGTCCGTGTTCGCCACCGCGATCCTCTCAGGGCTTTACCTGGTGTTCGTGACCGTATCCGGTTTCTGGTTCGGGTCGTTGGTCGATCATTACAAGAAGAAGCAGATCATGCTCATATCCACCGCGGTCACGCTCGTCATCTTTGCGATCGGGTTCGTCGTCTACGTTACTGCGCCGGATGGCGCATTCGCGGATGTGTCCAGCGTTCGCTTGTGGCTCTTTTCGCCGCTGCTGCTGGCCGGCGTGATCGCGGGCAATATCCGAGGCATCGCCCTGCCCACCATCATTACGCTCCTTTTCCCGGCCAAAGAACGCGATAAAGCCAATGGGCTAGCCGGTACGGTATTCGGAACAGCGATCCTCATTACCTCGGTGATAAGCGGTTTGCTGGTTGGTTATTCGGGCATGTACCACGTACTCATCCTTGGCATCGTGGTCTCGGTCCTAGCCATGGTCCATCTTTGGTTCGTTGAGGTCCCGGAGAAGAAAGTAGTCCATGTTGAAGGGGAAGTTGCGCCCAAAAGCGTTGACGTGCGCGGCACCATCAAAATTATTGCAGGCATCCAGGGTTTGTTTGCCCTGATCCTGTTCACCACCTTCAATAACTTTCTGGGCGGCGTGTTTATGTCGCTAATGGATTCGTACGGTCTATCGATGGTCTCTGTCGAAACCTGGGGCTTGCTGTGGGGCTTCCTGAGCTCCGGATTCATTGTCGGCGGTTTCGTGATCGCTAAATACGGCCTCGGCGGTAAACCGCTGCGCGCCCTGTTCACCGCGAATATCGTGATCTGGACCGCCACCATATTCTTTACGATCCAGCCATCCATCATTTTGCTGGCAATCGGCAGCTATGCCTATATGGTCGTGATCCCATTCATCGAGGCTGCTGAGCACACGATCATCCAAAAAGTCGTGCCGCACGAACGGCAAGGGCGCGTGTTTGGTTTCGCCCAGAGCGTCGAGTTGGCGGCCTCGCCGCTGACCGCATTCCTCATCGGCCCAATCGCCCAGTTCATCTTTATCCCTTTCATGACCACGGGCGCGGGTGTGGATCTGATCGGTGATTGGTTCGGAACCGGGGCTGCACGTGGGATCGCATTGGTATTCTCGGTGACTGGCATCATTGGGTTGATGGTTACGTTGATTGCCATGCGGTCTAGGTCTTACAAGCTGCTGGCCACGCGATACGCCAAGTAAGGTGAAATCCAAGGAACTTAAGTTCCTAACAACCTCAGAACATGGCGAGATTTCCGCGCTTCTGCTGAAGCCGGATAATGCCAAGGCATTGCTAGTCCTGGCGCATGGCGCCGGGACCGACATGCGCCATCGCTCCATGGGGCAGCTAGCCGAAGGCTTGGCTGAGCGCGGCATCGCTTCGTTTCGATACAACTTTCCTTACAAAGAAAGACCGGGCGGGGGCGGACCGAATAAGCCGGACGTGCTCACGGCCACCGTGCGCGCCGCGGTAGCTGCGGCTGCCAAAGAAGCTGGTGACCTGCCGCTATTCGTTGGCGGCAGATCGATGGGCGGGCGAATGAGCTCCAACGCGGCCAGCCACGAGCCGCTGCCAAATGTAAAAGGCATCGTGTTCTTCGCATTCCCATTGCATCCGCCGGGTAAACCGGCCACTAGCCGCGCCGATCACTTATTCAAGGTGAATGTGCCGATGCTATTTTTGCAGGGACCGCGGGACGAACTGGCAACGCCGGAATTGTTGGAGCCAGTCGTCAAGAAGTTAGGCAAGCTGGCGACCCTGCACGTTGTAGAGGGCGCGGATCACAGCTTCAAAGTCCTTAAGCGATCCGGTCGCACAGATGCGGATGCGCTGACAGAAGTGCTGGATACTGCCGCCGGGTGGATGGACGGCATAATTAGCTGATTTGCAAAACCGAGCTAGATCGCAGGTTCTTGTAATTTCTCTTAGTGCCCTGCTGGCAGCTTGCAACCTGCCAGCCTCCGAATTGCCGACGCCGGAACTGATTGCAGCAAGTGCGACGCCGTTCCACGCTAGCGGCCCGACGGTCGCGCCAACTCCCGCGAGCACACCGGAACCATACGCGCAATTGAGCATCAATGCGCTTTCGGGGCGGGCTTATGGCGGCGGGCAGGTGGTGGATCTGGGCGTGCTGGCGACGACGAACACCTTCACTCGCCATCTCATCAGCTATCCAAGCGATGGGCTGACTGTCAACGGATTTGTGGATATTCCGTTCGGCACCGGTCCGTTCCCGGTTGTGCTCGTGTTACACGGCTATGTTGATCCGGATGATTACAAGGTCGAGGGTTACACCGCCGGTTATGCGGCGGCATTTGCGAACGCGGGTTACATTGCCATCCACCCTAATTATCGAAACTACCCACCGTCTGATCAAGGGCCGAATGAATTTCGGGTTGGCTTTGCGATCGATGTTATGAATTTGATCGCAGACGCGAATGCCCAAGCCGGGCAACAGGGGCTTCTTGCGGCGGCGAATGCGGACGCAATCTTCCTTTGGGGACACAGTATGGGCGGCGGCATCATCCTGCGCGTGCTGGCCGTGGGCGCGGATGTGCAGGGCGCTCTGCTTTACGGCTCGATGAGCGGGGATGAGCGCCGCAACTTCGAGCATATTCGGGATGTGCTGTCCGAGGGCGACCGGGGGAACGAAGAATTGCTGGCGACGGATGAGCAGCTGGCGCAGATCTCGCCGATCTTTTTCTATGACCGGATCCAGGCGCCGGTCAGCATTCACCACGGCGATATTGACGACGTAGTGCCGCTAGTCTGGTCGCAGGAACTGTGTGAGCTGCTTCAATCGCTGGGCAAGAGCGTGGAGTGCTTCACGTATCACAACATGCCGCATACCTTTTACGGATTGAACGACCAGCTCTTGGTCGAACGCTCGATCGAATTCTTTCAGCGCTTCACCCCTAATCCATAGACATGCTCTTCTACGAAGATTTCCTGAAAGGCGTCAAAGCAGGCAAACTTTCGCTGGCATTCCGCCGCTGGAATCGGGCGCGGGTGAAAGTGGGCAGTCGGCTGCGCACTCAGCTTGGCGTCGTGGAAGTCTTGGATGTGGCTGAGATCAAAGACGCGGATGTGACGGATCGCGACGCCAAGGCGGCGGGTTACACGGGTAAGGAACAATTATTGGAGGAATTATCGAAGCGCGAAGGTCAGCTTTTCCGCGTGGAGCTGAAGTATAGCGGGCAGGATGAGCGGATCAGTTTGCGCAGCCAGGCAACAATTTCGGCTGCTGAGCTTGAGCAATTGAAGGCAAAGCTGGCTGGCTATGAACGCAAAGGCGCCTGGACGCGCGAGACACTGGAGCTAATCGCCAAGCGCCCGGCCACCTTGGCGGCCAAACTGGCAAAATCGTTTGGTTTGGAAACTCAATTTTTCAAACGACGTGTGCGTCAGCTCAAGGACCTCGGTTTGACTGAGAGCCTGGAAGTGGGCTATCGAATCTCCCCGCGGGGCAAGGCTTATTTGAAGTCGTTGAATAAGGGCAAATAGCTATTCAAGGAATACGATCTCGCCGCGCACCTTTTTCCCATCAATATGCAAAAGGGCAACCGACGGCGGCTTGTCAGGCAGCATTTGGCAGCAGGCCGAGCCCGGGTTGATCACCAGCTGATCGCCGATCTTGCGCACGAACGGCTCGTGATTGTGGCCAAAGACGATAGCGTCCATATCCGGCATGGCTGCCACTACGCGGTCGGTAAAGTAATCGAATGATTGGGGGCGGCCACTAAAAAGAAAAGCGAGCTTATCTTTCACGTACATCCGCCAACCAACATGCCCGTGAGTCAGCCCCACGCGCACCTCGCCAATCTCGACGGTCCTGCTGATCGGCAAACTGGCCAGCCCAAACCAATCGCGGTTGCCGCGCACGGCTTGCACCGGCGCGATCTCGCCGAGCTGCTGCAGGACGCGCGGCACGCTAATGTCCCCAGCGTGCAGGATCTGGGCAACGCCCGCCTTCTCGAAGGTGGAAACTACGTTGGGATGCAGCTGCCGGCGCCGATCCGGCACATGGGTATCGGCTATAAGGCCGATGGTGATCTCGTTGGACATGAAGGCGCAATTCTATCGAGATTAACCGCAAGAACGCCTGCCGTCGGGGCAGGCGTTCTTGTATTGCGTCTGGTCCTCTTGAGAACCTATTCGCTTACTACCGTAGTCATCAACTCCTTTCCTGGTCGCAATTCTTTGTCGTAGCGGTCATATTGTTGGGCTACGTGCATGCCCGCTCGTTCGTACAGCTTGAGCGCGCCGGTTAGGTTGTTCGCGTCGACGCTAAGGCCGGCTTTGCGTAGGCCGCGTTTGTAGAACTCAGCAAAGCTGTGCTTCAGTAGCGCCATGCCCAGGCCGCGCTTTCGCCAAGCCTTGCGCACGCCGAGAATACTGACCCAGCCCATCGGCTGTTCATCCTGCTTATTGATCCGGCAGATCGAGTGGCCGGCGATTTCTTCGCCATCCATCGCCACAAACCAAAGCTCCGCATCGAACGCGTCTTTGTCCTCGATCATCTGGTGCTTGAAGCGCGCGAAACCCTCGTCAAACGGTTGAGCCAGGTACCCATAGTGATCCGAGAAGGCTTCGTCGTTTGCAAGATAAATCGCTTCGGCGTGATTCGCAGCATCGAAGGGTCGCAGCGAGATTCCGTCCGGCCAGATCGGCTCGCTGGGAGCCGATTTGAAATCGACCTCCATATTGAAGCTATGCCGAATCAGGTCGAAGCCAAAGTCTTCGTACAACTTCTTGGCCAGCAGGTCGCCGCTGGGCGGGAAGCTTTGCACCGAAACGCGCAACTCCGGGGCAACCGTTTGCAGGACGCGGCTCACCCGCTGCATAGCCCACGCCATCAGTGTCTCTCCCACGCCGGCTTCGCCGTGCGCTGGGTGGATGCGCAACCAAAGGAACGGATGCACGGGCGGATCGTTGATGGTTAGCCCTTCCACATAGCCGGCGGCTTTGCCATCTGGAGCAAGGATGATGCGAATGTCCTTTTCCAGATCAAGGCCAGGAGTTCCCCAGAAGTTCTCCAGCTCACCCACGTCTATTTCGTTGATCCCGAAGATAGCTTGCGAGACCGCGTTGGTCAGCTCGACAACTTTCTCCGCGTCCGCTGTGGTTACCGGGCGCATGAGATAGCCTTCTTTTAGTTTCGTCTCTTCTTTAGCCAACATGTTTCCTCACTTCAGTTCTTTGCGAAAAATATCGGTGCGGCTTACGATCTTGTAACCGGTGCTTTCGTACAGATGCAGCGCCTCGTTCGGGTTCTCTGCGTCTACACCCAAGACTGCGTATTCCATGCCGCGCGCTTTGAACTCGCGATGGCTGGCTTGCAGCAACGCTCGCGCCAGACCGCGCCGGCGCCAGGGGCGGCGCACACCGAGGTCGTCTACCCAGCCCCACAGGCGATTGAAAACCTTGTTCTCCTCATCAAAGATGATGTTCAACGAGAAGCCGGCGATCTGGTCACCGTCCCAGGCAACT
>JANWHN010000008.1 GCA_025450445.1 Anaerolineales bacterium | reverse complement strand
GACTTGCTTCTGTGGGCGCGATAGGACTCGAACCTACGACCTTTGCGATGTCAACGCAACGCTCTAACCAGCTGAGCTACGCGCCCGAGGAGCGAGATTATACCGAAATTTGCTGCTGCCTCGCCCAGAGCGCCAGGCAAGCCAGCGCCCATAAGCGTTTGCCATGATCTTGCTTGCCGGTTTGGTGTTCGGCGATCAAGCGAACCATTGCATCGCGCTGGAACCAGGGCTTCAGCGCGCTATCGGGCGCCAGCAGCAGGTCCCGCGTCCAGGTTTCGAGCGGCCCGCGCAGCCATGCGCCAACCGGGATGCCGAAGCCTTGCTTTTTATGTTCAAGAACTTCGGGGGGCAACATATCAGCAAAGGCTTTTCGCAGCAGCCATTTCCCCTGGCGGCCACGCAGTTTGTACTTCACAGGCAGCTTGGCCGCCCATTCGACCAGAACATGATCTAGAAATGGCGAGCGGCCTTCGAGCGAGTTCGCCATCGTCATGCGATCGGCCTTGACCAGCAGATCGCCGGCGAGGTAGCTTTTGATGTCTGCGTAAAGCGTACGATCCAGCCGATTGTAGGCTGGCGCATTCTCAGCCAGCGTCGCCAACTGGCGCTCCGCTTGATGAAGATCCAACTTGGCGGAAATATTCGGCTGCCAAAGGTCAGCTTTCTGTTTCACGGAAAAATAAGATGACCAACGCAGCAAGCTGGCGCGGCGATCCACCTCAGAAAGCTGCGGCAGTCGTTGGAGCCCGTTGCCCAGGCTGCCGCCCACCGGCTGGTCACCGCCATCCGGAAAGGCGGATGCCAAAGCAGGCACCGCACTGCGCACAAAAGCGGGCAGGCGCAAATAATTGTCGGCCATTGGATCAAGCCAATAGCGTTGATAACCGGCGAACGATTCGTCGCCGCCATCGCCATTCAGCGCCACCGTCACATGCTCACGGGTCAAGCGCGAGAGGTGATAGAGCGGCAACGCAGACGGATCGGCAAATGGCTCGCCGAAATGCTGGAGCAGAGTTTCGAGCGTGGCGGGAACGTCGCCAAAGGTCAGGGTGAATTCATGATGCTCAGTCCCATAGCGTTGGGCAACGGCCCGCGCGTATGGCAATTCCGAAAAGCTGGTTTCCTCGAAGCCTGCCGAGAACGTCTTCACCGGTCCGCTGCTGGCTTGGGCCATCAGGGCGACCACGATGCTCGAGTCGATACCGCCGCTGAGATGCGCGCCGAGCGGCACCTCGCTGATCAGGCGCATGCGCACCGCCTCGGCAGCAATGGCACGCAATTCTTCGATCAGTTCACCTTCGCTCGCATTTTGCTTCGGCTCATAGCTGAAATCCCAATAACGCTCGAGCTTCAGTTCGCCCTTTTCCCAGATCAAATAATGTGCCGCGGGCAGTTTGAAAACATTTTGATACGCAGTGTATGGCTCAGGAATGTATTGCAGACTGAGGTATTGATCGATGGTCCCGAAATCTAGTTCAGGCGTTTCAGGCAACTGCCCTAGCAAGGCACCCAATTCGGATGCGAAATAAAGCCTACCTGCAATAACGCTATAAAAGATGGGCTTTTTGCCCAATCGATCGCGAGCAATAAACAAACGCTGGCGCGGTGCATCCCAGATCGCAAAAGCGAACATGCCGCGCAAATGCTGCACGCAGTCAGGGCCGTGATCTTCGTATAGATGGACAATGCACTCGGTGTCGGAGTTGGTACGGAATTGATGGCCGCGCTTATCGAGCTTGTCGCGCAGTTCCTGGTAGTTGTAACACTCGCCGTTGTAGACGATCGCCAGGGTTTTATCTTCGTTGAAGATCGGCTGGTCGCCACCAGCCACATCTATGATCGCCAGGCGGCGCATCGCCAGCCCAACGCCCGGTTGTTCAAAGAAACCATCGCCGTCAGGCCCGCGGTGGGCAATCGCGTTGTTCAGGCTGCGCAGCGCGGCCGGGTCAACATGGCGTCCGCTCCCATCAACAATTCCGCAAACACCGCACATTAGCGGACCAGAACTCGCGCGATCAAACGCATGTATTCCTGCGCAACCCGTGGCCAGCCGTAATTTTCTTCAACTTTTTTGCGCGACGCGGCGCCCATCCTTTTACGCATTTGAGCGTCATGAATTATTTTTTCCAAAGCCGCTTGCAATCCGGTCATGTCTTCACTGTCCACCAATATCCCGTTTTCATCATTGACGAGATCTTCGTTGCCCGCAATCCGCGTAGCCAGCACCGGCAAGCCCGCGGCCATCGCCTCCAAGACAGCATTTGGCATGCCCTCATGGCGAGAAGGGTAAACAAACAAGTTTGCATGCGTAAATATTTCTGGCAATTCCGATCTTGATTTCCAACCAAGGAAAGTGATTCGATCCTCAATTCCAACTGTCCTAACATGCGCTTCCAACTTTGGCCGACTCGGTCCATCGCCCACCACGCTAAGCCGCCATTGCTGGTTCTTCAAATTGCCGAGCGCCTCAAGCAAAAGATCTAGCCCTTTTTGATATACGATCCGGCCAACGAAAAGCATGTGAGCTGGTGTCCAAGAGCGATCTCTGACGGCAAATTTTTCAAGGTCTACCCCATTTGGGATTATCTTGACGTCTACATCAGACTCAAATCTTTGCGCCAGATCGCGTAACCCGGCGCTGTTAGCGACCACGGCCGCAGCCCGTCGCCAAACCCGACGCAACAGTGGACTAAGCGCACGGTGATAGCTGGCGAAATCATATGGTCGGAAACCGGGTACATCGCCACCGCGCAAACAAACGATATAGGGAATATTTACAAACCAATTCCAAAACCAAACCGCCGCACCACCGGGAACTCCAAAAAAAGCCAGCACGACAGATGGTTTAAGGCGCATCGCCCAAAATAAACCGATAACCGCAGCCGAGATCATAAAAATTGTTTGCTCGGTTGGCGTCGAGCGGTCTGCCTTACGGCGCAAGCCCGGCAAGCGCAGGACGCGCGCGCCCGCATCTTGTTCATTTCGTGGCAGCCTGGCAAAACCAGCAGTCAGCACGGTCACCTGGTTGCCGGCTTTCACCAGCTCCCGAGCGATGTGGGCGCTGGCATTACCTGCCCCACCGCCGATGGGCGGATATTCGCTGTTGACGATCAGAATATGCATTCAGGTTTATTCGTCATCGCAAGCGCTACCGTAGTTTGGCTTAAGCAGCTGAATTCCCAACTCGGTGTAAGTAACTACGGGTTCGTATGCGCACAAGACCGGCCGGGCGACACTACGCACCCAGGCATTATTTTCGGCGGCAAGGACGTCTTCTTCATCGTCGGCAATATTGGCGTTCATCGGATCGCTGATGATCAGCAAGAAGCGATGCTCGTCAATCGCGCGGGCAAACCCGCTCAAATAATCATCATTGTTAGAGATCGCCATTTCCATCAGGAAAAGTTTCTCGTATTCATGCACAAGCGGGGCAGCCACCATTCCGAATGTAACTAAGTGGCGCTGAGAGATAAACAGCACCTGCCCACCCTCGGCGAGCGCATCCGCAGTCATGGCGCGGATCTGGGCGAGCGCATCGTCAGCTACTTGGCGTTCGGGAAGATCAAGCGGGCCCCCGCTGAACACGGCGAATAAACTGGGCACAATCAGCAAACTTGCTACCATTGGCCATGGAACAACTATTTTTGCAGTACTCTTTTTTGGCTTTGCGGCTGCTGCTGAGAAAACGAAAGTCGTAACCAAAACCAAGAGCAGCACCATGAACGCGTCGAGATTATGCAAATTAGTGCCGCCCCCAATCTTGACGCTGACTACGAGCCCGCCGAGGAAAAAGACAAGCAAGATTGCAACAATCCCAAATGATCGACAGAAACCAAGCGAGTGATGCCGACGAGTAAACCAAACAACTGCGATCAACGGTGCTGACACAAGCGCGATCCCAAGCAATACTCCCGGGCCAAATGCCGCGTTCGGCAGCAAGCGCTCCCAGAGTAACGCCGATGTGAAAGAGGAGCCGAACTGGCTAAGATCTTGGATACCAGAATTCACGATATAAAGCCAATAGGTTCCCAGGGCGATCAATGTTCCGCCCACAACATAAAGGGCAGGCTGCCACAGATACGCAACGGAAAACTCTTTTTGCTTGCGCGTCGGTCGAACCTCGATTAAATAAAGCAAAGCGGCGAGCGCACCTGGGAGCGGCACCCAGTTGATGCGGCTGATGCCCGCCCAGATCGATGCCAGCGCGACAAACAAAAAGGAGCGCCATGGTTTTCTTGAATCAAACCCCAGCAACACGATAAAAGCACAAGGCAGCAAATGATAAAAAACCGCGCCCTGCATCAGGAACAAAAACACCCACGCGATAAATAACCAGAAAATTTTTGTGCCCCTTAGCTTCAATCTGCGCGCAAGGATCCAAGCCGTTAGGAATGGCATTGCGATCCACAAGAATGCCTGCCAGGCGCGATGGACGACTAGCGCAGAATCTGGGATGAGGAAGGGCAGCGATTGCAACAAATACCTACTCGGGTGGGTGACCGGGAGCGGCAGATCGACGCCATAAACCTGTCCGCTGAAATAAAAAGAGGCTTGGTAGTAACGGCTGATCTCCGACCATCCAAGCGAAAAAGGATAATTGTTTATAAGAACTAAGAATGTGCTCGCTAAATACACAGCTCCAAGCGATAAAGTTGCGGTCGGCAAGTTGGCAAGCCAATCATTTTTGCGCCAAGCCGCCAGCAAGGCTGCGCCAAAAATCGTCAGAATCAAAAACAAGAACAAACGCGGAAATGGATTCAGTAGAAAGCGTCCGTAGAAACCGAAAACCACAACTGGAAACAGGATCAGCAATCCGATAAATAGCGGCAGGGCAACGACACCAAGTCGGGTTAGAAAATCTTGGACGGCGCCAAGCAGTTGCAATAGGTTTTTAGAAGATCTTGTCCAGGCAAGAATTGTGTCGATGGCCAGCAGACCAACCAAGACGTATCCGGCAATCAGTGCAGCCCGAAAATTAATAGATGTGAGGGCTAAGCCTTCAGCGGTGATCTGTTCTCCGAATTGAAGAACAGCCAACACGGTGATTACCAGAGTGAAGGCGAGGCTTGCGCGCAGAAAAGTAAGCGGTTTAGGTTTTTGGAAAACTACAGGTAACGTCATTCGCTCGGCTATTGATCCAGTTTGCTCAATAACGGCTGGGCTTTCGCAACTCCCGGCAAAATATCGGAAATGAACAATGCCCCCGGCAGACTTGCGAGCATGAACAAAGTGCGCACCAAAAGTGCCAGCACCAGGCTATTCGCCGCTGAGATGCCGCCCAGCTGATTGAACGCGTAGGTGATCGAGACTTCTTGAAGACCGAAGGCGTTGATCGTGAACGGCAGCAAGGTGATTACGTAAACCAGGCTCCACAAGCCGGCGATGGTTAGGTATGGCAAGGGATCGGTCATACCTTCGAGCAAAAGATACATTGCGCCGAACAGGCAGGCCATATGGGAAAGCGTGAACAACAATGAGGTGACCAGAGCTCTCGGCTGGCTGATCCATAAGCGCAGCGCTTTCAAAAGCCTCATGCGCAATGAGTTGATGCGATGCAGCATGCGCTTGAGCCAGCTATTTTCCGCAGCAAGAGTGAGAAATGCAGAACCGCTTCGCAAATCTGCGCTGGCGAGCACCATCTGCAACCCGATCGGGAAGGTGAACACCATCCCGACCAATCCCACCAAGCGATCAACGATCAAGGAAGCGGCCGAAACGGCAGCGTCGAATCCCATCTGCAGTGCGCCACCCATCCGGGCGACATCGCCACCGATCGTAGTCGGCAAAAAATTGCTGGCAAACAATCCGGCAAAAGTGATCCTGGCACTCTCCTGCCAATTGGTTTTCACGCCGCCCGAACGCAACAGCACATGCCAGCGTCCCACCACGCTGAAGCGCGAGATCATCATCAATCCAAGCGCTGCCGCAAAACGCCAGGGCTGGATGCGCCCGATCGCTTCGCTGATCTCCGCCCAGCCCTGCTGGCTGATCAGGTAAATCACCAGCGCCAGGGCCAGCAGCGTCGCGAAAACGCGCAGCCAATTGCTGCGCGTTTGCCAGCCGGGACGCGGGCTATTTGCTTTTGCCATCGCCTCCCCGGATCACGTAGCGCAAGCTGTAGATGGGCTTTGACTGGGACTCGTGATACGTACGCACCATCATTTCGGCAATTAAGCCGAGCAGGATCGACTGCACGCCGAGGATGAAGAGCAGGGCGCTGAGCAAAAAGATCGGGGAATTCACAATTCCTGTGGCGATCAATATTTTTCGCACCACCAAATAAATTAGCCCCAGCGTTCCCACCAAGCCAAACCCAATACCCACCCCTCCGAACAAATACAGCGGCTTGTTGACATAGCCGCTTAAGAATTTCACGGTAAACAAGTCGAGGATCACTTTTACCGTTCGCTCTAAACCGTATTTGCTTTGGCCGTGTTGCCGTGGGTGATG
>JANWHN010000007.1 GCA_025450445.1 Anaerolineales bacterium | reverse complement strand
TCTTCAAGCCAGTCGAGTGTGCTCAGTTCGGCTGCCGGCTGGGGTTTCACCGTTTCAGAGGGTTCTTCTAAGTCGTTTCCAGCCTTTTCCGTCTCTTCAAGCCAGTCCAGTGTTTTCAAGTCGCTGGCAGCCACTTGCCACTCGCTTTCTTCTTCGGCGGGTTCTTCTGCAGATTCGAATTGACTCTCGGCAGATTGAGGTCGTAACTCGTCCAGCCAATCAGGGGCTTCTTCCAGCGGCTTTGGTGCGATCAGTTCGGGGTCGTTTGCTTTGACCTCCGCCGAGAGATCGCTCAGCCAATTTGGCGAAGCGGCTTGAAGGCCATCAGCTCCAGGTGGGTCCTCTGGGTCGAGACTAAATGCCTGATTGCGCGCCGGAGCGACCTCTTCAGTTTCTTCAGCTTCAGATTCTAAATCAGGCTCTTCAACCGGCGCGGTTGCGGATGGGGTCGCAGGACCATCCGATAATTCGTCCAGCCAAGCCAGCGCCTCGCTCTTAGGTTTCGCTGGTGTTGCCCATTCGGGCTGCGCCTGCTCGCGTTCCTCGGGCTCGGTGAGCAATTCCTCCTCGGCCGCGCCTTGCTTGGCGGCCAGGCTCTCGAGCCAACCAAGATTTTCTTCGTCTTCTGCGCTCATTGCCGGAGTTGCAATTTCCGGTTGCACCTCGGCAGGCTCTTCTTCGGCAAAAGTTGGCAGCGGTTCGGTTGGTTTTTTCTCAGGGGCCGAGATTTCTCGCTCGTCAACTTCTTCGGCCGGTTCTTGTTGTAAATCGCTGGCGAAAGCGGGCTTGGCGTCGGGAACGGAGAGCGTGGAAGTGGCGGGGCGCAACTCGCGCAGCCAATCGGGGATCTGGTCATCTACCAAAGCGGAAGAGTTGGATTTCTTGAAGGAAGGTTCCGGCTCTTTTGCTTCTTCTCCGAGCGGCATTGGGTCGAGTCCGTACAAGCTGCCCAATACAGAGTCCTCCGGTTCCTCGCTGGCATCCTCTTCCTTTGCGATCTCTGGTGGAGGTTGCGGCAAACTGTCTTCGGAGAGCCAGTCGGGGAGTTCTTCTTTTTCAAATCCTTCCTCAGCCGGGAGATGTAGCGAACCGGTCCAGGCACGTGGCAAGGGCTGCGCGGTCTTGGCTTCCATTTGGAGCTGCTCAATCATCACGCTGTTGGGTGCAACCGAGTCAACGTCAGTATTCGTATCGACTTGAACCGCATAGGGATCGAGCTCGTCGACGCGCTCGAGATAAGGCTGCGCTTCGACCTCGCGCTGGCTCGAACGCAAGATATCCACCATGGCGCGATTTGCATACAAGCAATAGGGCAGGGTTTCGAGGATCTTCGAGCAAACGTCGATCGCTTCGGTTTGGCGATTGGTCTTTACATACATTTCGGCCAGCAAGACTTGCAAGTCGGGCCGCTGGGCATCTTCGCCCAAGGCGCCGCGCAGCTCGCCGATGGCTTGGGTGTAAAGATCGCCATGGGCGTACATGCGCGCCAAGGCGCCGCGGGTTAAACGGACCTTGGGCAGCTCGTAGCCCTCGCGCTTGCCATACAGCCGGCGCAGCTCATCTTGGACTGCGCGATTTGAAGGCTGAGCTTCAAAGGCGCGCTCCATATGCCAGATTGCCGCGTCTTGGTTGCCTTCGTCCTCGCGGATGATACTCATGCCGATGTGGGCAACGAAATCATCGGGGACAGAGGAGAGCACGCGCTGGAAAATATCGCTGGCTTCGCTGTGACGCTTGGCTTCGAGATAAGCCTTGCCCATCAGGCGATAGGTGTCTACATGTTTGGGAAGGCTCTGGAGCACATGACGGCAATGGGCAAGCGCGTCATCAATTTGACCGCCGTCAATGATCTCTTCGATGCCTTTCAAGTAATCTCTTAAGCTGATTTGAGCCAAAATTGCTCCTGAAAAGTTAGTATGCCATCTCTCCAATTAAGATGCAAGCTTGCTCGCGTTGCTTGCGATGCTGCGCATCTCCTGACTTGACAATCCACAATTAATTCTATAAAATAGAACTAATACGAATGAAAATCCTTTCTCGCACGGAAGAAACAATCCTGCTTGCAGTCCGAGCCCTTGAACCAGAGGCGTACGGGCTTGCTATCGGCGCGCACCTGAAGAAGGTGACCGGTAAGAGCTGGTCGGTGGGATCGATCTACATTCCCCTGGAACGACTCGAGCAGCGTGGGCTGCTCGCCTCTCATGAAGGCGAGTCGAGCCCGCAGCGGGGTGGGCGGAGCAAGCGTTTTTTCAAGTTGAGCCTCAAAGGATTAGAAGCGCTGATGGAAGCCAAGCGGCTGCAGGACGCACTGTGGGCTGCGGTTGCTAAGAAAGGGTTTAGCCTAGGATGAAACCGCCCGCATTGGCCGTGCGCTTGTTCAGGAGGCTGCTGCCAGACTTCAGTCGCGATGCAATCCTCGGTGACATGGAAGAGACGTTCGCGCAGATCGAGATGGAGCGCGGCGTGGGAGCCGCGCGGCGTTGGTATTGGCTTGAGACGCTGGCCGCGTTACCAAGCTTCGCGATTCATTCGTTACAAACAACTCAAATTCGGAGGCAAATAGTGATCGGAAATACCTGGAACGAGAATTGGTTCGGAAAGCAAGATAGTCGTTTGGTGGCTGGGATTGGGTTTGTGCTTTTGCTCCCCGCGTTGATTACAGTGAGCCTGGCCTTGATTTGGTTCAACTTCGGCCCAGCCATCTTCGACTTGATCCCAGGCGCGCATGCACTCCAAGAATGGATGGAAACGGGTTACATCCAGGTCGGGAGCCTAAGCTTCCCGGTCGGCATCCTCATCATGGGCAGCCTACTGCTTACTGTGTTGGTCACCGCTCTGGCTGCAATGAAGATCAGTATCGAACGAGTCAAAGCCAGCTATCGGTTCACCTTCACGATCAAGCCGGAAGCATGGAGTGTAGTCCTCGCGATTCTGGTCGTGCTACTTGGCATCGGCCTGGATTGGCTGATCACATAGCCCTGATGTTTTGAGTTGGGGATTGCTTCTGTAAAAACCACAGCTAGTCCGTCGGGTCGGCTTCGCATCCCTTACTTCCCTCTTTTCGCTCGGGACTGGCTCTCGCAAGACACATAAAAAAAAAGCCCCAGCATTGCTGGGGCTTTTTGTTGCAGTTTTTTACTGGTCGGTGAGGGTTAGTTCCATGTGGGTGGAAAGATCGAGCTCGTAACGCTCGTAGTTTTCGAAAGCGGCTGTGTCGCACGGAATCAGCTGGACGTCGTAGACGCCTGGCTCAATACCGGTTTCAGCATAAGTGGCGCCGGCCGCGATCCGGCCGCCCAGAATGTCTGGACCCCAATTGGCATCGGTGCTCAAGGTCATGTGCAATTCGCACCAATCTGCGCTGCTATTGTTAACGATCGTCAACTCTGAGCCGCGGGGCGCGCAAGCGGCCAACAACGTGGTCAAAGCGAGGACTAAAACAAAGAATGTTCTGGTTTTATGCATCGGGCCTCCTGTTATTTGGGTTTGTTACAGTTTACAACGAGCCTGGTGCTTGGGTGCTACGAGATTCTTGACACTCTGACTCAAGGCGATATACTTAGCACGCCTAATCATTAGGACAGCTACTCATGAGCAAACTTTTCTCCTGAGGTCAAATCCAAAAAGGGAAATATAGTGAATGAAGTAGCTTTTGATGAGTTTATATGACCGCCAAAACGAAAGCCACAGCCAGCAAGTTCTGGGAAGTTGTGCCCGCCGTGATGCGCAGCATTTTTGCTGAGAGCCGGCGCAGCCACCACAATCTCTCACCGAACCACATGCGGATCCTGCGCGTGCTCTCGCTGAAGACCTGCAATTTGAGCGAATTGGCTGAGCATCAGGATGTGAGCCTGCCAACCATGTCTTCCACCGTGCAGACCCTGGTGGAGCGCGGCTGGTTAGCTCGCGAAGAATCGGCGCAGGACCGGCGGGTTACGCGGCTGAGCTTGACCGTCAAGGGCAGGCAGGTGCTAGTCGATGAGCATAAGCGCCTGGTGGCATGGATGTCGGCTCGGCTGGAGACCCTCGATCCGCATGAAGTGACCCAGGTGGAGCAAGGCCTGCAAACTTTGCTGGATTTGTTCGGTGATCCGCAGGTTGCCGCTGAGCTCCAAGAGTAGAAACTAGTCTAAACCGTTCAGTAGAAAGAAGGAACAAGTGCAAGCAACCCAAACCATGTCTCGCGGGCGCGCCCGCGGCGGGGCTAAAGGACCGAAGATGTCGATCACGCCGATCGTGCGCGCCGCACGTTATTTATTCCGCTACAAGTGGCAGGCCGCGCTGCCGTACGCGTTTCTGGTGATCGCAACTCTGGCGCAACTGGCCGTGCCGCGCTTGATCCGCAACATCATCGATGCGGTCACTCAAGGCGTCATCGCCCAGCAGGTCCAGGCCGGACTTGACCAGATTCCCGAAGCCTTCATGTCGCAGGCACTGCCGCGTATCCTGGCCACTCTCAACTATCCGGCCAATATGACCGCCGGGCAGTTGATTGCGCAATTGAGCGCGGATCAGGCTGACGCACCCGGGCTGCTTATCAGCGCGGCGATCTTTATTGTAGTCTTCGCCGCATTGCGCGGTTTGTTCGCTTTCTTGCAGGCGTACTGGGCCGAGCGCAATTCGCAAGCAGTCTCCTTCGATCTGCGCAATGATTTATATGCAAAGATCCAGCGCCTGTCTTTTTCGTATCACGATCAGAACCAAACGGGACAACTCATGATCCGTGCCACGGATGACGTGGAGAAAGTTCGGCTTTTCCTTGGTCAGGGCTTGCTGCAACTGCTAGGCGCGATCCTGTTGCTCACCGTCACACTGATCATTTTGTTCACTACTAACGCCCAGTTGGCGATCGTGACGATCTGGATCCTGCCGGTGGCGCTGATCTTGTTCATGATATTCGGCAGCATCACCCAACCGTTGTTCTCCAGGGTGCAGATCAAGCTTTCAGCGCTCAACACGATCCTGCAAGAGAATCTGGCGGGCATCAAAGTGGTCAAGGCTTTCACCCGTGAAAAGAGCGAACAAGTTAAGTTCCGCCATGCAGCTGAGCTGCTGATGCAGCAACAGATCAGCATCGCCCGCATCTTTACATTCCTGTTCCCAGTCATTTTCCTGGTCGCCAGCTTGGGCCAGGCAACAACGCTGTACGCAGGCGGCGCCCAGATCATCGAGGGCACACTCACGCTGGGTGAATGGCAGGAGTTCAGCCTTTACCTCATCTACATCTTTCTCCCCTTAGCTCAATTCGGATTCATCATCACCCAATTCGGCCAGGCTGCGGCATCCGCAGCCCGCATCTTTGAGATCCTAGACGCCAAGTCGGATGGGACCGACAAACCGGATGCGATCGTTCTACCCGCGGTGAAAGGCGAGATTAATTTCGAGAAAGTTACCTTCCGTTATTTTGGTGGCGGGGAGCCCGTGCTGGACAAGGTGAGCTTTGAAGCCAAGCCTGGGCAGACTATCGCGCTCCTGGGAGCGACCGGATCCGGCAAGACGACGATCATCAACTTGCTGCCGCGCTTTTACGATCCAACCGAAGGTCGCGTCACGATCGACGGGCATGACCTGCGCGATGTGACGCTGGAATCATTGCGCGCCCAGATCGGCATTGTCCTGCAGGAAACGACGCTGTTCACGGGCTCGATCCGCGACAACATCGCTTTCGGCAAGCCGGATGCGACCCAGGCGCAGGTTGAGGCGGCCGCCAAGGCTGCGGCCGCCCACGAGTTCATCCTCTCGTTCCCAGGAGGCTACGAGACGCCGGTGGGCGAGCGCGGCTCGACTTTGAGCGGAGGCCAGAAGCAGCGCATTGCGATTGCGCGAGCCCTTTTGCTCGACCCGCTCATCCTGATCCTTGATGACTCGACTTCTAGCGTCGATGTGCAGACTGAGGCCCAGATCCAGACGGCACTCGACAAATTGATGAAAGGCCGCACATCCTTCGTGATCGCTCAACGGAACAGCACGGTGATCAGCGCAGCCCAGATCCTGGTCTTGGAAAAGGGCAAAGTCGTGGCACAGGGCAGGCACGCAGATCTGCTCGAAGATAGTGAAATCTACGCCGATATCTACAATTCCCAACTGGTTGGCGATAAGGCGACGACATGAAGATGAATTGGAGAACTGAATATGTTCGGTAACCCTCGCGGCCTTCTAGATCAAGAGACTTCAAAGCCAAAGCAGGTCAGCGAAACGCTGGGCCGCCTGGCTGGCTATTTCAAGAACTTCTGGTATGCGGTTGTCTTTGCGATCGCGTTCATGATTATCTCCACCTGGGCGCAGGTGACCACCCCCGAGCTTACCGGGCAGGTCGTGGACTGCTTCCTGGCGCCTGCGGCCTCGGCCGCGTTCGCCGAGTCGCCAATAGCGGGCGATGCGGGAGAGGCGGCGCAGTCGAATTGCTGGTTAGCTCGCGAGGAGAAACCCCAGGGGCTAACCCAAACTCTGATGAAGCAAGCCTTTACCTTCGGAGGCTTCCCTGAGCCATCTTCGGCTTCTGTAATGAGCAATGCCGAACGGCTGGCAGGTTTGGGACGGCTCGTGCTGATTATTGCGCTGTTGTTTATCGCCATCTCTGTACTGACCGGCTTGACCTTCTTCTCGATGAGCTGGGCCGGCCAGCATGTTCTCCGCTCGATCCGGATTGAGGTGTTCGAGCATTTGCACCGCCTGCCTATCGGCTATTACGCCGAGCACGAAGCCGGCGACCTGATGAGCCGCATCACCAACGACAGCGACACGATCCAGCAGGCGTTGAGCTTCGCGCTGGTCAACGTGGTCGGCGGTGTTTTGCTATTGGTGTGGATCGCTTACAACATGGTGACCAAGAATCTGCCGTTTGCATTGTTGAGTATGGCGGTCGCGCCGGTGATGCTGTTCGCCACGGTTTGGTTTTCGGAGCAAGCGCGGAAAGCCTTCCGCAAGACCCGAATCGAGATGGGTTCGGTCAACGCCAATTTGCAGGAGAGCATTTCGGCGGTGCGCGAGGCGCAAGCTTTCAATCGCGCCGAAGAGAACATCGAGAATTTCCGAACCACCAACGCAGCCAACCGCGATGCGAACGTCCGCGCCGTGGCGTTCACGTCGGCGCTGGCGCCTGTGCTTGAGGCGCTTAGCTATGTAGCGCTGGCAGTGGTCACAGTAGGTGGTGGGTTGGCGCTGCTGAATGGATCGACATTGCTGGGGACCGCGGTCTCGATCGGTTTGGTAATTACTTTCCTTGGATATGTGCAGCGCTTCAATCAACCAATCCAGCAGATTTCGGTTCTGTGGGGCAACATCCAGAGCGCGGTGGCCGGCGCGGAGCGCATCTTTGGCCTGTTGGATGAGAAGCCTGCGATCATGGACAAGCCCGACGCAAAGACAATGGTGGATATTCGAGGCCGAGTACAGTTTGAAGATGTGAAAGCGGAATACAAGATCGGCGAACCCGTGCTGAAAGGGATCGACTTTACTGCAGAGCCGGGGCAAACGGTCGCCATCGTTGGCCCAACCGGGGCGGGCAAAACCACGATTATTAACTTGATCCCGCGCTTCTACGATGTGACCGGCGGCGCGGTCAAGATCGATGGCGTTGATGTGCGCGACGTAAGCGCAGAATCTTTACGCAAGCAGATCGGCATCGTGCTGCAAGATACGTTCTTGTTTAGCACGACCGTGATGGAAAATATCCGCTTCGGCAATCCGGAAGCAAGCGACGAACAAGTGCTGGAGGCTGCCAAGCTGGCGCACGCCGATACTTTCATTGAGCGGCTGCCAGATAAATATGCAACCGTGTTGGGCGAGCGCGGCTCTGGCCTCAGCCAGGGCCAGCGCCAGCTGCTGGCCATCGCCCGTGCGGCGCTGGCCGATCCGCGCATCTTGATCCTTGACGAAGCCACGTCCAGCGTGGACACGCGCACCGAGCGTCTGATCCAGCAAGCGCTCGAGAAGCTGTTGGCGGGGCGAACCAGCTTTGTGATCGCTCACCGCCTTAGCACCATCCGCAATGCGGATGTGATCTTGGTGCTAAAGGATGGCGAGGTCATCGAGCGAGGCAAGCACAAAGAATTACTCGACAAGCAAGGCTTTTATTACGAGCTTTACATGAGCCAATTCAAAAAACAGGAAGAGATTCAACAGGTAGCAGAATTAGCGAAGTAATGATGTTCTTTCGTATGCCCTAATGGATTCCTCGCTTTCGCTCGGAATGACGGGTTTACTAGAAACAAAAGCTCCCGAGATTCTCGGGAGCTTTTTTTATCTTGCAATTTGAAACTAGTTGGTGAATTCCACCGTCTCCAGGAGCTGGGTTAGCAAGCCGGTGTCAGCCGCACTGCCGGGAGTGGACCCCAACACAAACCAGTAGACCATCCCATTGTGAATGGTCAGCGCTACTGCATAATACCCACTATCAGCGGTGGTGCAAGAGGAGCTCATCAAAATGCCCACTTCCCCGCCAATCGTAATTGGCTCAGATGGGCCAGGTGTTGGTGGCTCAAGGTCTGCGCACAAGTACACTGTTCCATCGTCAAGAAGGTCGGTCGCTTTGGCTTCAACAGCTGCCAAGTCTGCTCCGTCGATCGAAGCATCGCGTGCCCCAACTCCGAAGCCGATGTTCACGCTATTTACGTAGGCAGTAAAGCGGTCATAGCCTGAAGACCGGCTGAACAATGGGTTGAGGCCCTGGAAGTCCAACCACGGACCCGATCTCTCCTCTGTGATCCAACCTGTGGGGTAAGAGATTGAGTACCCAAACCGCGGCGAAGTGAAGGTCTCTGACAGCTCAACCGCGACAGGTTCAGGCGTAGTGAGACCAAGGGCCTTGCAGCCCGACAGCACCAGAGCCGTCAAGACTATGAGGGTAATCAATAATGCCTTTGTTTTCATACTTCTCCTTTTGATTGCTATGGGAAAACAGTTACAGGATTTAACACAGTAACACGTTTTCAGATGCTCGAAAACGGAACTAAAAACGCCTCCAACTGGAGGCGTTTTTTTGATTCAACGTTGTCTTACTTCTTGAGAGCGGGAGCTGAGCGCTTGCTTGTGAAAATGGCCCAAGCCAACACTGCCACCAGCAACCCAGCCACGCCGAATTCGGTGATACCCAGCGGTTGGTTCAATTGCACAACAACCGGAGCGATGATCACCGAAACCAGGTTGACCACTTTGATCATCGGGTTCAACGCAGGTCCAGCTGTGTCCTTCATTGGGTCACCAACTGTGTCACCGACGACAGCAGCCTTGTGACGCTCGGAGCCCTTGCCGGTGTCCTTCTTCGGGTTCTTGGGTTCGTCTTCGATCAGCTTCTTGGCATTATCCCAGGCGCCGCCGGCGTTGTTCATGAACACAGCCAGCAATTGGCCCGAGAGGATGATGCCTGCCAGGAAGCCGCCCAAGGCGTTTACGCCTAGCAACAAGCCGAGCAGGATGGGTGTGATAACCCCCAGAAGAGCCAAGGGAACCAATTCTTTTTGCGCTGCAGTTGTTGAGATACTGACTGCTTTGGCATAATCTGGCTTCACCTTGCCTTTGAGCACGCCGAGTCGGAACTGGCGGCGCGCCTCTTGCACGATGAGCGCGGCAGCGCGGCTGACGGCCTGAATAGCGAAGGATGAAAACAGCCAGGGCAGGGCGCCACCGATCAACATACCGACGAAGACTTGCGGCACATCGATACGGATGCCGACGGTTTGCATTTGTTGTTCCAGCGGTACGCCGATGGCGACTTGGGCTCGGGTAACGTCGACAATGAAGGAGCCGAACAGCGCAACCGCGGCAATGACAGCGGAGCCAATAGCAACACCCTTCGTGATTGCCTTGGTGGTGTTGCCAACGGCATCCAGGTCAGCCATGATCTGCTGAGCCTTCTTGGTCTGCTTATCAGTCTTACCACTCCAGGACATTTCGCCAATACCGTTAGCGTTATCAGCAATGGGTCCGAAGGAGTCCATAGCGACGTTGTTGCCAGTCAGGGTTAGCATTCCGATACCGGTCATAGCGACACCGTACAGGATGTAGGTGATGTTCTCGATCGGATTTTGGCCGACGCCACCGAAGATCACAATCGACGAGAAGATCGTGCCAGCGATTACAACGGCTGCCCACACCGAAGATTCGTAGCCAACAGCCAAACCTTGCAGAATCAAAGTTGCGGGGCCGGTGTCTGCGCCCTTCTTGATGTCCTGCACGGGTTGCTTGTCTGTGCCGGTGAAGTATTCGGTCATGCGGTCGATCAGGATAGCGAGTAGAACACCGATGGCGACAGCCAACGGAGTTCGCCACCAGCCACCTGGCAAGCTGTCGCCCGACAAGACGTTCAGGTAGACGAAAGCAGCGGCGAAGAAGAGAACCACTGAGATCGCGGCCGAGGAAAGGAAGCCGCTGAAGATGGCGCTCATTGCCTTGTGCGAGCTGCCTTCGCGGCCGGCTTTCACAACGTAGGTCCCGATGATGGAGGAGAGCACGCCGATGCCACGCACGATGAGCGGGTAAATGATCCACTCGATGTGGCCGGTGATGTTGTAAAGGGCAACGCCCAGGATCAAGCCCGAGACGATCGTCACTTCATAAGATTCAAAGATATCGGCGGCCATACCAGCGCAGTCGCCTACGTTGTCGCCGACGAGATCGGCGACAACGGCGGGGTTGCGTGGATCATCCTCCGGGATACCGGCTTCCACCTTGCCGACGAGGTCAGCACCCACGTCTGCAGCTTTGGTGAAGATACCGCCGCCCACGCGCATAAACAACGCCAGCAGTGTGCCACCGAAGCCGAAGCCCAACAGGGCATCCGGCGCGGCTAAACCAAAGTAAATGAAGATAAGCGTGCCACCCAAAAGGCCAAGACCATCAGTAAGCATGCCGGTGATGGTGCCGGCGCGGTAAGCGATCTTGAGGGCACCACCGAAAGAATTGCGTGATTCAGCAGCCACGCGCACATTGGCATGCACGGCCATGCGCATTCCGATCTGGCCGACGAGCAGCGAGAACCCTGCGCCCATGATGAAGCCGACAGCGCGGCCGATGCCGATGATGTTGCGCACCTGAGGTTCGGAGTACTCAGCGAAGCGCTCAAGAGCTTCGAGGCTGGGGGGAGCGATGGTGACCGAGAAGTACATGGCCACGGTCAGGACAGCGACGATCGGGATGATCGAGCGCAATTGGCGGGCCAGGTAAGCGTTGGCCCCATCACGGATGGCGCTCCACACTTGGACCATCTTGGGGGTACCCATATCGTAAGCAAGGGTCTGCTTGCGCAGGAGTACTGCGTACGCCAATCCCAAGATGGCAACGCCAAAGACGGCCCAAATGGCGCCAATTTCAAAACCGGTTAAACCTAATTCATACATGCAAAAACTCCTCTATGATTTATAAGTCTTTTCACTTAAAAAACGCCGGCAAGAGCCGGCATTCTATGTCAGACAGGCGGCTGGGATTGTAATTTGGGGGCGGGTCTATGTCAAGCGATGCCCGCGATGGATTGCTATTAATGTTGGCACGCAGCGTGCAATTGCTCATGTTTGCCGTCAAAGGTTTGGTCATTGACTCTGATATTTGCTTTACTGTATATTGGGACTCCACCCGGCCCAAGACCAGCAACGAGAACAGGTTGCTGGCTTTTTTTGCCCCAGATCAGGCAGCAAAAAATCTAGCAGCGAAGAGAGTGACGTGCTGAACGATAAACTTCTCGACGATATTGTCGATCGCGACCATGACCATGATCGAGACCATCCTGCGGTCGCCCAGCTTATTGCATTGGGCCGCAAGCAGGGTTACGTAACCATTGACGACATCCTTAATTTTTTCCCCGAAGCTGAACGAGACGTAGATAAGTTAGAAGAAGCCTTTGCCGCCCTTTTGGGTGCGGGTATTGCCTATGTCGACGACCCTGAATCCGTGGTCGAGCCGGTGGACGCCGAGCTCAACATGGACGAGGAAGTCGAAGACGACGAGAAGGAAACCAAGCGCCAACGAGAAGCTGACGACAACTATTTAGCCAATATCGACACGGATGACATGATCGGCCTCTATCTTAAAGAGGTGGGTCGCGTCCCGCTGTTGACCGCTCCCGAAGAAGTCAGCCTGGCCAAGCGGATAGAGAAGGGCCGCGTGGCTCGCGAAGTGCTGGCGTCCGGCCGGTTCGAGGAGCCGCAGCGCGCCCGTTATCGCCACAATATTGAAGACGGCTGGGCGGCGCGTGAGCACCTGATCACAGCCAACTCGCGCTTAGTCATCTCCGTTGCCAAGAAATATATGGGCCGTGGTGTGCCGTTCCAGGATCTGATCCAGGAAGGCAACATCGGCCTCATCCGCGCTGCCAAGAAGTTCGACTATCGCCGCGGTCACAAGTTCAGCACTTACGCCACGTGGTGGATCCGCCAGGCAGTTACCCGCGCCATTGCAGACCAGGGCCGCACCATCCGCGTACCAGTGCACATGGGCGACCAGATCAATAAGCTGCTGCGCGTGCAGCACCAGTTGACACAACGTTTGGGCCGCGACCCATCAGTTGAAGAACTCGCGGTGGCCCTCGAAGTGCCATCCAAGAAAGTCGAGAACATGATCCAGGTTGCGCGCCGCCCGCTTTCGCTGGAGACGCCAACCGACGACGAAGAAGATTCAGTGTTGGGCGACTTTATCCAGGATCACGAAGCACTTGCGCCGGACGACTCGGCGACCTACAACCTGCTCCGCCAGCATCTCGGCGAGGTGTTGGATGGATTACCGCCGCGCGAAGTGCGCATCTTGCAGCTGCGGTATGGCTTGCTCGACGGGCAGGCTTACACGCTCGAAGAAGTGGGGAGCAAGATGGGCGTCACGCGGGAGCGTGTGCGCCAGATAGAAGCCCAGGCGCTCAGCCGCTTGCGCCACCCGGTGGTGAGCAAGAAGCTCAAAGACTATTTGGGCGAAGCGTAAAAAATAAAAAGGCGCCGAGAGGCGCCTTTTTATTTCAATAAGTAAATAAGCATTCCATCGCTGCCATAAATATCGGTTGGGATAGTTTCTATTAACTCGTAAGCGCTTAAAAAGCGCAGGTCCCTAAGCAATCCAAAACGCCCGTAAATCTCGAGGATTACCAAATAGTCTGGTCTTTCATCAAGAATTAAGTCGGGAGAAACGGCATAGATGAAATCGCCATACAGACTTTCCTCAAGCGGGTAGTAGCGCAGGGTTTCGGGCGAATTGAGTCCCACCAGATCGAGGATGCGCGCCTCCGTGTAATAACCTAAAACGCCGACGTCGCCCGCCGCGATTGTTTCGGTTCTGGTGAGGCGTGGAGCAAGCCGATCGGCAGCTGCCTTGTAGAGCAATTCAAGCTCGATGAACGCCATTTCGGGAGCAGGGCGAGCTGGACCGTGGGTCGGGTTAGGGGTCCAGCCGCGCAGTAGCGAAAAAAAAGAGACGAAGATAACAAGAAGAGAGGCAATCGCCCAAGTAGTGTTGGGAAGTTTATATCGATTGACTGTCCATCCCTTAGTTTGGTTAATTAATTGAAACAACCCGATAAAAATGAAGAGAAACAAGAAAGGCAAAGGGGTTGTTAGGTACCAGCGAAAAATTAAGGGGTTAGCCACCGCGAAAACCAAGAAATAGATCCATGGGAACGCGGCGAAGACCCAGGCGGACGGCACCAACTTGCTAGCTCCGCGCCAGCCAACGTAGGAAAGAAATGGATAGAGCACCCATCCCACCGGGATCCAGCCGGTTCCGAAAGTGAGATGTTCAAAGAACGGTGTCGCGTAATGTTGCAACAAACGAATGAGCGCAGCCAACTCTGGAATGTGGTAGGCAGCGCTCTTGGCCGCAACCGATTGCGGGAACGGGCTGCCGAAGTAGACCCAGGCGAAGATTCCCCACACTGCCAGTGGCAGCATAAAGAGCATGGCTTCGTTGATTGCGACGCGGGGCGCACCGCGTCGCGGGGCAAAGAATAGTCTGTCGAGGATAAGCGGGACGATCAGGAGAAGCGCATCAGGCCGGGTAAGCAAACCGAGCGCGGCCAGCGCACCCGAGACCGAGTAGCGCTTTTCCAAATAAGCCCAGCATGCCGCCAGAAGTAGAAAAGCATAAACGCTGGTCTCCAGCCCGCCGATGGCGAATGTGACGCTGAACGGGGCTTTTGCCCAAGCCAACCCAGCGCCAGCACCTGCCCACGCCGAGCCGAGCTTGCGTCCGATCGCAAGCAGCGCAATCGCGCTCAGCCCGTCGGCGATTGCGCTGACGCCGAGGGCAAGCTCTGGGAACGGCGCGTTGAGTCCGCCAGCGAACAAGCCGACCCCGGCCATGAGAAATGTAAACAAAGGGGTCGTCGTCCCCAGGACGGGCTCGCCCAGGTTGAAGACGAAGCCTTCGCCCGCCAGTAAATTGCGGGCATAACGAAACGTGATGTAGGCGTCGTCGATCGTGCGCGGTCCGGGAACGAGGCGGGCAACCAGCGCGAGGAGAAAAATAGTCGCCGCGATCCATCGGAAATTGCGCGCAGACATGTGCTGATTATCGCATGGGCGAAAACGGCCGCAAAATTGTTCTATGCTAGGATTGCGCGGTGAGCTTTCGGCAGCTGATCATAGCGGTCACATTCCTTTCTGTCTTCGCCATGGCGCTGCGCGTTTCGGTGGATACAGACACATGGTGGCACTTGCGCACCGGCGAACTGATCGCAGAAGAACTCACCATCCCGAAAACAGATTCCTTTTCATACACTCGTGCAGGCGAGAGCTGGGTTTATCCCAGCGCAGCTTGGCTTTCTGAGCTCAAGCTCTTTTTACTATACGACTGGTTCGGACCGGGAGGATTGAATTTGTGGGTTGCTGGCGCGGTTACGCTGGCGTTTGTGTTTATTTATCTTTCGTTATCGGGCGGGCTGTTTGTCAGAGCCTTCACGTTGGTGTTGGCCGCGGCGGCCTCGGCGGTGTATTGGGCGGCGCGGCCATATATGGCCAGCTTCATTTTCACTGCGGTGTTCTTGTGGATCCTCGAGGATTTCCGTTGGCGAAGGAACAACCGCCAGATATGGCTGCCCATCTTAATGATCGTGTGGGCGAACAGCCATCCGGGTTTTGCCATTGGCTTCATTCTGGTGGCTATTTACAGCGCGGACGAACTAGTGCGCTGGCTGGACGGCCGTTGGCAACGAGGCGGGCTAAAGATCAAACGTAGCGATGTGGAGAAGGCGTTGCGCGGTCCGCTCGGCGCGCTCATTCTTGCGGGGCTGGCGATGATCGTTGCCGTTTGCCTCAATCCATCTGGACCGGCTTTGCTTCTGTACCCGTTCCAAACTGTCTCGATCGGCGTTTTGCGCGACTTTATCCAAGAATGGCAATCGCCCGATTTTCATCAGACGAACGTGATGCCATTTCTTGCCCTTCTATTTGCAACGATTGCTGCCCTGTCATTTTCCAAGCAGCACATCGTCTTAAGCGATGCGCTGTTGGTCGGCGTTTTTGGCATCATGGCGCTCCTGGCCGGCCGCAACATCGCCCTGTTCGCCCTGGCCGCGCCGATCGTGCTGTCGCGGCATGCCGCGCCAATCGCGGATGGGGCGAGCAAGCGGCTCGGTTTGCACCAAGGCAAAACTAAGCAAGCCCGCTGGCTTGGTTGGCTGAACATTGCCATTGCCGCTTTGGTGGTTTTAGGGATCGGGATTAAGGCGCGACAGGTGCTCTCACTTGATTTCAATCAGCAGGCATTCTCCAAAGGACTTCCGATCGGGGCGATCGATTTCATCCAACGCGAGCACCCGCCCGGACGAATGTTCAATTCGTATAATTGGGGCGGCTACTTGATCTGGGCATTGCCTGAGTATCCGGTTTACGTTGACGGCCGTACCGATCTTTACAGCGATGAGCTGCTGACCGAATGGCTGGGGATCGTCGGCGCCGAGCCCGGCTGGCAGGAAAAGCTGGCGGCATGGGACGTACGCCTGATTCTACTTGAACCGCATTGGGCGCTGAGCAAGGTATTACTGTATGAAGATTGGCAACTGCTTTATGTAGATGAAGTTTCCGTCCTCTACGGCAAATAAAAATTGACGACCGAAAAAATAAAAGTTACTCGCGGCAAAGGATTGCTTGAGCCGTTCCTGGCGCGCAAGCGCGCCTCAACTGCCAACCGACTGATCCCAGCCCAATTGCGGGCCGGACGCGTGCTGGACATCGGTTGTGGTTCCTATCCCTACTTCCTGTCCCACACTTCTTTCAAAGAGAAATTCGCGATCGACCAATTGCCACCGGCCGCTGAGAGCAGCGAGATCCGCTGGCATACGCTGGACCTGAACTCGCAGCCGAAATTGCCATTTGAGGATTCATACTTCGACGTGGTCACGATGTTGGCGGTGGCCGAGCATCTGAATCCAGCCAGCCTTGAGAAATTGCTGGCTGAGTCGCATCGCACGCTCAAGCCGGGCGGCCGAGTTGTGATTACGACACCGGCTGCCTGGTCGGATGGCTTGCTGCACCTGATGGCACGCGTTGGACTGGTTAGTGCTGAAGAGATCAACGAGCATGTCTACGCCTACACGCTGCCACTGTTGGGCTGGTATTTTGGCCGGGCAGGGTTCCATATGGCGCGAGTCCATTTCGGGTACTTCGAGCTGGGTTTGAATATGTGGGCTTACGCAGAGCGCTAGCGTGCGCGGCAAATTTTCTCGAACGACCGCGCTTTCAGTTCTGGTAGGGGTAATTCTTGTCGCCTCATTGTTTTATGTAAATTTGCGCTTCACCCGCAGCAATCCTGGCGGGAATGATTTCTTGCCGCGCTGGGTGGCCACGCGGGTTTATTTGACGACTGGCCAAAGTCCGTACAGTGCGGAAGCCACCGCGGCGATCCAAGATGCGATCTATGGACGGGCCGCAGAGCCCGATGAAGATCAGGCTCTATTTGCCTATCCTTTTTATTCTGTTTTCTTATTTGCACCGTTCGCGTTCATACCTGATTACGCCGTGGCCCGTGCCGCGTGGGTGACGTTGCAAGAGATCGCCATCGTGGTCACCGCGGTGACGGCAATTTCGCTGAGCGGCTGGAAGCCCGGTCGCGTGCTGTTGGCGGGATTCTTTCTGTTCGCGCTCACCTGGTATCACGGCGCTCGGCCCCTGGTGGATGGGAACGCCGCGATCCTGGTGACCGCGTTCTTCACCGGCGGCTTGCTAGCCATGCGGCTGAACAAGGATGTGATGGCTGGTGCTTTGTTTGCGCTTTCAACCATGAAGCCACAAATGGTGGTATTTCCCCTTGCTTTCGTTTTGATCTGGTCTTTTTGGCAGCGGAGGCAAGTGGTGGTCGGCGCTACTCTGGCAATTCTTGCCGGGTTGGTCGGACTTTCGTTTCTCTTGCAACCTGGTTGGCTGATCGCAAATTTGCAACAGGTACTTGTTTACCAGAGCTATCTGCCAGCGATGACGCCGGCAGGCATCTGGGCCGGCTGGTGGGGCGATTATGGACGACTGGTAGGCTGGGTCGTTAATGTTGCGGTTGTTCTCGGGCTAGCCATAGAGTGGTGGCAAGCGCGCAACAAATCATTCGAGCGATTCTTATGGCTCGTGTGCGTGACAATCGCGGCCAGTCCGTTCACCGGCTTGATCTCGACCTCATCCAATTACGCGATCATGATGCCGGTGTTTGTGTGCATTTTCGGGTTCTGGCAGAAACGCGTGGGTTCTGGAGCCGGGCAACTAGCTTGGGTGCACTTGGCACTGCTTTTTTTTGGACTGTGGATCTTATTCCTGCTCACCTTGCAGCCGGGTCCGCAGTTCCGCGAAAACCTGATTATGTTTTTCCCAGCCCCGATTTTTCTATTGCTGAATTTGTATTGGCTGCGTTGGGGGATTGCGCGCTCAGAACCGTCTGGGCTTAAGAACGTAAACTCAGATGGCTAAAAAACGGAAGTCTCACTCATTGGGCGTAGCGCTTATTTTGATCTGGCTGACATTTGGTTTAGCTTTCTATTACGCCTTTCATCGTCCATTTACACCCGGTTTCGCTATGCAAATCCTGTTTGCATCGCGTGATCTAGCGATCACAACTTTGCTTTTCGGGTTGGCAGGCGCGCTCGGTACGCGTGCCCTGCCTGCAATCAGCGGCATGCCGCTGGCGCGATTTGCCGCAAGAGGCGCTTTGGGCTTGGGCGCGTTAAGCCTGATTTATTTGGTCGTTGGCTCCACACTTGGCACTGGAACTTTGCTGGCTTGGGGGTTATGGCTACTACTGGCGATCTGGCTGCGCATCGACTTCGTAATTTGGTGGGGGGATGCAAGTGCATTCTCTTCGATTTGGAGATCAAGTGGCAAGCTAGGCCAGACCACTGCGGTGTTGTGCCAAATTATTTTTGGAGCGTCTCTCTTCATTGCTCTAGCACCACCATTGCAGTTTGACGCGCTGGTCTACCACCTCAGCTTGCCAAAAATGTATTTAGCTGAGGGTCGCATCGCTTATGTGCCTGAGATCATGTATTGGGGTTTCCCGCAATTGACTCATATGCTCGTCACCTGGCAAGGGGCGATGGGCGCAACGCATGGGGCTTTAGTCGCCTGGGGAATGGGATTACTCGCAGCCATCGGGATCCTCGGGCACATGGTGATTCGCTTGAGCCCGCGGCGCGCTTGGGTCGCTTTGGCTGCGCTGCTGTGCGGGTCTTCGCTTGTTACCGCGCTAGCTTCAGCCTATGTCGATTGGCCAAGCATCTTGATGGCTTGGGGTTTCATTCTCATGCTTGACCTTTGGTCGCAAAAGCGCGATCCGCGGTTCGCGATTTGGGCCGGCATCTTTGCCGGTTTCGCTTTTGGCACTAAATACACAGCTGGGCTTCTAGCTGTGCTTGGAGCTCTGGTCATAGTATGGATTGGCAAGCGCGATTGGCGTTCTGTCCTTCTTTTTCTACGGGCAGCGTTGGCGTTGGCGCTGCCCTGGTTGGTGCGAAATGCGCTGGCAACCGGTAACCCTTTTTATCCGCTCTTGCTTCCTGGGGGCGAGATGGATGCTCTGCGCTTGGGTTATTACCAGGGGTTTGCTGCGCAAGGTAATTGGCTCGATGCAGTGCTTCTGCCTTTTCGCGCCACGTGGCTTGGAATTGAGGCTGGGCACATCGGAAGTGCTCCAGGTTACGAAACTTCCCTAGGACCATTGCTGCTTGGTTTGGGTGTCCTTGCGCTGATACCGAGCGTTGAGAAAAAACAAACTCGACAACTTAAACAGATTGCCGCATTGATTGCTATTGGCGGCTTATTGTTTTGGGCGATAGGCGGAAGGATTACCGGCCACCTGATCCGCAGCCATCTTTATTACAGTCTGTTTCCGTCCTTTGCGATATTGGCTGCTTTCGGCTTTGCCGCAGTTGAAAAGATTAAGCTCTCTAAATTTCGAACCGGCCGCATTTTAGGTGCGGTAGTTTGTTTGGCGCTAGGTCTGACTACCTTACAAACCGGAATTAACCTGATCAATTCTGGGGTGCTCCAATTCTGGAGCGGGCAGATCAGCGCTGAAACTTACGTCGAGAAAAATCTCGGTGTGTACGCCGTCGTGATGAAAGCTCTGCGAGAGTTGCCCGACGAGGCGCGGGTCATGATGTTATGGGAAACACGCGGCTATGGCTGCCTGCCAGACTGCGAGCCCGATGAGGTGATTGATCGTTGGCCGCATGACTTGGCGGTTTACGGCACACCGAACGCAACTATCGAGTCTTGGCGAGCGGCGGGATACACGCATGTGCTCTATTACGCGCTGGGAGCGAGGTTCATTTACGAAGACCACCAGCATTTTCATGCCTTTGATCTAGCAGAACTTGAGGGGGCTTTGTCCAGCTTAACATTGGTGCAAGATTTCAACAGCGATTATTTGCTGTATTCTCTTTCTGAATGACGCTTCGCAGTTACGTAACCATGTATGCCCTTGCCCTGCTCCTGCTTGCCGGAGCGGCGAGCTTTCAGCATTCGCCCGGTTATATGGACGCAGACTACTATCTGCTAACCGGGCAGCAATTGGCGGAGGGCCGCGGGCTGAGCGAACCCGTCTTATGGAATTATCTTGATGACCCTGCTGGGCTGCCGCATCCATCGCACGCATATTGGATGCCACTGCCTTCTTTCCTATCCGCTTTTGGATTGCTCTTGTTCCCAAATCTCGACGCGTTTCAAGCCGGCCGGATTATCTTTATCCTCCTGGCCGCGTTGGTCCCGCCGCTAACCGCACGACTAACCTTCCAGCTCAGCAAAAATAGAGGAGCTGCGTTTCTTGCTGGCGGATTTTCCCTTCTACCTGTCTTCTACTTTCCATATTTGGCCACCACCGACACGTTTGCCATAACGATGATCTTGGGGGCTCTTTTCTTCTCAACCGTTCTGGCAAATCAAGAGGATCCTTCTCGATTGAAACTTGCTGTCTTGGGAATACTTGCAGGCTTGTTACACCTTGCGCGAGCCGAGGGGTTCATTTGGCTGGCGCTTGCTCTGGGATTCGGCTGGCGTTTGCGCTCTGGCCAGCGTGGGTTGGCGGCCACAGCGGCGGGCTATTTGCTGGTTATGGGTCCGTGGTTAGTCCGCAATTGGTTTGCATTTGGAGCCCCGCTTGTGACCGGTCCTGCGCGGTCACTGTGGCTGTCGACCTATGACCAGCTTTTTGCCTATCCTGCTTCCCTCCTAAACTTCCAAACCTGGCTCGCATCGGGTTGGTCTGCGATCCTGACGACGCGATTGGATGCGCTTCTCACTAATTTGCAGTCTGCGCTGGCCGTTGAAGGCGCGATCCTGCTTGCCCCGCTGATGGTGTGGGGCGCGTGGCGCTTGCGCGGCAACGTCGTGGTGCGCATAGCCGTCCTCGCCTGGGTTGCTTTGCTGGGGGTGATGAGCTTGCTCTTTCCGTTCTCGGGGGCACGCGGCGGCTTCTTTCACGCCGCAGCTGCCTTGCAACCGATTGCCTGGGCGCTGGCCGCAGTTGGGCTCGGTTATTTTGTGGAGTGGGGCGAAGCCAAACGTGGTTGGAAGAAGACCCAAGCCGCGCATATTTTTAGCATTGGCATTTTGCTCCTGCTGGCCGGGCTAACCGCATTCGTTTTTAATTTACGCGTAATTGTCAATTCACAGTGGGATGCAAGCGCCGAGAGTTACGCGGAGCTAGGCGCAGAGTTGATGGGCTTAGGCCTTCCGAGTGAAGCAATCGTCATGGTCAACAATCCGCCGGGTTTCTCGCTTGCCAGCGGGCATCTAGCAATCGTCATCCCTGATGGCGATGTCGACGTTGCCCTAGTTGCTGCTCGCCGATATGGCGCGGATGCCTTGTTGTTGGAAGTCAATCATCCCGCAGACCTTAACTGGCTGTATTTGCAACCCAGGGATTTACCCGGATTAAGCTATATTGCCAGCCTGGATGGCACCCACATCTTCGTCTTTGCAGAATAGCCTTTCCCTTCTTTTTGCAAAATATCAAACTGCAATATTGGGCGTGTCTGCTTTTGTTTCGCTCGTCATTTTTCTGGCGGTGGGTTTCTCGGCGAATAGGACGTTAGGTTTTCCGTTGGATGATAGTTGGATCCATCAAACCTATGCGCGCAATTTGGCCCAAAACGGAGAGTGGGCTTTCGTCTCGGGCGAGCCGTCTGCCGGATCTACTTCTCCGCTCTGGGTTGTGCTTCTTTCCATTGGTTACTTCTTTCGAATCCCCTACTTCATCTGGACATTTGGGCTCGGATTTTTAATCCTGTGGGCTTTGGCGTTGCTTGTCGCCCGCGTTTCCCGTCAGCTGTTTCACAAAATTTTGTTGTTGCCCCTGTTTGCGGGACTTCTTTTTATTTTCGAGTGGCATTTGGTTTGGGCGGCCGCCTCGGGCATGGAGACGTTGTTGTTCGGCGTGATGAGTGTTGCTTTATTTGCTTGGATGATCGAACCAAAAACCAACCGTACGAAGATTTCGTCGTGGTTCGCGCTGGGTGCATTTGTCGGATTGTCTGTCTGGGTTCGACCAGAAGGCTTGACCCTATTCCTTCCCCTCGGTCTGTTTGTGCTAGTTTCCAAAGTTACGAATCAAAAAAAGGTTGAAGCGCTGGTCGCTGTAAGTTCCGGATCGTTGCTTTTGTTCATTCCATATTTGGCATTCAATTACTTCTTATCCGGGTCCATTTTGCCCAACACCTTTTACGCAAAGCAGGCCGAGGCAATGCATCTTCTTACAATGCCAATTTGGGCTCGCTTCGGTCAGGTGGCTTCCCAGCTTTTCATTGGTGTCGGCTTAATCCTAGTGCCCGGGGCGATCTACCTGCTGGTTGCCGCCGTGCGGAGGCGGGATTGGTTGTCTATTATATGGGCCAGCTGGATATTGGCGTATCTATCCATCCTAGCCGCCCGGCTGCCCGTTTCCATCCAGCACGGGCGCTACGCGATGCCGGTGATGCCATTGTTTTTCCTGCTGGGCCTGATCGGTTTGGTTAGTTGGGTCCCGGGCCGCTCCAGCAAGTGGCTGCGCTATTTGAACGCCGGCTGGAAACAGGCGACCGCGATCTTGTTGATCCTCATGTTCGCGCTTTCTGCCCCGATCTACGCTGCCGACGTTGGCTTTATCGAAACCGAGATGGTGACCGTTGCTCGCTGGTTGGAATCAAATACGCCTCGAACCGCTCTCATCGCCAGCCACGACATCGGTGCCATCGGATTCTTCAGCGAGCGCCGGATCCTCGATCTGGCTGGGCTGGTGACCCCTGAGGTGATCCCGTTCTTGCAAGATGAGGATCGGCTGGCGGAGTACGTCGACGCTCAAAACGCGGATTTCCTGGTCAGCTTCATAACCTGGTATCCCAAGCTAATTCAGCGCTCTGAGCTTGTGTTTCAGACCCACGGGACGATTGCGCCGTCCCTGGGTGGGGAGAATATGGCTGTTTATCGCTGGTTAAGTGAGTAAAAAACACCTTTCACAAATAAAATTGCCCATGATTCTTGCCTATGCTATACTCATTTTAAGTCACTCGTCCTAAGTGCGCGGAATTTAAGATTATGATGGCCAAAATCAGCCTTGTTGTCGTCGATGACCATCCCATTTTCCGCCAGGGTGTTGTAGACGCGTTCTCACTTGAGAAAGATCTCAATGTTGTCGCCCAGGCGGCCTCTGGTGACGAAGCTCTCTCCATAATTAAAGAACTACAACCACATGTAGCGGTAGTTGACGTCAACCTGCCCGGCCTTAACGGTCAGCAGCTCACTCGCAGCCTGAAAAATGAAAAGATCGCCACGCGCATTGTATTGCTCACTGCCTACGACGATAGCTCGCAGGTCGTCCACGCTATGGCCGCCGGCGCAGCCGCTTACTGCGTCAAAGATATCGATCCGCAAAAGCTCGTCGAAATTGTGCGGGCAGTATCTCAAGGCAACTACTGGGTCGCCAACCTTGTCTTCGACAAAGCAGGCTTGGAGCGCTGGCTGGGCGAGCGCACCGAAGTCTCGTCGCGGGCCTACAGCGATCCCGGTGATCCATTCGAACCGCTTTCAACGCGCGAGATGCAAGTATTGGAATGCGTCACCCGCGGCATGAGCAACAAAGAGATTGCCAACAGCCTTGAGATCAGTCACCAAACTGTGAAGAACCACGTCACCGCTATTTTGCGTAAACTAAATGTTGAAGACCGCACACAAGCGGCGGTTTATGCCTTACGCCGCGGGTGGGTGCGGCTTTACGAAAATTCAGAAAAACCGCAGGAGTAAGTTTTGGCCGCACCTAAGAACCCCACCAGCCAGGCGAGCGTGAAGGCGATAATCGAGGATCTCGATCAGGAGATCGCTCAGACTCAACGCGACGTAAAAGAGATTGACTTACTTTTGGATCAGAGCAAAGGCGAGGTCGAAAAACTTACCCAACGCAATGCAACCATCTCAGCCCATTTGCAGCAGATCCAGTCGCAGATCGAAGATGTTCCAGCTCCTGACATTCGCGCCGCGTATGATGCCGCCCTCGACGCGCAGCAGCGTTTGGTGGTCATGCGCGGCCAACTTGAAAAATTGCATAGCGACAAGAGCCATTTTGAACGCCAGCTTGAAGTCCTGAAAAAGGTGCGCGAGGGAAGCCTGATTGGCTCCCCTGCCGAGAGCAACGGTCGCAGCAGTCCATCGGCTTCGATCGAAGTGATGATCCAGGCTCAGGAGCAGGAACGCCAGCGGCTCTCGCGCCAGATGCATGACGGCCCGGCGCAGGCATTGTCCAACTTCATCCTGCAGACCGAGATCGCCTTGCGCTTGTTTGAGGTCGATCAAGACCAGGCGCGGGCCGAGCTCAATAACCTTAAGGCCACCGCCTCGACTACGTTTCAAAAAGTGCGCGATTTCATCTTCGATCTGCGCCCGATGATGCTCGACGACCTTGGGCTCGTTCCCACCATCAAACGGTACGCCGATCACCTGGCCGAGAAGATAAGCATGGAGATCGCTGTTACGGTTTCCGGCTCCGAGCGCCGCCTGGAACCTTATCTTGAGGTAATCATCTTCCGCGCAATTCAGGAGCTTTTGAGCAACTCAGCCTTGCACAATCAGGCCAGCACGATCAAGGTTCAGCTCGATATCAACGAGCGCCAGGTGCGGGTCAATATCGATGACAATGGTCGTGGCTTCGATTCGCTCGCCATTCCCGGCGAGGCGGAATTGACGATCAAGGCCATTCGGGAGCGGATGAGCATGCTTGGGGGAAACTTTGAGATGGATAGCGCCTTGGGGCAGGGAGCCCGCTTCACTTTTAGCGTCCCCATGGAAGCAAAACCCCTCTAAACCTAACAATTCTGTGCGGGGACTTTAGTACTCTAATTCTATTGCGTACTACTGACCTGCTCCTTATACTTTGTGAGCCTCCGGGGATTTCCTACGGAGAATTGAAGCGAAAGGAGGTAAATGCTATGTACTTCCAGAATGAAAAAGGGCAAGGGCTCGTAGAATATGCGTTGATTCTTGTTTTGGTAGCCATCGTGGTCATCGTTATTGTGACCTTGCTCGGCGGATCGATTGGTAACGTGTTCTCGAACATCGTTTCCAACCTGTAAACCGCTCCCCATTTTTGCATCAAACAAAGCCCCGGCCATTATTGCCGGGGCTTTGTGCTTGCGGCGAATATTCGTGATTTCTGTGTGGCGCATATATTGCAACTCCAGTAGACTAATGAAGCCGCGGCTAGTACTGTCGATAGGCTTGACGGCGGCTTTTGCCGCCTTATGATTGAAATCGGCTCTCTGAGCCATAGTAAGGAAGCGAAAGGACCTCTATGCGTCTGGGAAGACTATTGATTATTGTCGCGATTTTGGTGATATTGGGCCTTGTGGCAATTTACGCCTTGCTCAATCTTGGCACTCCGCAAACGCCACCCGATGGCGCAGGAGCCACCGCAGAAATCGTCATCGTTATGCAGCCGATTCCTCGTGGTGGTGTGATCACTGCAGAATCGTTGGGCACGATCCCTTACCCGCTTGAACAGATCAATGAAGGCATGTTCACCAATATTGGGGATGCCTTAGGTCTGCGAGCTCGATACGATCTGGATCAGAACGTCCCGTTGACGCGCAGCATGGTCGTCGAAACTCCAGAACAAGTGGCCGAGACCGGATCCGATAATGCGTTGCTCATCCCCTCAGGCATGGTTGCATTCCCAATTCCTATTGACCGTTTTTCCAGCTTAGCTTATGGCCTACGCGCGGGAGACCACGTCAACGTGATCTCGACCATGCTTATGGTCGATCTGGATGGCAATTTCCAATCGATCCTTCCAAACAATAGCGCCGCTGTTTTGGGGCCAGGCGGAGTGGTTGTTTCAAGCGTTGAGACGGCTGATTCGAGTACGCCGTCATTGACGGTCGATCCTCTCGTCAATTCGCTCACGGCCCAGATCGTCACCGGTGGCGGTTCGTCTCCGCAGGGCGCGGCTATTGTTGATCCGGCCTTGAACCAACCCTTTTATGTTGTCGCCTCGGAAACTCAACGACCCCGACTAATTAGCCAAACCTTATTGCAAGATATTGTTATCTTGCACGTGGGTAATTTCTTGTACACGGATAATGAAGGTAACGAAGTTCAACCTCCATCGACCGAAATCGACGCAACGGGCAACGCGGTTCCTTCCGCTGTTAATCCGCCAGACCTGATTACCCTGATCGTTTCTCCGCAGGACGCGGTAACCCTGAATTGGTTGATTTATGCCGGCTCTGAGCTCACCTTGGCGCTGCGATCCGCAGGGGATGACAGCATCATTTCAACACAGGCGGTGACGCTCGAATACTTGCTGAACACTTACAACATACCCGTGCCCACCAAGCTGCCTTTCGGCCTGAACCCGCGCGTAAATACTCTGCAGTCGCCTACAATCCAAGACGCAATTCCGGTGCCGCCACAGCAATAAGATAAGATTGTTAGAAGCGGTTCCTTTGGTATGGCTCAAGAAGACAAGATTCGCGTCCTGATCGTAGATGATATTGCAGAAACTCGCGAGAATATTCGCAAGTTGCTGCAATTCGACGCGCTAGTCGAAGTCGTAGGCGCATCGCGCAGCGGTTCCGAAGGGGTTGAGCTTGCCATCGAAACCCAGCCCGATGTCGTCCTTATGGACATCAACATGCCGGATATGGATGGCATCAGCGCAACCGAAGCGATCCGCAAGAAAATCCCTTTTACCCAGATCATCATACTGTCCGTTCAGGGCGATTCCAACTACATGCGCCGGGCGATGCTGGCCGGGGCGCGAGATTTCCTAACCAAGCCAATCGATGTAGATGAGCTCAGCGCGGCCATCCGCCGCGCCGGCCGCGTTGCCCGCAATGAAAAAGAGAAGCTTTCGTCCACCGCTTTCGCGGGGCAGGGGCGGGGGGGCTCAAGCGGCACAGGCCAGCTCATTCCAGGCGATCAGGGACAGGTCATAGCGATCTTCAGCCCGAAGGGCGGGACTGGTAAAACAACTTTGACTGCTAATTTGGCGGTGGCCATGCGCCAGCAGGGCCATGCCGTCGCCGCGGTTGA
>JANWHN010000006.1 GCA_025450445.1 Anaerolineales bacterium | reverse complement strand
TGCCTCGCTCTTTTGCTTTTATGAATGCTAAGAAATTACGGTTTCACCCACTCGTAGATGGTCATTACGAGCACGCCAGCTGCGCCAGCCAAAGCTGCGGTGGCGGCACCTTGGAAGATCGGGGCAACGTAGGCCTCGAGGCCAAACATAACCCATGGGGTGAAGGCTACTGCCCACAAAGCGGCGGTAGCAATGAAGTAGGCTGTGCGATCCCCCTTAGACAGGTGCAGGATCCCGCCCAAGAACGCAGCCAACACGATCACGCTGCCCAATACGTCAGGCAGCGCCATGCCGAAGGCTGTCGCCAGGCCCCACACGAGGCCAAGAGCGAGACCCAAAATCCACAACCACTTACCAATGTTGTCCATCTGTAGCTCTCCTTTGAGAAAGAGGTATGCGGCAATCGCCGCTCACCTCTATTAACCCCTGCCTCATTTTGCGGTTACGGTTTTGAAAGGCCGCTCGTGAAGGATGGAACAATGTTTTTGCCGTTTGAGTTTCTCATAATTGACGTTAACAGTAGCAATGCCCAATTTTCAATGGAGCGAAAAAGTGATTATTGTTACCGGCGCCTCGGCCGGGGTGGGGGAAGCGACTACTTATGAACTGGCAAAATACGGAGCCAAGCTGGTGCTTGCTGCCCGGCGGGAAAACAGGCTGAAAAAGATCGCTAAGAATATCGCTGGGCAGGCAAGCGATGTGCTGGTAGTGAAAACAGACCTGACCCAACAAAAGCAGATCGAACGACTCGTGCGCGCAACCATGAAGCGCTTTGGCCGCATTGATGTCCTGATCAACATTGCTGGGTTGGGTGTTTATTCCTGGATCGAAAAGCAGAGCTATAAGCAACTGGAAACCCAGCTGTCGGTCAACGTTTTGGGCGGCGCCTATCTCGCATCCTTGGTCGTTCCGATCATGCAGCGCCAGCGCTCAGGCCATATCATTAACATGGTGTCCTACGCCAGCCGGATTGCAGTCCCGCCGCAGACGCTTTATGCGACCACGAAATACGCGCTCGAGGGTTTCTCGGATGGCATTCGCCGTGAGCTGGCGCCTTGGGGCATCCGCGTTTCGCGAGTGCATCCGAGCGGGATCAAGGGCACGGAGTTCAATGCGCTGGCCGGCAAGCGCGGCGGCGTCACCTTCAAATCGCCGGGCATCGGCGCGGTGACCCGCGAGCATGTCGCCAGACGCCTGCGCAGGCTGATCCAGCACCCGCGCCATCAGTTGATGATCGGCCGGTTATACGACGTGCCGCAGTTCATCAATCGCCATTTATTCTTCCTGATTGACTGGTTTATGCACGCCTGGGTACGGATGAAGCGAAAGCGGGAGTTCAATGCCCGAAAATCGCGCAAATAGCCCTCTGTTAGAATCAGCGCGTGTTAGAAATACGCCCCAACTGCGAGTGCTGCGATCGCGATCTCGCTCCTGGTTCGAGCGATGTGTTCATTTGCACCTACGAGTGCACCTTCTGCCTCGACTGTGCAGAAAACAAGCTTCATCTAATCTGCCCTAATTGCGGTGGCAATCTGGTGCAGCGTCCAGTACGACCTGCTGCCAAGCTGCTGAAAGATCCGGCTTCCACGCGCAGGATTGTGAAAGCGGACGGCTGCCTGCCAGTCGCGCAATGAAGATCGGCGCAGATACTGTCGCGGTGGTGACGGGGGCCAACCGCGCCAAGGGCATTGGTTTTGCCTTGGTGCAGGATTTGCTTGCTCGCGGCTGCCAGCGGGTCATTGGCAGCTACAACCGCGAAGATCACAGCGAAGCCTTACTGGAATTAGCGGAAGGCGACGCCCGCGTTCTAGCCCACAAACTTGACCTGACCGATGCTCAATCGGCAAGATCCTTTGCGGAGTTTTGCACGCAGTCGCTCGACAAAGTCGACCTGCTGATAAATAATGCCGGTATGGCGGGTACGCGCGCAAACTCCATAATTGACGCCAGCATTGAGGATTATGAGGCGAAGTTGCAAGTGCACTCGATTGGGCCGTTGCGAATTGTGCAATTGTTGTGGCCGCTGTTGAGGCAAACCAAGCCAGTTATTGTCAACGTGAGTTCAACAGGCGGACTCATGGAGAACATCCGCGGCGGCTACTTGTTCTACGGACCGGCCAAGGCCGCCCAAAACGCGCTCAGCATTCAGATGGCGGCGAACCTCGGAGACGCTGCCATCGTCATTCCCATCCATCCGGGCTGGGTTTCCACGGATATGGGCGGCGAGAACGCGCCGATCACTGCGCAAGAATCGGCGCGAGGCATACTCGATTACGTAGAGCAAGCCAAGCAGACAGACAGCGGCAAGTTCGTGGATTACCGTGGTAAGAACCTTAGCTGGGGTTAGAGTCCAGATAGCATGCGCGGGGCGCACCAGACAATCGTTGACCAAGTAACCAGCTGGCCGGATATCAATACCGGCCCAGGTCGCTTTGCGGCGACCGTCTTCTATGTCGGCAAGCGCGAGATCGGCCATATTCACGGCGATGGGGTGGTGGACATTCCTTGCCGCAAGGAGAAGTGTGCCGAATGGATCGCAGCTGGCCGCGCCGAGCAGCATCGCTTCGCCCCCGGCTTTGGGGTCAGCATCTTCTTGCGCAACGATGAAGATGTGCAGGGCGCGATCGAGTTATTGCGCGAGTCGTATCAATTTGCCACCAGGAACAAAAAGGCGGTTTGATGGGCAATACCCTTTTGTACGTAATCACAGTTTTGATCTGGGGTTCCACCTGGCTGGCGATCACATTCCAGCTCGGCGTCGTTCCGCCGGAACTGTCGGTGGCATATCGGTTTTTCCTGGCGTCGATAATTCTCTTTGCCTTTAGTAAGCTGCGCGGGCTCAAACTGCGCTTTACGCGGCAAGAACAACTGTTTATGGCTTTGCAGGGGTTGATGTTGTTCTCGTTGAACTACGTGATGGTTTATTTCGCCGAAGTTTATGTAACCAGCGGCTTGGTCTCCGTGCTCTTCTCCGCCGTGATTGTGTTCAATGTATTCTTTGGTTTCTTCATACTGCGCAGCCCGATCCGCGGCCGCGTCCTGCTGGGTTCGCTGGTCGGCATCCTCGGCTTGGCCCTCATCTTTTGGCCTGAGCTGGTCGGGCTTGATCTGGCTGGGGGCCGAGTGCTCGGATTGGTCCTGGGACTAGGTTCAGCGGTGTCGGCGTCCATCGGCAACATTGTTTCGGCGCGCAACCAGCGCGCCGGGCTGCCCGTGATCCAGACCAACGCCTACGGCATGCTGTATGGCTCGATCTTTACGATGGCCTTCGCACTTGTGCGCGGGGTCGAATTCAGCTTTGAAGTTTCTGCTGGCTACATCGGTTCGTTGATCTACCTGGCGCTATTCGGCTCAGTGATCGCCTTCAGCACCTATCTCACTCTGCTGGGCCGCATCGGCGCAGACCGCGCCGCTTATGTCACGGTTATGTTTCCGCTGGTTGCGCTTGTGTTATCTGCCATCTTTGAAGGCTTGCAGCTAAACGTGTGGCAATTTGTGGGTGTTGCGCTGATCTTGCTTGGAAATGTAATCGTCGTCAGGATGAAGAAGGCGTAATTCTTACAGCTTCGGGATCCACCTAGGCACGTGTTCTTTGTAGTCGCGATAGCTCTGGCCCAAGCGCGTTTCCAACCCGGGTTCTTCTGAATAAATGAAATAGACATGATTGACGGCGAACAGTACAAAAGCCCAGGCGGCAACCACCGTCGATCCCAGAAACAAAGCCTCGCCTAAGAGAAACAAGACCAGCGAACCGATCATCGGATTGCGCGTGTGTTTATAAGGGCCGACGGCGACAAGCTCCTGGGTCGGGTCCCAGGGCGCAAGAGTGCCACGTCCGACGTTGACGAAAAGACTCACGCACCAAAAGAAAACACTGAGCCCCAGAATTACTGTTAATCCACCCAGGATTCTTCCCACCCAGGCAAGAGCCGGAAGCTCAGCCCAGCTGGTATCCACGCCCGCAAACTGCAATCGCAGCAGCCATGGAATGATGATGACCACGACAAGCGGAAGCAAGAGCGCGGTCAGGGCGCGGACATACAGCCGCGGGCTTTCTACCTCACTCATTTTTGAGTTCCGTCCCTAAAGCGGCGGGCGGCGCCACCTGCAGCATTCGCTGCAGCGGGCGCTTGAGCGCAGGCGGCGCATTCACCAGAAGCCGGCCCACGATCTTATTGCTCACCAACAGCAGCACGCCGATCATGAGCAGCCACGGCAGGGCGTTGAATGCCACAACGGATACTTCGGGGAAGGCGCGCTGCAAAACGGTAGCCGCTGCCTTGGTGGCGCCAAAAAGCAGGGCGCCGATGGCACCGCGCACGGGCGACCAGCCGCCGAAGATGACGATCGCCAGGGCGATCCAGCCCAGCCCACGCGTATGCCCTTCGCTCCAGCCGATCTTTACATCCAGCGAATAAGCCGCACCGGCGATGCCGACCAGCGCGCCACCGATAACGGTGTAGAGGTAGCGCAGGCGGCGCACGTTCACGCCGCGGGCAAAGGCAGCTTCGGGCCGCTCGCCGGCGCTGCGCAACTCCAACCCGGGTCGAGAGCGGAACAGCCACCACGATGTGGCGAAGATCAACAAGATCGCGAAATAGACCAAGCCATCTTGGTTGAAGATGATTGGTCCAAGAATTGGGATGTCCTTCAAGATCGGAATTGCGAAATGCGGAACCGAAGGTCCGGGCAGCCGGGTGTATTCCTGTCCCAAGAACGCGCTCAAGCTATCGCCCAGGAGCGTGAGCACGAAGCCGGTGGCCACCTGGCTTTGCTTTAGCTGAATACTGCTGAAAGCCACGATTAGGGCGAAGAATGCACCGACCGCCGCGCCTGCGGCGAAGCCCAGCATCAAATTGTCAGTTAAGTGCGCGGCTACGAACCCAGTCATGGCTGAAAGCAGCATGGTGCCATCCAGCGAGAGGTTCACGATGCCGGCGCGCTCGGTGAGCGTTTCGCCGCACACGGCGATGATCAGCGGCGAGGCCTGCAGCAGGATCGAGGCGAGGACCGCGATCAGCTGCCCGTTATCCATCGTCTTTGGCCCTGCGCAGTCCGCGCAATCGGATCGGGTCGCCAAGCAGCAATACAAACAAAACCATTACTCCAGTGAGAATATCGCCCAGCGAGGAATGCAATTGCGTGCGCAATTGCAAAACAATCGCGCCATTTAACACTGCAGAAAAGAAAAACGCCACGAAGGGAACCCACAGCACGCGATAAGCGGCCAACATCACGACCAATAGGGCGAGGTAGCCAATACCACCCGAGATGCTTTGGCGCAAGCTGTCGAACCAGCTCAGTACACGCACTGCGCCGCCCAAGCCGGCTAAGGCGCCGCAGAACATCATCGCCAGCACAGCTTCGCGGTTGCTGGATACGCCGAGCAAAAATGCTGAGCGCGAATTGCGCCCCAATGCTTTGAGCTTGAGCCCCCAGGTGCTATTGCGCAATGCAATCATGACTATCGAGAATGCCGTTCCAGCCAGGATCAAAGCCAGTGGGCTAAAACGCGAGCCATCAAACAATGGCAATAACGCATGTTCGCCGAATGGCACCGTGCCGCGGAAACTGCCACCTTCCGGTGGCTGCCAGGGGCCAGAGATCAGGTAATTGGTCAGAATGATGGCTAGATTGTTGAGCGCTAACCCGCCAAAGATCTCGTGCACGCCACCACGAGTTTTCAGCCAGCCAGCAATGCCCGCCCACAGCGCGCCGCCCGCCATCGCGGCCAGGATTTCCAACGTGATCTGCAATGGGGCAGCCAGCTCGAGGCTGAGCGCCACCCAGGTGGCGCCGATCGAGCCGAGAATGATCTGCCCCTCAATACCGATGTTCCACAGGCCGGCTTGAAATGTGATCAGCAACCCCGCCGCGCACAATAGCAGCGGGATCCAGAACGCGATCACATTGAGAATTCTTTCGCTGCTGCCAAACGCGCCTTCGAGCATGGCGCTGAACGCTACGACTGGCGATGCCTTAAACAGAAGTAGCAGGACTGACGTGAACGCTAGAGCCGCCAGAACTGGCAGCAGCGGCCAGATGCGATCGAGCCAGCCAGGTCTCATTGCTCGCCGCCGATCAGGTGACCCAGTTCTTCGGCATTCGTCTTAGCTGCGTCCACGACGCGAGACATGCGTCCGCCGGAAAATACGGCGATGCGGTCGCTGCGCTCGACGACCTCGTCCAGGTCGGCTGAGATGAACAAGATGGCGGTGCCGTCTTTGCGCCGCTCATCGAGCTGCTGCCAGATCCAATCGGTGCTACGGATGTCGAGGCCGCGGGTGGGGTGCTCAAGCAGAATCAGTTTCAATGAAGAAGGCAGCATCGCAAAGAGGAATCGTTGCTGGTTACCTCCCGAAAGCTGCTCAACCGTGGATTCACTGGTCCCGACCACCTGAAAGTGCTGGACGCGCTCTTTCGTGCGAGCACGGCTGCCTGCCCAATCCACGAAGAAACCAGCTTCTTGATCGACTAGCGCCATATGCTCTGTCAGGGTGAGCCCAGCCACCAGGCCTTCTTCGACTCGGCCGGCGGCCATATAGCTAATGCCCCCGGCGCGGGCAGCGTGGTAGTCGAGCTGATCTAAAGGTTGGTGGCCGAGTTGCATACTGCCGCTTCTGATCGGGAGCAGACCCGCGCAGGCTTTTAGCAAAATTTCCTGGCCGCTGCCTTCCAAGCCGGCCAAGCCGAACACCTCGCCGGCATAGACCGTTAGATTCAATGGTTGCAGTTCCAATCGCGGCGTTGCAACCACGGCATCTTTCAGCTCTAGAGCCACTTGCTTCTGCTCGCGGCTGGCGCGCTCGCGGCGCGGCGGGAGCTTCTCGAACATTAAGTTCACCAGCAGTTCGTTAGGGCAGGGCAGTTTGGCTTCGCCGACCAGCTTCCCTTTGCGCAGAACAAATACTTGCGAGCATAAGTCCTGGACTTCGTCTAATTTGTGGGAGACAAGGATCAGGGTCTTGCCCTCGTCCTTGGCGAGTTTGCGCATTGAGTCAAAGAGCAGAACCTTCTGTTCGGTGCTGATCCCGGTGGTCGGCTCGTCGAGGATGAGCAATTGCGCGCCCCCGGCCAGCAGACGCAGCAGCTCAAGCTGCTGCCGCTCGCCCAGGCTCAGATCGCGAATATGCTCCTCGGGCTGAATATCGAAGCCATATTTCTTCCCGAGCTCGCGCAGATCTTTGGCAGCCTGGCGCGCATTAACCGCAAATCCGCGTCTTTGCCCCAATAGATAATTTTCGAGCACCAGAAACGGGGGCATATCGAGAGGCTCCTGGTAGAGCATGCCCACACCCGCCGCCAGCGCATCCGCGGGCGAATCGAAACGCCGCGCTTTGCCATCCAGGATAATTTTTCCACCATCCGGTTTTTGAAAGCCGGAAAGGATCTTCATCAGCGTGCTTTTGCCGGCTCCGTTTTCCCCTAATAATCCGTAAATTTTCCCGGGTTCGAATATCAGGCTGATGTCATCGTTGGCGCGCACCTCGCCAAAATGCTTGCGGATGTTTTGCAGTTCTACACGCATGAGTTGTAAAAGAAGAGGGAGCGACCTTCGTCGCTCCCTCATTCTAACTGTGAATTGTTGGCTTACTCGCTTGGGCCTTCTACGCCCTCAGGCAACTGAGGCAGATACCAAATCTCATCATCGGTGGCAGTTGCGCCAGCTGCGATGTATTCGCTGCCGTCCTGCAGGTTGATCGGTCCGGTCCACACATTGATCTCACCTGAAGCCAAGCCGGCAATGAACTGATCTAGACTTGCGCTGGCTTCGGCGCTTAAGCCTTCACCAGGCACCCAACCAACGTCGGTCTGGGTCGGATCGCCAAGCGCGTTGTAGTTTGCGGCGTTCCAGTCCCAGCTTTGCACCCAAGTGCCGTCTTGCACCGATTGGGCCAACGCAAGGTAGGCGGGACCCCAACTAAAGAACGGCACGCCCAAACAAGCCGCAGGTGCAGTCTCGCAAGCGCCAATGAAGTCGTAAGGAACTGCATGCACCACTTCATCAGCTGCAAAGCGTTGTCCAACCACGTCGATGGCTTCGGTCGTGTCGATGCCGCTCATGATCACGTCCGAACCCGTGTCGATGAAGTTGGAAACAACTTCGGTCGGGTCGAGCGTCACGCCAGGGATGTTGAACCAGAAGCCGATCCAGGTAACAGCAAAGTCAAGGTCAGCAGGGTCCAAGCCGCGATAGTTCTCGTAGCAATACTTCGCGCCGAGATACGCGGAAGCTACCAGGCGGCGGGTTTCGAAGTTAATCAGCGGCCCGACGTAACCGATGCTGCCGGTTTGCGTGGTCAACGCGGCGGCGCAGCCAGCGATCGCCTTCATATCTTCCATTCGGCCCATGACGTTGCCCAGATTGGGGCCTGCTTCGCCAGTATGGACGTCGTCGCCAGATGCATTGATGAAGATGACGTCGGGGTGGCTGGCAGCCACGGTAGCGGTGTCTTCTTCGAATTCGTCAGACGTGGTGATGATTAGCGTCGCGCCTTGCGAGATCATGTCATCGACCACACCGTCAAGCGTCGCTTCAGGCTTGTCGGCCGGATTGAGCGATTCGAACAAGATCAAGTTCGCGCCAAGATTGTCGGCGACGTACTGTGCGCCTTCAGCGTGGGCCTGGCTCCAGCCATGATCGTTGGCGGGACCGACAAGAACCACGCCGAACGTGAGCGGTTCCGCTGCCGGTTCCTCGGCAGCCGGTTCTTCAGCGGCTGGCGCCTCCGTCGGCTCTGCGGCTGGGGCAGCGCACGCAGCGAGCAGCAAAGAGCCGATTATTAGCAGGCTAAATAAAAGATTCAGTTTGTTCCTAGACATCCTCTTCCTCCTAGAGTGAGTTTGGGGTCTTGCAAAGCTAAAGAGAGGTCACCGCGGGTCTCGGGGCACCTCCTCAGCTTAACTGCTCAGGTTTTGAAGATTGGTTTTGGGAAAAGAAAATGCCCTGTCGATGACAAGGCACGTTTTGACTTGGGCTTACACTCCTCCCCTGTCCCTGCAGGTTGTCTGTGGAGTGGGAATTGGAAACCATGAAGGTCCTCTACTTCTTTGCTGTCCTTGGGGTCACGCCATAGATGGGGGTCATTTGTCTATACAGCACAATATAAGGGAAAAATGTCAAGGGGTCAAGGGTTCTCTACAAGCCCATGGTGACTTTGGCGATGCCCAGATAGATTGCCAACCCAGTCGCGTCAACCAACGTCGTGATAAGCGGCGCAGATACGGCGGCCGGATCGATCTTTAAGCGATGCGCGATCAGCGGAATCAGCGAAGCGATTGTGTTCGCCCAAGTACAGATCGCGACAATGGCCAGAGCCACGGCCAGCGCGAGCGCCGGGTCGGGCGACCAAACGATGGCGCGCACATAAGCCACCGCGCCGAGAATGAGGCCCAGCAGCAGCCCGCCTAGGAATTCGCGCCAGACCACGCGCCAAACATCTCGCGTGCGAATCTCGCCCATAGCCAAACCGCGGATGAGCGTGGAAACCGTTTGGGCGCCGGTGTTGCCGCCGGTGCCGATCAGTAGCGGAATGAAGAAAGACAAAGCCACAACCGCGGCTAGCTCGGTCTCGAAAAACCGCAAGACGGATCCGGTCAACGTCCCGGCAACAAACAAAAGTAGCAGCCAGCCGAGCCTGCGAAAGATCACGGTCTTCATCGGGATGGTGAAGTACGGCTCGTTTAATGCCGTGCCACTTTCGCCACCACCGAATTTCAAAATATCTTCGCCGCCTGCGGCAACCAACACGTCGATCACGTCGTCAACCGTGATAACGCCGAGCATTTTATTCTCGGGCGTGACAACCGGGATAGCCAAGAAGTCGTAATGTGACAGCAGCTGGGCGACTTCTTCTTTATCGGTCAACGGATTGACGCTGATCACATCGCGGGCCATTAGCTGCTCGATGCGCTTCGTGCTGGAAGCGACCACCACCTCGCGCAAGGCAACCACGCCGACTAGGTGATCATCTTCGTCAACCACGTACAAGTTTGTAAGCGTCTCCAGGCTGAAATCCTGTTTGCGCAGCATTTCCAGCACTTGGCTGGCGGTCATCTTGGGCCCCACGCGGGCGAACTTCTCGGTCATCATCCGCCCCGCGCTGTTAAGCGGGTAGTTGAGCAATTCCTGTACATCTGCCGCATGTTTTTTCGACATGGCTGCCAGGATCGCAGCTCGGCGCCTCTTGAACTCTGAGATGATCCGCGCCGCCTCGTCCATGGGCAGCCGGTCGAGCAAGCCGGCCATCTGCTCGATCGACATTTCATTGAGCAGGTCCCGTGCTACTTTGCCGGAGAATTCGTTCAATACCTCAGCCTGTTGCACCGGCGTCAAGGCCGCAAAGACGCGTTTGCGCTGCGCACCACTCAGCCGTTCCAACGCGACCGCGATGTCGGCCGGGTGCTGCTTTTTAAGCGCTTTCAGCAAAGCAGCGAGCGAGTCTTTCTTAAGCTCGTCACGAATTACAGCGTCAAGCGAATCATGGCTGATTTCCAATTGTTTTGCAGACATAATTTCTCCTAAGGAATTGCTTATTGTAAATCCGACCTAAAAGAGTCGAAAAGAGTTGTCGCCGCCTCAAGGTAGGGAAAGTCGTAAAGTGTAATGCAACAGCCCTAATGCAGTCTTGCTGTCACCACGCCGGCGTTTGTTACAATTCGGCTAGATTAACCACCTTCAGGAGATCCCCCGTTGATCACAAAGAAAAGAGTCTCCAAAAAGTCCAAACAAAAAACCGCCAAAAAATCAAAGCCAGCCGGTAAACGGCCGGTAAACCTTAAGAAAATCTCACTCGACCTGCGCAAAGCGTTTGCCAATCTCAGCGTTCCTGAGATCTACGAGCACGCCGTCGCCAATGGCGAAGGCGAGATCACCGCGCCCGGTGCCTTCAATGCGGTTACCAGTCCACATACGGGCCGTTCGCCATTGGACAAGTTCATCGTGCGCGAGCCAGGCTCTGAAAAAGATGTGGAGTGGAGCGATGTAAATCGCCCGATCGACGAAGCTACTTTTGATGCCATGCATCAAAAAGTGATTTCATATCTCAATAAGAAAAATAAGCTTTACACCCGCGATCTGTTCGCCTGCGCCGATCCGAAGTATCGCCTGTCGGTGCGCTTTGTCTCCGAGAAGGCTTGGTACACATTATTCCTGAATAACATGTTCCGCCGCCCGTCTGCTGAAGAGCTCAAATCATTCAAACCTGACTTCACTGTTCTGCACGCCCCAGAGATGCAAGCCGACCCGAAAAAAGACGGCACGCGCAGCGGCACTTTTATTCTTGTCCACCTGACTAAAAAGATCGTCCTGATCGGCGGCACGCGCTATGCTGGCGAGCTCAAGAAATCGATCTTCAGCGCCCTTAATTATTTGCTCCCCAAACAAGGCGTGCTATCCATGCATTGCTCGGCCAACGTGGGCGCCGATCGCAGCACCGCCTTGTTCTTCGGCCTTTCCGGCACCGGCAAGACCACGCTCTCGGCCGATCCATCCCGCGCTCTGATCGGCGACGACGAGCATGGCTGGAGCGACAACGGTGTCTTCAATCTTGAAGGCGGCTGCTATGCGAAAGTTATCAACCTTTCGCAAAAAGCCGAACCCGATATTTGGTCAGCCGCCCACCGCTTTGGCTCGGTGCTCGAAAATGTGACGCTCAACCCTGATCGCACCTTGGATC
>JANWHN010000005.1 GCA_025450445.1 Anaerolineales bacterium | reverse complement strand
GTTCATCGCAAAGCGAACGATGCCGTCCTTTAGTTCTGGAGTGTTTCCGCAGTTTGGGCAGGTCCACTTATCACTCTCAAAAGTTGTTTTGCAAGCCAAACATAACTTCATGAGTTGATTATCCCATGTCGATTTTCGGCCCCAATGCCGAGCGGTGTTGACGGTTATGTGTCGCTGGTTTAGACTGCTTGAGCTGTTTGCCTGCGGTGACCTCACCGAGACTTTAATTGCAGATGACCGACCAAAGATTAGATCATCCAGTCCGTGATTTGCTGCAGATTTCCATTTTTTCAATTTTCTCTGTCTACTTAGGTTACTGGTTGAGGTCTCTGTCTTTAGCCGACACCCAGTCGATTGAACGCGGTCGCACGTTCGTTTTAGCTGTTTCGGCCCTATTGCCATTTTTGCTTGCTCAAATCTACTTTAACTTGAGACAGGCAAGTAAGCCTGGGCGATGGTGGTTGCCTGGCCTTGGAGCGGTGTCTGTGAGTATCGCCTTTCTTCTGGCTACATTGGTCCGAGGTGTATTCAATTTAGGGAATATCCCAAGGCTGGCGTGGCTTTTCTCAGGTGGGTTGGTCATTTTATTTACCCTTGTATTACGCTCGGTGCTTTTGAGCTTTTCTCGCATTTTCAAAATGGATTGGGTCGATCGTTTTTACCGGTTTATTTCTACTTCTCATTTCCCTCTTGTGTACGATGTTCCTGCTGAGACCAGAAAATTAAATGTGGCCCGCCTGCTGGTGGGTTTGATCGCGCTCATCCGAACAGTCCTGATTCTGGGTGCCAGTTTTTTCTATTTCCCACGTTTTAATGTAATGGATTTTTGGATTACAGCACCCCAAGAGGCTTGGGCCGCCGTAATCATGTGTGGTCTTTGGTTGCTGTTTACTGTCGGACTTCTGACGCCTTTAGCATCGTTCGCTTTGCTGATCTTCTATAACCAGTTCGACTTCCTGCTGGGCACCACCACGCTGGGCACCAATGTGCTAACCCTCATGATGCTTTATTTCCTGCTGGTAAATGCGGGACAGGTTTATTCTTTAGATGCGGCGTTGTTATCCGGGCGCGGTCCAGCATGGCTGCAAACGATCGCCAGGTCTGTTTACAGCTTGTTAGGCAACCCCGACCGGCGGCACCATACGATCTATAAATTTATTCTCTTCGCAAGTTACGCACTCGTCAGCCTGGGCGCAATTCAATTCCATTTGCGCGATACCTACTGGCTATCAGGGCAAACTATTTCTGTCCTATTAACCAGTTCCTACCTCAACCGGTTTTATGAAGCCTTCCGTTGGTCCCAAACAGTCGCACCGCAATTGCTGTCATTTTTTTCCGTTTTTAGCGTGGTTTTTCAAACCGTTTACCAGTTGGCGATGATCCCTTTGATGTGGCTCAAACCAGGTAAGTATTTTGTTGTTGTTTGGGGTCTTGGCTTCTTCTTGATTTCGGCGATTGGGTTGCAACTTTCTTATCTACCGTTTTTTGAGCTGATTCTATGGGGAATTTGTTTTGCTCAGCTGAGCCCGGCCAAGCACGTGACCGTGCTGTACGATGACTATTGCAATCTTTGCAAGCGAACCGTGCAGTTTTTGAATGCGATCAATTTTATTCAGGCTTTCGATTTCCGACCGCTATCAAAGAATTTGAAACTGCTCGAGGAACATTCGCTTTCGCGCGAAACGGTTGAACGAAATATTCATGCCATTAAGGATGGACGGCTGTACGTTGGCTACGATTTCTACAAAGTCATTACCCATGTACATCCCCTCCTTTTCCCGTTTTACCCTTTGCTCGAACTGGGTGCGCTGACCCGGATCGGTCCGCGTATCTATAAATATATTGCTGATCGGCGTAAGGAGCTTTTCGGGGTCTGTGAGGTGTCTTTTGATGTCAATAAACGGGTGGAAAGAAAACCTCGCCTTGCTGCCCAGCGCCAAGCAGTCTCCAACTTCTATATTGGATTCACATTGCTTTCGTGGTTTTTCTATGTAAGCACTTTTTCCGTTCTCACTCCCGTTAGGTCTTATATTCCTCCCATCCCGAGCTCGATGAATTATCTGTATGAGGTCGGACTAGTTACGCCGAATGTTTTTAACTCGGTCGATCTGGCTATGGGCGACCAGTGGTACATCATTAATGAGGACTTAGGGGATGGTAATCAACGCAGGCTCCTTTTAAATGGATTCGACGGGGAAGAGGGAAATCCTTCACTTGAGTGATGTTCTCTATTTTGGAAATAGTCTCAGATGGAGACGTCTTATGCGCAACGCTGATCTAATCCAGGCAAATCAGCCAGGCACGGAGGGGTTTGACATAATCTACCGGATGGCACAGTTCTTCTATCGGATTAGCGGTCACACTTTGCCTATCCACTATCGGGTTGAGATCTATCAAAACCTTTCCTCTGACATATCCGTCCTTGATCTACAAGAGCGCTTTGAAACGCGGTTTGTTTATGGCTATGAGCTTATTCTTACTTCATCTGACATAGATTAGGCAGCTCCCGCCGGTTTTCCCGCACAGACACAGAGGGCTAGAGTAAGATTCCCTGGATGAACATCTATTCGCGCCTCGCCGAGCTGCAATCTCGCGGCGAGAGCGTCGCCTTGTGCACCATCACCCAGACCAGCGGCTCCGTGCCGCGGCAAGCTGGCGCCAAGATGCTAGTCTTCCCCGATGGCCGTATTGAGGGCACTATTGGCGGCGGGGCGATGGAATCGAGGGTTATCGACGAAGCGCTGGCGGCGCTCAAAGACGGCACGCCGCGCACGCTCGAATATTCGTTGGCCGGCGACGCAGGGCGCGGTGACCCCGGCATCTGCGGCGGCACTCTGGAGGTCTTTGTGGAAGCGATCCAACCTCAATCAACCCTGCTGATCATCGGCGCCGGACATGTGGGGCGGGCGATGGCTAAGCTGGCTAAGTTCCTTGGCTTCCGCATTCTGGTCAGTGACGATCGCCCCGAGCTTTGCACGCCGGAGATTGTCCCCGAGGCGGATGCCTTTTACCCCGGCCCAATCTCGGAACTGCCTAAACAGCTCGATATCAATTCGCAAACCTTCGTGGTTCTCACCACGCGCAATGCCGAGGTCGATGTGAACGGGCTACCCGCGTTGCTGGACCTGCCGTTCGGCTACCTTGGCGTCATCGGCTCGCGCAAGCGTTGGGCTGAGGCGCGCAAAAAGCTGGAAAGTGCAGGTATCGACAAAAAGAAATTAGATCGGGTGGTATCCCCGATGGGGATCGAGCTAAACGCCGAAACCCCGGAAGAGATAGCGGTATCCATCATGGCTGAAATTATTATGCTTCGGCGGGGCGGGGACGGGAAACCGATGAGCGTCTAAATTCGAGTTCGCAACTGGATGCTGGAGAACCTGCGGAAGCCAACAGGATTTGCAATAACCGCTTGACATTTTTTGGCCTGAATGAGGAGTTGGGTTTCTAATTCTCTTTTGTCCTGGGCCTCCTGGTGCATCGTCCTTGACAAGAATCTGTTGACATCATCCGCTAATTTTTCAGTTGCTTTACAATAAAGACCGCATGTGGACTAACTACATCACAGCCACCACGGTCGATGAGGTGATTGAAACCTTAGCCACGCGCGGCCCCAGCGCACGCATTGTTGCCGGCGCGACCGATCTCATCCTCGAGATGGAGCTGGGCGTGCGTAAAGGGATCGATACGTTGATCGATGTCACGCGGATTCCCGGGCTCGCTGACATCCGCAAGGATTCTGACGGAATTATCCATGTTGGCCCGCTTGTGACGCACAATGAATGCGTCGCCTCGGCGCTGCTGCGCAAGCAGGCTTTGCCGCTTGCGCAGGCTAGCTATGAAGTCGGCGCGCCACAGATCCGGAACCGCAGCACCGTGGCCGGCAACCTGATCACCGCCTCGCCTGCCAACGACACCATACCGGCGTTGATGGCGCTGGGCGCCAGCGTCTTGCTGCGCTCCGTGCGCGGCGAGCGCACAATTTCGCTGGCCGAGTTCTACACTGGCGTGCGCAAGACGGTCATGCAGCCGGACGAAATGCTGGTGGATATCAAGTTCCCCGCCCTCGATCCCAAAACTGCTCGCGGCGCATTTTTGCGGATCACTTTGCGGCGCGCTCAAGCGATCTCGGTGGTGAATGTCGCCGCGGTCTTGATATTCGAAGGTAGCAAAATCAGTGAAGCCGTCATCGCTTTGGGCGCGGTCGCCCCGACCATTATCCGCGCCACCGCCGCAGAGAAATTCCTGCGCGGCAAAAAGCTGACCGCTACAAATATTGCGCAGGCTGCTTATAAAGCCCTCAAAGCCGCAGCCCCAATTGATGATGTGCGCAGTTCGGGCGCCTACCGCCGTCAGATGGTGAAGGTTTCAGTTCAGCGCATTCTCACAGATCTTTCGGAGAAGAAGCAACCGGCGCGTATTCCCAACAAGCCAGTCATGCTGGCAATGACAGAACAGGGCAGGACCAACGCTGAGCGAGGCAGCAGCCAGCACCCAATACGCACAAAGGTGAATGGAAAAGACCTCGAGATCAACAGCGGACATGAAAAAACGCTGCTGCGCTTTTTACGCGAAGATGCGTTACTGATCGGCACCAAAGAGGGCTGCGCTGAAGGCGAGTGCGGCGCCTGCACCCTCTTTCTTGACGGGAAGGCGGTGATGAGCTGCCTGGTGCCCGCGCCGCGAGCGCACGGTTCCGAGATCATCACGATCGAAGGGCTCGCCCACAACGGCAGCTTGCATCCGGTCCAGCAAGCCTTCATCGACCACGGCGCGGTGCAATGCGGCTACTGCACGCCAGGGTTCCTGATGTCGGGTGCGATGCTGCTCCAAGAGCGACCCAAGTCAACGCGAGCTGAAGCCCAGCAGGCGGTCACCGGCAACCTGTGTCGCTGTACCGGCTATTACAAGATCATCGATGCAATTCAGGAAGCTTCTAAAGTGGAGGTAAAAACATGAACACACCCGGTCGGAAGAGCCGCGGGCCATTTCCGTGGCGCGTCCATCCCATATGGCGCGGCATCGGTTGCCTGCTGCTAATCGTGACTCCAATCATTGCTTTTGGTTTAGCCGAAACTTTGGTCTCTTACGCCTTGGCTGGCAACCCCGATATCTTAAATAGCATCGATCCAGATGTGCGCGGCCCTGAAAATCTCTACGTGAAAATCGCGGCAGCGGTGGTGCTCAGCTTTGTTCTCTTTTTAGTGTTCTCGACCCTGAGTTCTTTTTTCTATTCGCTTGCTGGTGGACATAAAGATGAGCGAATGGCAGAGTTGACGAAAAAGAAACCTTTTAAATATTAAAGATGGCTCAGGCGATTGGCGTTTCCCTAACGCGGGTCGACGCGTTGGGCAAAGTTACCGGGCAGACCCTTTATCCCGGCGACATTAACAAACCCAACCAGGCTCACGCCAAGGTCCTTTTCGCGGGCCGCCCGCATGCGCGTATTCTGTTAATTGATACAAGCCGGGCAGAGGCTTTGGATGGTGTCGTCGGAATTTTTACGGCCAAGGACGTTCCCACCAATGAATATGGTCTGATCATCCATGACCAGCCGGTTTTGTGCGGTCCTGGCAGCAGTGTGCCGCATGCCGACCGCGTGCGCTTCGTCGGCGATCAGGTTGCGTTCATCGTCGCCGAAACCGAGGTGATCGCGACCAGAGCCCGCGATCTGATTCGCGTGGAGTACGAAGATCTGCCCGTGCTCACCGATCCGCTGGAAGCGCGCAAACCGGGGGCTCCCTTGCTGTTTCCGGGCCAAGAATCCAACGTATTTTGCCATTACCAAATCCGGCAAGGTGATGTTCGCAAAGGCTTCGCTGACTCGGACGTGATCATCAAAAGCGAATATCGCACGCCGGCGCAAGAACATGCCTACCTGGCGCCCGAGGCCGGCCTGGCCTACATAGATGATAAGGGCCGGGTCACGGTCGAGGTCGCCGGTCAATGGGCGCATGAGGAGCGCGTCGCCATTGCCCATTCGCTCGGCCTGCCGGAGGAGCGGGTGCGCGTGATCCATCCCGCCATTGGCGGGGCGTTTGGCGGACGCGAAGACATGTCGATCCAGATCGTGCTAGCGCTGGCCGTGTGGCGGCTGCAGCAGCGCGGCATTCTGCGTCCGGTCAAGATCGTCTGGAGCCGGGCTGAATCGATGATCGGGCATCACAAGCGCCACCCTTACATCATTCGCTCGAAGTGGGGCGCCACCAAAGACGGCAAGGTCATCGCCGCGGAGTCGGAAGTGATCGCCGACGGTGGCGCATATGCCTACACGTCAACGAAGGTTCTAGGCAACGCAACCTTGATGACCAGCGGGCCATATGTGATTCCAAATGTTAAGGTCGACTCATTCGCGGTGTACACCAACAATCTACCCAACGGTGCCTTCCGCGGCTTTGGCGGCCCGCAAGGCGCCTTTGCCGCCGAAACCCAAATGAACAAGCTGGCCGAGGCGCTGAAGATGGATCCGGTCGAGCTGCGAATGCGCAACATCGTGCGCGATGGTGGCAGCCTGTCAGTCCGATCTGAAATGCCAAAAGGTGTGACGTTGGAGCAAACGATCACGGCTGCCGCCAAATCTGCAGGCTGGAAGAAAAGCAAAAAGAACTGGGCTCGCAGTAAAACCACAAACAAAAAATCCTCGACCATTCGCCGCGGGCTGGGTTTCGCAAGCGGTTTTAAAAATATTGGCTTTTCGTTTGGTTTCCCCGAACGCTGCTGGGCAACGATCGAGCTGCATGGCAAAAGTGAGATCGAGCGCGTAGTCGTTCACCATGCCGGCTCTGATGTGGGGCAGGGCGCGCACACGGTCTTCAAGCAGATGGCCGCTGAAGCGGTCGGCGTGCCCGTCGACAAGGTCGAGATGGTGCTGGCCGATACAGCCCACACAGCCGACTCAGGCAGCGCGTCCGCTTCGCGGATGACATTTATGGCGGGCAACGCCATCCGCGGCGCGGCTGATCTTGCACTACAGAAGTGGCGCAATGAGGACCGCCCTGCGATCGCCGAATACAAATACGTGCCGCCTAAGACCTCGCCCTTCCACCCGGAGACGGGTGAAGCTAATCCCAATTTTGCCTATGGCTACGTAGCCGAAACGGTCGAGCTCGAGGTCGATACCGAAACTGGCCACGTCCACATCACCAATGTTATTTGCGCCGATGATGTGGGCAAGGCAATAAATCCCCAACAGGTTGAAGGCCAGATTGAAGGCGCGGTAGTGCAAGCGGCTGGGTACGCGATCATGGAAAATTTTGTCCAGGAAAATGGCTACGTGAAGACCCCATTCCTCTCGAACTATTTGATCCCAACCGTTCTCGATGTTCCGGACAAAGTGAAATCGTTGATCCTTGAATATCCCGACCATGTTGGGCCATGGGGTGTGCGCGGCATGGCCGAGATGCCTTATATTCCGTTCGCAGCAGCGGTCATCGACGCCGTCCACGACGCCATCGGCGTGTGGATCGATCAATTCCCCCTGGTCCCTGAGCGCGTGCTGCGCGCCATCGGCAAGCTCTAGCCTTCATGTTCGATCGCATCTTTGCAGGCGAGAGCCTGGTCATGGACGATTCGGTGCGCGCCACGCAGCTGGGTCAGTCAGCTCGTTTATCCGATGGAGTCACCTATTACGAACTTGGCGGACCGAAGGGCGGAAAACCGGTCGCCCTGATCCACGGTTTTTCGATGCCCAACTTTATTTGGGATCCGACTTTCGCCGGACTGACCGCGGCCGGTTTTCGAACCTTGCGCTATGACCTGCTGGGACGCGGTTTTTCCGACCGACCGCGGCTGCGCTACGACAAGGGCATCTTCATCCGGCAGCTGGCTGATCTGCTTGACGCGCTTAACCTGAAGGAAGTCGACCTAGTTTCACTTTCTATGGGTGGGGTCGTCGCTGCGGAATTCGTATTCCGCTTTCCGAAGCGCGTGCGCCGGCTGGCGTTTATCGATCCGGCTGGCTTTGACTTGGGTCTGCCATTTGCGATCAAACTCCTAAACGTGCCGCTGATTGGCGAGTTCCTTCTCGGTGGGCTAAATCTCTTTGGTCGTAGCACTCTATTGGAAAGCATGCAAGCGGACTTCTATAAGCCGACTGAGGAAATGAAGCGTGATTTCATCGGCCGCTATTCGGTTCAAATGCAATATCGCGGCTTCAAGCGCGCCCTGTTGTCCTCTCTGCGGGCGGGCATGTTGGACGAAGACCTGCAACTATTTCGCCGCGTCGGTGAGCTGCGCAAGCCCACTGTCTTGATCTGGGGCGAGCATGACCCGACAGTGCCTGTGCGCTACGCGCAAACATTTCAAAACCTTGTACCCGAAACCGAATATCATTTGATTGATGGAACCGGGCACATTCCCCATTATGAGAAACCAGAACAAGTTAGCCGAGTGTTGGTGGATTTTCTAAAGAGATGAGTGCAATTGTTATCTTGCGCGGCGGCGGCGACCTGGCGACTGGTGTCGCCTTGCGCTTGCACAAGGCCGGAATTCAACTCGTCATCGCCGAGCTGGAGAAACCGCTTGCGGTTCGGCGCACGGTCGCCTTTTGTGAAGCCGTTTACGCAGGCCATGCCGAAGTTGAAGTGGTTAAGGCGCGCTTGATCTCCAAACGCGAAGAAGTGGCAGCGGTTTTGGAAAAGGGCGAAATTCCCGTCATCATCGATCCTAACCTTATTGCATTGGCTGATCTATCTCGCGAAGTCTTGATCGATGCCCGCATGAACAAGCGCGCCCCGGATGTGATAGCCAACGCAGCTAACCTGGTCGTTGGTCTTGGGCCGGGCTACTTGGCGGGCAAGAACTGTCATGCCGTGGTCGAGACGATGAGGGGCCACAATCTTGGGCGTGTATTTTGGGAGGGCAGCGCCTCCGCCGACACCGGCGTGCCCGGCACCATAGCGGGCCACAGCCGTGATCGTGTGCTGCGTGCCCCAGCGTCTGGCAAGGTTGAGCCGGCTGCCGAGATCGGGCAGCAGCTCAAAGCTGGCGAATTGATCGCCACGGTCGCCGGCCAGGAATTGCGAGCCGGATTTGATGGCGTGCTGCGCGGACTAATCCACCCTTCTGTTGAAGTTAGTAGCGGGATGAAGATCGGCGACCTGGACCCGCGCAACGACCCGTCGTTTTGCTTCCGCGTTTCGGACAAATCGTTGGCCATTGGCGGCGGGGTGCTAGAAGCCTTGCTGACCCGCCCCGAAATTCGCGCCAAGCTGTGGGAATGATCCGGCTTCGCCGCGCCCTGCGCCTCGGCGCCAGCCCGCAGCTTGCATTTGTGGGGGCGGGCGGCAAGACAAGCGCTCTGTTTTTGCTGGCCCGCCAATTTGATAAACCGGTGCTGGTCACCACAAGTACACATTTTGCCGTCGATCAGCTTGTCCAAGCCGACAAACACTTAACAATTCAAAATCCTGCCGAGATCAAAGCACTAAAAGCCTCAGATTTATCTCCACTCACGGTTTTTACAGGCGCTGCTATGGGTGATCGGGTAAACGAACTAGACGCACCTACTTTGGAGGCGCTTAGCCAATTTGCTGGCCGTCATGATCTGCCACTGCTGGTCGAGGCTGACGGCGCTCGGCGCTTGGCGCTAAAGGCGCCTGCTAAACATGAGCCAGTTATCCCTGAGTTTGTTGATACAGTCATCGTGGTTGCCGGGCTTTCTGCTCTTGGCAAGCCACTGACCGAAGAATTCGTTCATCGTACCGAGATATTTGCCAAGCTGAGCAGCTTGGAAATTAAGGCGTCAATCACCCCGGATGCAATTGTGAATGTCTTGTCTCACCCGCAGGGCGGGCTCAAGAACATTCCGGTTGGCGCACGCCAGATCGCTTTGCTAAACCAGGTCGATACCCCTGACCTTGAAGCGGCGGCAGGCGGGATCGCGAAAAAATTGTTGGCGGCTTACGACTCGACCCTTGTGGCTGCATTTCAGTCGTCTGCGGAAATCAAAACCGTATACGAACCCGTCGCTGCGATTATCTTGGCCGCCGGTGGATCGGAACGCCTTGGCAAGTCAAAACAAATGCTGGAGTGGAAGGGCAAGCCTTTCGTGCGCCAGGCTGCTGAAACGGCGCTTGCCGCTGAATTGGATACCGTCATTGTGGTGACAGGATCAGATGCGGAGATGACAGAAGCCGCCTTGCAGGGATTGAATCTGCAGATCGTACGCAATGAGAAATGGCAGACTGGCCAGAGCAGTTCGGTGAAAGCTGGGCTTGCCGCGCTAGCTTCAAGCATCGGCGCGGCATTGTTTATGGTCGTCGACCAGCCGCAGCTGCCGATCGCACTCATCAATGCTTTGCGCGCCGAGCACGCCGCCACGCTGGCGCCGATCGTGGCGCCGCTTGTCGACGGCCATCGCAGCAATCCGGTCTTGTTCGACCGAAGAACCTTTGCGGATTTCGCAAGCCTCGAGGGCGACGTGGGTGGGCGAGCGATCTTTCCCAAGCATCAGGTGACATGGGTCCCGTGGCTGGATCCTTCTATTTCGATTGATGTGGATACGCCCGAAGATTACGATCGTCTGCTGCGCCAAGCCAGTTAGCCTCTTCATTGTAGAATCAGCCCATGGCCGTTTTGCGTACCTTCGTCGCTTTGGAAATGCCGGTTCCCATTGAGGATCAACTCAGCAATGTGATCAACAGCTTAAAAGCTGATTTGAATGATGTGCCGGTGCGCTGGGTTGCAGTGGAAAATATTCACTTGACCTTGAAATTCATCGGCGAAACTTCTGAAGAGAATGTGCAACAAATTTCTTCGTTGATCCAGAATTGCGCGCAGACGGTTTCTCCATTCGAGCTGCAGGTGACAGGCTTCGGCGTATTTCCAGATACAAGGCGTCCGCTCGTTTTGTGGGTCGGAGTGTCAGCACCAGAGAATTTGGCGACGCTGCAGCAAAAGATCGAGAGCGGATTGGCTCACCTCGGCTACCCGGTGGAGGACCGCCCTTTCAATCCGCACCTCACGATCGCCCGAGTGAGGCGCGGTACAGGCGCGCCGGATGCAAAACGGATCATGGCTGCCATGGACGCCCATAAAACCATTTCGTCGGATCCGGTCTTGATCGATTCAGTGTCTTTATTCCAGAGCGTACTTAATCGGAATGGCTCCGTATATAATCGGCTCTTCTCTGCGCCGTTGGTTGGGGCAGGTTAAGGAGGCAGCACTCTCGTTTGGAACCGCTCGACCTTGCACACAGTATCGTAGACTCTCTTGAAGATAAAAAGGGGGAGGATATTCTGCTGCTCGACTTGAAGGATATTGCCCC
>JANWHN010000004.1 GCA_025450445.1 Anaerolineales bacterium | reverse complement strand
GGTGTAATCCGAGATCGAAAAGGCCCCGCCAAAAGGCGGGGTCTTTCGCATAAACTTAAGGGATGTTAGCCAGAGTCTATTCCTGTGCGGTTATCGGTCTCGACGGTGTAGTCATAGCAGTAGCGGTCATTACATTGTCTTTACTGCTACTAGGTAAAATGAAAGACAATTCCTTGTAAAAAGCGAGGGTTCGTATGACTTTATCTGAAAAAGTATCTGTATTCGCTGGCGCCAAACCAATTGGCCCCTACTCCCCAGCAATTCGCCAAGGCAACATGCTTTTTGCTTCAGGTCAGATCGGCATGAACCCGGAAACCGGAATGCTTGTCGAGGGGGGTGTTGAAGCAGAAGCAAGACAAATGCTCGAGAACCTGAAAAACTTAATTTCATCCGGCGAGTCTTCTCTCGACAAAGTGGTCAAAACAACGCTGTTCCTAACAAACATGGCCGATTTTGCGGCCGTAAATAAGATCTACGCAGAATACTTCGGCCCCGTGTTTCCTGCCCGTTCCACCGTTCAGGTCGGCGCGCTTCCAGGGGGCGCGTTGGTGGAAGTGGAAGCTATCGCCTTTATCTAATCTCACCCCTGGCAACAAAGATTCATTCGCGAATGCCCAAGGTCAGCATTATTGTTCCTTGTTTCAATGAAGAGAACACGATCCTTCAGCTACTTGATGCAATCTACTCCCAGGATTTTGCGCGCCAAAACCTTGAGGTAATCATTGCCGATGGGCTCTCTATAGACAAAACGCGAGAAAGAATTGCGAAATTTCAAAAATCCAAGGCTGACCTGCACCTCAAAATCATAGACAATCCGTCCCGGCGCATTCCAGTCGGCCTAAATCTGGCGATCGCTGCTGCCGAAGGAGAAATCATCCTCCGCCTGGATGCCCATTGCGTACCTCGCCCCGATTACGTTTCCAAGTCAGTGAAAGCCTTAGAGGAAAGCCGCGGTTGGATCGTGGGCGGCATTTGGGAAGTTCAGCCAGGAAGGTCAAGTTGGATCGCCCAATCGATCGCAATCGCAGCTGCCCATCCGCTGGGAATAGGCGATGCCCTCTATCGTTTTACCGAGAAAGCCCAAGAAGTAGACACAGTGCCATTTGGTGCGTTCAAGAAAAGCTTACTTGAGAAGGTCGGTGGGTTTGACGAAAGCCTTCAAGCCAACGAAGACTATGAGTTCAATGCTCGCATCCGCAAAGCCGGTGGCACAGTCTGGCTCGATCCAGTCATAAAGTCGATCTACTACGCGCGAGAAAGCTTGGCTGCGCTGGCTCGCCAATATTGGCGATATGGATATTGGAAAGTTCGTATGCTGCGCAGGTATCCCGAAACAATCCGCCTCCGGCAAGCCCTGCCGCCAATCTTTGTAGCCAGCCTGGTCATAATTCCGCTGCTCAGCGTGCGCTTTCCGTGGCTGGAATCGGTATTTTTACTCGAGGTGGTATCATATTTAGCAATCCTTATTGTCACGGCTTTACTCGCTGCCCTAAAACAGAAACGAATGCACATAGTAGTCGGACTCCCACTGGCCATCGCCACAATGCACGTTGCTTGGGGCGCGGCCTTTTTATTTAGCGCGCTAGAACCGCGTTCCTGGAGGTTGATTGGCCACGCGAATGGCTGAGGCTAAACGCTCCGAGGGTACCAGTATGTGGCGGCTAGGAGTTGGCGAGCGCCGTGCTCTGCTGGTCATCGGCGACCTATTGATGGCAACCATTGCCTTGGTCCTCGCTCTTTATGTTTGGGCCAGTGGAGTAGACACCGGTCCCCGAGTTGACTTTTTTGAGTTCCTTCAGGCACGCCCTGATCCCTGGTTTTTTCTTCTCCCCGTTTTCTGGATCTTGCTGCTTCTTGAAACCTACGACGCCCATCGCGCCTCGAATTGGCGCGAAACCTTGAATGGGTTGATCATGGCAGCTGTTTTAGGAATGGGCATCTATGTAATTTTTTATTTCACCTCCAGCCCAGGTTCATTGCCCCGGCGCGGGGTGGCGACATTTGCTCTTTCGGCCTGGCTACTTACTGCTGCGTGGCGCTTCATCTATATCCGGATTTTTACTGCACCCCAATTCACCCGCCGGGCCGTCATGGTCGGGGCTGGAAAGGCGGGGGTTGCCTTGCTGCGAGTTATCAATGGGATGCGCCCAACGGCTTACAACATCGTGGGTCTCCTGGACGATGACCCCCAGAAAAAGGGGCAGAAAATCGAGGGCTACCAAGTACTAGGCGGTACTAAGAACCTGATGCATTTAATCGAAGTGCACGGTGCCTCGGATGTTTTGGTCGCGGTGAGCGGGCATTTAGACGAGGAAACATTTCGCGCCATCCTTGAAGCTCAGGAAAATGGGGTTGAGATCGTACGCATGCCAGTTGCCTACGAAGAATTACTTAGCCGAGTCCCCATTAATTACCTGGAAGCAGACTGGCTTTTGCGCTCCTTTGTTGATGACGCGCGTGTTAACCGGATTTACCAGGTGGCGAAGCGTCTAATTGACATCGTTGGTGGTTTTATTGGCTGTGTTTTGCTGCTCGCCTTACTTCCGATTATTTCGCTTGTAATTCTGGTCGATTCTGGCCTCCCAATTATTTTTTTCCAGACCCGGGCCGGAAAAGGCGGCAAGCCCTATCGCATTATCAAGTTCCGAACCATGCACGTAGACGCGGAGAAAGATGGGGAGCCGCAGCTGGCAAAGGAAGACGACAAACGTAGCACACGGCTGGGACGCTTTCTCCGCAAGACTCGCTTGGACGAATGGCCGCAATTCATAAATGTATTGCGCGGCGACATGTCTTTAGTCGGTCCAAGGCCCGAGCGACCTGAACTAATGCAGCATTTTGAAAAGCAGATTCCGTTCTATCGGGCCCGACTCCTTGCCAAACCTGGCATAACCGGATGGTCTCAAGTGAGCATGGGCTATGCGGCCACGATTGAAGACATGGGGAAAAAACTTGAGTACGATCTTTACTACATTAAGCGCAGAAACCTAATCCTAGATTTCATCATTATCTTACGCACTATCGCCACTGTATTCGGTTTCCGGGGGCGTTAATTGGCACGCGTCCTGGTGACCGGCGGTGCCGGCTTTATTGGCTCGCACCTAGCCCAGGCCCTCCTACAACGCGGCGATAGTGTGCGCATCTTCGACAATTTCTCAACTGGGACACGCGCCAATATTGCTGAATTCAAGAGACACGTAGAAGTAGTGGAAGGGGATCTGCTCGATACCGCAAAAGTATCCACAGCTGCGAAGGACGTCGAAACTGTTTTCCACCAGGCTGCGTTCGTCTCAGTGCCAGAATCAATCGAGAATCCCCGTGAGTGTTTTGCAATCAATGTTCAAGGAACGATTGAAATTCTGGAAGCAGCCCGCCAAGCCGGCGTGAGCCGGGTTGTTTTGGCGTCGAGCGCGGCGGTTTATGGCACTGGCAAAGAAATGCCCCTTAGCGAGTCCATGCCGCCTGAAACGTTGTCTCCCTATGCGCTGTCTAAAAAGTTCAACGAAGATTTGGCGCGCCTATACACAAGCATGTTGGGAGTAACGACTGTCGCCTTACGCTACTTCAATGTGTACGGTCCGCGCCAATCCCCAACATCTGCATATGCCGCTGCGATTCCCCAGTTTATTGACCGAATGAGTAACGTCAAATCCGCCAAGATTTATGGCGACGGCAAGCAGTCACGCGACTTCATCTATGTTGGAGACGTAGTAAACGCCAATCTCGCCGCTGCTGGTGCCAAGGACGGAGCGGGAATAGCGTTCAACGTTTGCTCAGGGACAGAAACCAGTTTGCTTGACCTAGTTTCGGCTCTCAAAGATCTTTACCCCAAGGCTCCGCAGCCTGAATTTGAGCCGCCGCGGCTCGGGGACGTCGAGCGATCGATCGGTGATCCCATATTAGCGGCAAACGTTCTTGGCTTCCGAGCTCGAGTCTCACTTGCAGAAGGTCTGAAGCAAACTGTCGAGGCTTGGGCTCAATGAAGGCGCGTGACTGGTTTCGCCGTAACAAGCTTTTCTATGCCGATCTAGTTTTGATAGTAGCCTCCGTGCTGGCCAGTTTCATTCTGCGGCTCAATCTCGAACAATTCTTCCTTGATTATTTGCCAGCCCTTTTCTGGATGGTTCTGGCCGCTCTTCTAATCAAACCTGTGGTCTATCAACGGTTCGGCTTGTATCAACGCGTGTGGGCCTACGCCAGCATCGGCGAAATGAAACTGATCGTCACTGCCGTCACAGTCGCTTCTCTGATTTTTTCAGCAGTAGTTTTCGCGATGTTTTACTTTCGGCTCTTTTCACCTTTTGCCCGTTCGTTGGTCGTTGTGGATTGGCTAACGTCGCTGGCTGCGGTCGGTGGATTGCGCTTTGGGCTGCGGCTGCTATCCGAAAATCGAAAAGCGGTCGACCGTGCCAGCGGTTCAAACTTTCGCCAGGTGTTAATCATTGGCGCGGGGGATGCTGGCGCCCTAGTGGTCCGTGAGTTGCAAAAGAATCCTCAATTAGGGCTTGTCCCAGTTGGCTATCTTGACGACGACCCGGAAAAAAAGGGACAACGCCTTCACGGCATACCGGTAGTAGGAACGGTGAAAGATTTGCCAGAGCAAGTCAGATTGCTCCACGCCAATGAAGTCATTATGGCGATTCCAAGTGCGCCCGGCACAATGCTGCGCCAGGCAACTGAGTTGAGCCGTCAGGCAAACGTACCTTTCCGTACGATGCCGGGCATCTACGAACTGATTGGCGGCAAAGTCAGCGTCAACCGCCTGCGAGAAGTGGACATTACCGACTTGCTGCGTCGCCAGCCCACGCAGATCGATCGCGAACGTGTTGGCAAAAGCTTGCGGGGCAAACGCGTGTTGGTAACGGGCGCAGGGGGATCAATTGCAAGCGAACTTTGTCGGCAAATCGCCCGATGGCAACCCTCACAGTTAACTCTTCTGGGTCATGGAGAAAACAGCATTTTTGAGATCCTTCTCGAGCTTCACACGGACTTTCGCGAACTAAACCTGCAACCAGTGATCGCGGATATCAGAGAAGCAAAGCGTTTCGAACAGATCCTAAAAGAAACCAAGCCAGACGTTATTTTCCACGCCGCCGCCCACAAGCACGTACCGCTTATGGAAGTAAATGTTGCCGAAGCTGTGACCAATAACATATTGGGGACCCACAATGTTGTGACGGCCGCGCAAAGCCTGGGCGTTAAACGTTTGATCATGATCTCAACCGACAAGGCCGTCCATCCTTCAAGTGTGATGGGGGCCAGCAAGCGGATCGCCGAGTGGATCGTTCTTGACGCCGGTTCAAGCGCAAAAAGAAATTATTCGGTTGTGCGTTTTGGCAATGTCCTCGGTAGCCGCGGCTCGGTGGTGCCTCTTTTTAAACAGCAGATCGCCGTGGGCGGACCGATAACAGTGACCCATCCGGAGATGGAACGCTACTTTATGACTATTCCCGAAGCCGTTCATTTGGTCTTGCAAGCCTCAACATTTGAAAGCGTCGGAGATGTCTACATGCTTGATATGGGCAAGCCGGTTCGAATTGTTGATCTGGCCGAGGACTTGGTCCGGCTATCTGGGCTGGAACCCGGTGAAGATATTCAGATCGAATTTAGGGGCTTGCGTCCAGGAGAAAAGCTTAGCGAGCAGCTTTGGGAGGCCGGGGCTGATTATTTGACTACAGATCACCCGGATATTCGGCGCGTGGTTGAGCCTTATAGATTAAGTGGGAGAAAACTTCATAGCTCAGTTAAGAAAATTGTCGATCTTGCCGGAAAAGGAAACACCAGCTCAATACTGAAGTCGTTCGCAGACCTTTTACCTGGGTCGGAAATTGGCACCACTCCCCCGCCCGATTTCACCTCGATCGTGTAGATTTCATAATGGATTCACAAAAATGGAATGAGCTGATATCTAAGCTTCCAAATCCTCATTTACTACAGACTGCAGAGTGGGCATCTGCAAAAGAGCCTTTCGGCTGGCAGGCCCACCACCGCACCTGGGAAGATTCAAATGGCAAATTGGTGGCGGCGGCTCAAATTCTGCAACGTAGTATTTCGTTGCCAATCCCGGGTCGCAGTGTTTGTATGCTATACGTTCCAAAAGGGCCGATCCTGCGAAATTGGGAGGACAGCGAACTCAGAGCCCGCGTTTTCTCAGACCTCGATAGCTTTGCGCGGGAAACGGGGGCATTTTTTATCAAAATTGATCCCGACGTTTCGTACGGTTTCGGTTTGCAAGGCGAGCCTGGTTCAAAAGAAGACCCGACCGGAAGCCAGATTGTTGATGAGTTGAAGCTGGCGGGCTGGCGCTATTCCAACGAGCAGGTGCAGATGCGCAACACGATGCTGATCGACGTGCGCAAGTCAGAAGAAGAGTTGATTGCGGCCATGAAACAAAAGACCCGCTACAACGTCAGGCTTGCAGAGCGCAAGGAGGTCAAAGTCCGCAACGGAAATTCAGGTGACTTCCCCCTGCTCTATCAAATGTATGCTGAAACCTCCGTCAGAGATGGTTTTGTAATTCGCAGCGAAGCTTATTACCGCGAAGTCTGGGATCGCTTTTTTGCCGCCGGAATGCTGGCCCCTTTGATCGCCGAAGTGGAAGGCCAGGCGGTGGCTGGCCTAATGCTGTTCATTTTCGGCAAGCAATCCTGGTATTTGTATGGGATGTCGCGCGATCTTTTTCGCGAGCACATGCCCAATTATCTCCTGCAATGGGAAGCAATCAAAGCCAGCAAGGCGGCCGGATGCGAAACGTACGATCTGTGGGGAGCGCCGGACGAGTTCAACGAAAATGATCCGATGTGGGGTGTGTATCGGTTCAAAGTTGGGCTGGGAGCTTATGAAGCTCGCCGGATTGGGGCTTGGGATCTGCCCATAAACCCGCTGACCTACAATCTTTATACGCAAGTCCTCCCCCGGATCATTTCCGTCATGCGCTGGCGAGGCCGGCGCAAAACCCGCAGCCAGGTTTTGGCTGGCGAACCGGGTTAATTTGGATACAGCTCCCGATATCGTTTCTTTATCTTGCGAATAGCTTTGTTGATCAACGGTTTGTTCTCCGCAATCTGGTGCCAGCGGCTGGCACCAGAAGGATGCGGCAGCGGGACGATCCAGCGCCCATCTTTTTGAATTTCCGTTCCGACTACTTCTTCTAGGCTGACTCCGCGCGGGTAGAAAACCTCGATCGCCAAACGGCCGATCGGGATGATCAATTTGGGCTGCACCAACTCCAGCTCTTCGTCTAAATAGGGTCGGCACAAGGCTTGTTCGGTAGGCGATGGAGCGCGATCTCCGCCACCGGTTTTATTCTTGCCCGGGAAGCATTTCGTGACCGCGGTCATATATTGCGTGCGGCGGAACCAATCTTCGTCGATTCCAGCCTCGCCCAACCATTTGAACAATCGCGTCCCGCTGCCCGCGTTGAATGGTCGTTTAGCAACGACTTCAGTAACGCCGGGCGCCTGCCCTATTGTCACGATCTTCGCGCCAAGGGAGCCCTTGGCGATAGCGGGCGGCTCAATGTAAAATCCGGCCTTACGACAAAGCCTGCAAGCATGCATTCGTTCTTGTAAAGCGTCAAATTGTTCTTGGCGCTGCTTCTTGTTCAATCCTTTTCCCCGCTAATCTTTTTCCAGGTTTTCTGATACATTACCGCGTCTTCTTCCAGGTTTGGGCTTTCGCTTAGGATGCGACCCTTGCACCCAGCTTCGTGCAAGGCCTTGAAAAGCTCTTCGAGCTTGAAGTCAGATTCGCTCATGATCACATGATTGCGTTCACCTTTTGGGCTATATTCAATACCGGATAGGTGGCAGCTTAGATTTTCCAAGGCGGGCTTACCCAGCGCCTTTTCGTACTTCTCAAGAATCTGGGTCCACTCGGCATAGCTATTCATAGTTCCGTCGCCGGCACGAGCGTGAATATGGGAAAAATCGATACAGGGCACCACCCCTTCGATGGCTTTTGCCATCTCAAGCGTGTCTTCAAACTTTCCCAATTGGCCCGATTTGCCCATCGTTTCCGGCCGGAAAGTGACTTTGTTCTTGCTCCTGCGCGCTTCACCGACGCAATCGGCTAAACGATTTATCGCAAGCGGAAGGACTTCCTTCGCGGTCTTGCCGCCGTAGCCACCGGGGTGAAAAATTATTTCAGTCGCCCCGGCGAGATTGCCATAGTAAACGGCATCCATTAACCGCTTACGCGAGTTGGGCCATTCGTTAAGATCGGCATTTAGATTGATGTAGTAAGGCGCGTGGATGCTTAGCAAAACTCCGGTTTCCTTTACGGCTCGCTTGATCAATGCGCAGGTTTCCTCGCTGACGCGAACAGATTGGACCCAGCCCAATTCAAGGGCGCCCAAACCGAGAGCCTTGATATGGTGAACGGCGCCAATACTGCCACCTGGCTTTTTAGGGTTTGAAATTGGAGCACCGACTGTGCCAAACTTAAACGATAAAGCCATAACTTACCTTTCCGAAGATCCTGCTATCACAGCAAGCTCGATAATCGGGCCAGCAACGGCGGACCTAAAAGCAAAATCCCGACTAGCACCGCTAACGCAGCGGCGATCATTACCGCCCCTGCCCCAACATCTTTACCGTGCTTGGCTAACTTATGTTGGCGCGGGCTGGCCAGATCGACGACTACTTCAACCGCCGTGTTGAAGAATTCTGCCAGCCAAACCAACGCAACGGTGAGCAGCAGTAGTATCCAATCGCGCCGGTCAAGCTGAACCCAAATAGACAGAGCAAAGACGCCGAGACTGATGAGGCCATGGACCCAGGCATTTGGCTGCGTTCGTAACACATAGACCCAACCGGATATGGCGGGACGGAAGGATGCAAGCCGCCCGCGCAAGAAATTTAGAATTGGTTTCATGTTTCCGAATAGGCTTTTTCGGCATGCTCTGCCCGAACAGCCAGACCAAGCGCATCAAAAATTTGGTTCTCGGCCCCCCACATCCGTTGCTTTTCTTGCTGGTCGTAATGATCGTGGCCGAGCAGATGCAAGATGCCGTGAACGGTCAGGACTTGAACCTCAGCGGCCAGGCTATGCCCCGCTGTCTTAGCCTGGGCTTTAGCACGAGGCAGAGAAATGACCACGTCACCCAAATAGCGTCGATTGGTCTGGGGATCGTGACCCTCGCCTGGGAATGAGAGTACATCTGTAGCATGATCTTCCCCCCGGAATTGGCGATTGAGTTTTTTCAGTTGAGAGTCACCAGTAACGGCCAGGGTCACTTCGTAATCTTGAGCCACCGCCGAATGCTGGAGAGCAGCTTCGGCCGCTTGCTTAAGCGGTTTATCCAATTTTAGGGAGGTGTAACGTTTGTCAATGTTGAGATGGATCATTTTTCGGTGCTGGCTGGCTTGAGGTTCGGTTGCGTATCCAAAGCGCTGATCGTCTTTTCGTCCAGCTCGGGGTAGATCAGGCGTGGATGATAAACGCCGCGCAAGCCTGAAACAAAGACTTCCAAGACAGTGTGCATGTCGCTCATCGTCAGATTGGTGTCATCAAGTTGCCCCTGGCTGAGGCGATTATCCATAACGTCCTTTACCAAAACGCGCAGTTCTTCTTTTGTTTTCGGGCGCTCAGCGCGGGTGCGCGCTTCACAGCCATCTGCCAGCATCACCAAGGCTGTCTCGCGTGATTGCGGTCGCGGACCCGGGTAACGAAAGTCGTTGATGTTGACCTTCTTCTCATCCCCACCTGCGGCTTCTAACGCCTTGGCATACTGATAGCGGGTGATCAAGGTTCCGTGATGTTCCTCGATAAAAAAAATTAAACGTTTTGGTAAGCGATTCTTGACAGCCAGTTGAACGCCATCTGGCACGTGGCGGATAATAATTTTTGCGCTTTCCTTAGGACTCAATTCTTCGTGCGGGTTTTTGCTGCCCGGCACCTGGTTCTCAATAAAGTAGTGCGGTTGGCGAGCCTTGCCCGCGTCGTGATACAGCGAACCCACGCGGGTGAGCAAGGCATCGGCGCCGATCGCTTCCGCCGCCTGCTCAGAAAGATTTGCGATTAGCAAACTGTGCTGATAAGTACCCGGCGCGTTGCGCAGAATGAATTGCAGGAGCGGATGGTCAGGCCGAGATAACTCGAGCAACTGCACTGGCGTGGTCAACCCGAGCCATTGCGCGAGGAACAATTGCAGGACAATCGTAATACTGGCTGAGGCGATGCCATTTACGCCTGCCGCCCCAAGAAGGGTAAGCATCCCCAACGCGTCGGTGGATGCAAGCGGCAAACGGTAAGCGAGCAGCACGCCCGCGCTTGCCACCGCGATTGCGGCGCCGGCTGTGAAGTAAGCCGTGATGCGCTGGGCGCGCTTGAGCAACAAGATGCCGAACAAACTGCCGATGAAGAAATACAGGGTCAAGTCGAAGGCATTGGGCAGGTTGTATGCGGCCAGCGCGCTGAGAACAAAAGAGAACACAATCGCGCCTTGCACACTGTACAGAGTCGCAACTAACAACCCAAAGCTGGCCACGGGAAAAATATATGGAATGACCGTGCGATTGGCGATCACGAGCCGGGCCGCAAAAAGGAAAAAGACGAAAAGAGCTGCGACTATGGTGAGGCCACGCACATCTTCCAAAAGTTTGGATCTAAAACGCAGAAACAACACGACCAGGCCAAAACAAGCTACCGCTAGCGTTATCGCTCCCAAGTAATCCTGCCAACGCGCCTCGGGCTGGACCAAACCAAATTGCTGCAAGGCTTCAACATCCGCTGCCGTGATCACCTGGCCGCGAGTTAGAACCACCTCGTTGCTCAGGAAGATTCGCACCACCGGTTGCACCGCAGCCCGCGCTTCATCTTGGGCGGCCTGGCTGAGGCTCTCAGAATAAAAACTGTTGGGCACCACGAATGCCCCGGCCAATTCTGCGACCAAGTTTGCTTGGTCCTCTGCAATTGACAGACTAACCAGTGCGGGAATACTGCGCCTTGCTTCCTCGAGCCGGTTCTGGCGAATGCTGCTGCGCATGATCTGCTCAAGGACCACGATGGTTTCTTGTTTTACGTTCTGCCAATCGTTCTCATTTAGCAGCAAAATAGCTTGGGCGCTCTCGCGGCCGAGATTGACATTTTGCAGAGCCGAAAGATCGGAGATCTTTTGTTCCAGCGAGGCAAAGTTATCTTGCCTAACCGTATCGATGAAATTAAGCGCGGTTTGCAATTCCTGCAGCTGGTTGCGGGCGACATCCGCATCCGGAGGGCCATAAACACCAGCTACCGCTTCAGCAGCCTCATCGCGGCGCTGGTCGCTCAGGACTTCGCTTTGATAGGTCAACGCACGCGGGGCCAACACTTCCTGGCCCGCCACATCCCCCTCCTGCAGGCGCAAGCTGGCTTGGCGAGTAGAAAAAGGCATGATCAGGGCCAATATGGAAACAGCCAAACAAGCCAGCCACAGGATGATCAAAAAGAGGCGCCGGCGTGGAGACCCCCGCGTTTGGCGCTGGGTCGCAGTTTGCTCTGACATTTGGGAACGTCTAGGCTTGCAGTTTGCTTTTGACGAGCTGGCTGATCTGGCTACCGTCTGCGCGCCCCTCTGCTTTTTGCATAGCCAGTTTGACGACTTTGCCCATATCGGACATGGTGGTGGCGCCGATCTCGTTGATGGCTGCCAGCACCAGGGCTTCCAATTCTTCAGGCTTCATTTGAGCTGGCAAGAATTCTTCGAGGACCTTTATTTCAGCCTTGGCAGCATCGGCCAAGTCGGCGCGGCCCGCTTTTTCAGATTCGGCCAGGGTTTCCTGGCGCGATTTGACCTCTTTTTGGAGGATGCCTACCGCGGCGGCGTCATCCAACTCTTTTCCCTCTAATTTCTCTGAATTCTTTATCGCCGAGAGCGTCATTCGCAATGTGTTCTTGCGAATCGTGTCGTTAGCGCGCATAGCATCTTTGAGGGCGGCTTCAAGATCAGCTTTTTTGCTCATTTGGTCGATTATACCCATGGCTATCCCATCGCATGCTTCATGCGATGGCCGCCTAACAAATGCAGATGCATGTGCATGACGACCTGGTTGCCGTCGGGGCCGGTATTCATGATGAGGCGGTAGCCGCTTTCAACAATGCCCTCTTTGGCAGCGAGCTCCGGGACGACGGTGAGCATGCGGCCAGCCATGGCGGCGTGATAAGGCGTAAGGTCATTTGTGCTGGTGAGGTGATTATTGGGGATGATGAGGATATGGGTGGGTGCAAGGGGATTGATATCCCGAAAGGCGGTGACCCACTCGTCTTGAAAGACCTTATCCGAGGGGATCTCGCCGGCGACGATCTTACAGAAAATGCAGTCTTGGTTAGCCATAGCTATTGATAATACTCAAAATAAACGAATAAGAAAGTTGTCAAGTTGTAATAACCCCACATCGACTTATTACAACTTGACAAGCTAAAAGGCGGGTTTCCGTCAAGCTCATGCCAAACGATATTTAGGGGCATGGCTATATTTTAAGTCTTCAGAGCCTTAAACAAGGCAACCTCCTTGATTTTGTCAAGGAGGTTGCCGTTTCTATTGATTTTAAGCGGTTAGGGCTGATAGACGATGAAGTTATCGAAAAGGATCTCCGCTCCGCCGGTATCGAAACTGCCTACATAAACGCCGACATCGCCAGTGGTGAGGGCGGTATCTGTTACCGAGGCGAGCAAGACCCCATTTGCATAAAGGGACAACGTGGAACCCACGCAATCAAAGCGGAGGTGATTGGTGGCATCACCCACACCAATTGCGTTATTAGTCTGGAACGAGTCCATGCCGACAAATTCAAAGTCGCCACCATTTACAGTTCGCGAGATGGCAAAGTAGCCATCGACAGTAACAGATGCGAAATAGAAGTTCTCGACATTAGTGTGTCTGCAAATCAGTCCATATTCGCTGTCATTGGGACCGCCCGCTCTGTGGGCATCTACCTCCACGCGGACATCATTGTAAAAATCCTGGTTAGGATTATCCCAAACAGACCATTCAGCGCTTGTAACCAGTATGCGAAATTCACCATTCTGATATCCGCGAGCCCCTTGTTCGAAAGTGGATTCCGACCAGCCGGAGCTCGTGTTGCTGAAATCATCCTGCAGCAGGACGTCACCGCTTGCAGGACCTGAGATCTCGTCGAAGTTGTTAGCGATATCTTCTGGATTAGGATTGATCGCACCACAGGCGAGGGCCGTCAGTGCAAGCACGATCACCAGAAAAGCAAAACCTTTTCGCATCATTGTCTCCGTATGGTCAAATGTTAGGGTTGATAAACGACAAACTTGTCAAACAAAATGTCGGTACCACCGATGTCGTAGGTGCCTGCATACAGGCCAACATCACCACTCGTGTGAGTACTGTCGGTGACTGAGCCGAGCATGGTGTCATTGACATAGAGGGTAAGCGTGGAGCCAACACAATCGAAGCGAATGTGATTGGTCGCGCTGCCCTGATTGATGGCAGAGCTGGTGTCCATCGATTCCGCGGCGATCAGTTGCAGGTCACCACCGCCAACGCGGCTGAAGAAACCGTAGAACCCATCGCTGCTGATCATGCCGACATAGTAGTTTTCCACATCTGAGTGTCGGCAAATGACTCCAAATTCGTTGTCGTCGTCGCCGCCCGCCTTGGTCGCGTCCACCTCAACGCGAGTGTCGGAGTATGAAGACAGATTTGGATTGGCCCAAGCCGAATACGCTTCGGCGTTGACCAAGATGCGATATTGACCGTTCTGGTAGTCGGTTTGGGCTTCGTCTGACGTAGCGCGATCCCAGCCGCTGCCGGTATCGCTAAAGTCATCCTGCAAAATTACGTTTGCTCCCCCATTACCACCGGCTTCAGTAGGATCCCCGCCTCCACCAAAAGAAAATCCACAAGCCAATGCAGCTAAAGCCAAGGCCGTCAGCAAAACTAAGTACCCTTTGCGCATTGAAAGCTCCTTCCAAGAGGGAATATGAGTAGTTTGAGTCATTCTAGCATGCTGAGCTTCATTTTTTTAATGGGAAGTTTGCCCTAGCCAATGCGAGGCAAGCTCGGCTTCGGCGGTGCCCGGAGCGAGAGCAATCACTTGGTCCAGGAAGACGCGGGCATGGTCCACATCCCCAAGGGAGAGCAGAAATAGGGCGTAGTGGAGGTGGGCGGAGGCGTCGCTTGGACCGAAGAGGATAGCGCGCTCAAAATAGTAGCGGGCCGTTTCTTCGTCTTCGAGAAGGGCGTGAGCGCGGCCCATAAAAGTGAGAGCTACCGAATCTTGGGGGAAAGCCTTGAGAAGATGCTGGGCGGCGGGCAAACCCAATTCCTCGACGATGATCTCTGCGTCCAGGCTGTATTCGGCCAGGGCGCGCCAAACGACGAGATCATCCGGTGCCAGTTCGACCGCCTGCTGAAAATGCTCCTGAGCCTCGACCACATTGCCAGCAAGCACTGCATTTTGGCCCCATTGAATTTGAACCGACGGATCGTTTGGGGCGAGCAGGCTGGCTATGTGGAAGTGCAAATTGGCTTGATCGAAATCGTTTTGGCGCTGCCAATATAGGGCGGCGAAGAGCTGTACGCCCAAGGATTCGGCGTTCAGGTCTATTGCGCGAGTCAGGGCGGGCAAGCCATCTTCGCCGAGTTGCTGCTGGGCTTCGCTGAGATAGGCCCAGGCTTCCGCGTAATCCGGTGCGGTTTCGACGGCGCGGAAGAAAGCAACGCGGGCCAATTCCCATTCTCCGAAAGATGCGAGCGCTTGTCCGGACGCGATAAATAGATAGGCCTCGTCGTCTGCTAAGCGAGCGCCTTGGATAGCCGCAGCCAGACGGCGGGCCAAGGTGGCGTTTGCATTACCTGTAAAGGAAATGTCTTGCAAGGCAGGCAACGCAGCCAGCGGATCAGACGCGGCAAGCTGCAAGGCTTCTTCAAAACTTAGATCGAGAGGATCCGTGGTCGGCGCGGGCGTGGGTGTTAGCAATGCCCCAGCGCGCGGCAGCCAGGCGCGCAGAAAAGAAGCTGGGAGCGCGGCTATCCCGATCGAGAGGACAATAGCAATCAAGATTAATGAACCTGCGCGTGCGAGAATTGCGCGAGACACGGTGAGATTATACGGTTCGTAAACACGTAACAGGACCACTTTTGAGAGCGCGATAGCCGTATTTTTTGGGATTTACCCTCGCGGTATAATGCCTGCGCTTTCCAGAAAAACTCCCACGAGGTCTGATGGATTTCAAATTAAGTGAAGAGCACCTGATGGTGCAGAAGATGGTGCGGGATTTTGGCCAGAAAGAGGTCATCCCGGTCATCAAAGAATGGGATCGCAAGCAGGAGATGGCCCCAGTCATTTTGCCGCGCATGGCTGAGCTTGGAATCTTGGGAATTAACATCCCAGTCAAGTATGGCGGGCAGGGATTCGATTACATCGCGCTAGGGTTGGTGTGCGAGGAGCTGGAAGCAGCCGACAGCACGCTGCGAGTGGTGATGTCCGTGCACATGGGCTTGAATAGTATGGCGCTGCTGCAATGGGGGACCGAAGAACAGAAGCAAAAATTTTTAAAGCCGCAAGCCAAAGGCAAAAAATATGCGTGCTTCGGGCTTACCGAGCCTGGCGCCGGTTCCGATGTTGCTGGGATGAAAGGCACTGCCCGCAAAGTGGGCGACGAGTATGTGCTTAACGGTGAAAAGATGTGGATCTCGTTGGCGACCAAGGCGCACCACGCGCTCGTGGTCCTGCGCACGAACCCAGATGCAGAGCCGCACGACGGCCTCTCGGCGTTCATCCTGGAATTAGATCGCAAGGGTGTGAAAACCGGCGACATTCACGGCAAGCTCGGG
>JANWHN010000003.1 GCA_025450445.1 Anaerolineales bacterium | reverse complement strand
GTGTTCAGCAGGAGGATGCTCGAGGTTCGCTCGAGCGAGTTTCCTCATTCGGAAATTCCCGGATCAAAGCCTGTACACGGCTCCCCGAGGCTTATCGCAGTGTTCCACGTCCTTCATCGGCACTTGGCGCCAAGGCATTCACCGAAAGCCCTTAGTAGCTTCTCCACGTGATGCGGAGAATTTATTACTCTTCAGTTCTACAAATATTTCTTCTTGATATTTGAGGATTTTATCTTTCAGTTATTATTCAGTTTTTAAGGTACTGATCACTGTTGACCAGTGAACGATGCGCTCGATAACTTTCAAGGGCATCGGTCACCCTTCAACATATTCATTTTTTAAGTATTACATGAACAGTAGAGTCAAAACGACCCAGCGTACACCGCCGGGTCGAAGCAACAACCCATTCATAATTGCGGTGAATTTTTGGACTTATGTCTGCTCGCCGTTTAACAAATTTTCTTTCACTCCAATACGTACATATTACGAACTCAGTGGAGATGGCGGGATTTGAACCCGCGACCTTCGCCTTGCAAAGGCGCTGCTCTCCCACTGAGCTACATCCCCAGGATACCTGGGCTGGGAAGTGTGGGCTTGACAGGATTCGAACCTGTGACCCCTGCGTTATCAGCACAGTGCTCTAACCAACTGAGCTACAAGCCCGCAAATTACTTTAACAACTGAATAGTGACAGGAAACTCTAACTTTGTGCCCAGCGCCTCATCACCGTAAGGCACTTGTTACGAGTGGAGCAAATCTCTCGTGAAGGAGATCGCTCAATTACTCTAGAAAGGAGGTGATCCAGGCGCACCTTCCGGTACACCTACCTTGTTACGACTTCGTCCCAGTCACCAGCACCACCTTCGACGGCGTCCTCCTTGCGGTTAGACTACCGGCTTCAGGTGTTACCAGCTCCCATGACGTGACGGGCGGTGTGTACAAGGCCCGAGAACGTATTCAACGCACTATAGCTGACGCGCGTTTACTAGCAACTCCAGCTTCATGCAGGCGGGTTGCAGCCTGCAATCTGAACTGAGGCCGGCTTTGGGGGATTGGCTCCACCTCGCGGCTTAGCAACCCATTGTACCGACCATTGTAGCGTGTGTGTAGCCCCGGACATAAAGGCCATGCGGACTTGACGTCATCCCCACCTTCCTCCGGCTTGATACCGGCGGTCCTGTATGACACATGTAACATACAGCGAGGGTTGCGCTCGTTAGCGGACTTAACCGAACATCTCACGACACGAGCTGACGACAGCCATGCAACACCTGTGCAAGCTCCCTTGCGGGTCGTTCACCTTTCAGATCACTACCACTTGCATGTCAAACCCGGGTAAGGTTCTTCGTGTAGCATCGAATTAAACCACACGCTCCGCTGCTTGTGCGGGCCCCCGTCAATTCCTTTGAGTTTTAACCTTGCGGCCGTAGTCCCCAGGCGGTGAACTTATCGCGTTTGCTGCGGCACCGGCAGGTTTTACCCCACCAACACCAAGTTCACATCGTTTACAGCTAGGACTACCGGGGTTTCTAATCCCGTTTGCTCCCCTAGCTTTCGCGTCTGAGTGTCAGGAACGGTCCAGTAGGCCGCCTTCGCCACTGGTATTCCTCCGGATATCTACGCATTTCACCACTACACCCGGAATTCTGCCTACCTCTACCGTCCTCCAGTCTGGGAGTCTTGAGCGACACCTCTCGGTTGAGCCGAAAGATTTAACACCCAACTTACCAAACCACCTGCACGCGCTTTACGCCCAGTAAATCCGGATAACGCTTGGATCCTACGTGTTACCGCGGCTGCTGGCACGTAGTTAGCCGATCCTTATTCATGAAGTACAGTCCTTGCTATTCCTTCATAAAAGTGCTTTACAACCCGAAGGCCTTCATCGCACACGCGGCGTTGCTGCCTCAGACTTTCGTCCATTGGGCAATATTCCCTACTGCTGCCACCCGTAGGTGTCTGGACCGTGTTTCAGTTCCAGTGTGGGGGGTCACCCTCTCAGGTCCCCTACCCGTCTTTGCCTTGGTAGGCCATTACCCTACCAACTAGCTGATGGGACGCAGGCCCCTCCCGAAGCGGATTACTCCTTTGATTGCAAGACCTCTAACTCTCGCAATCGTATGGGGTATTAGCAGTCCTTTCGGACTGTTATCCCCCTCTTCGGGGCAGGTCACCAACGCGTTACTCACCCGTTCGCCACTAGAATAAGTATTGCTACATATTCTCGTTCGACTTGCATGTATTAGGCACGCCGCCAGCGTTCATCCTGAGCCAGGATCAAACTCTCCGCATAAAACTGCTCACATCGTTAGATGTAACATCCAAAGATGTGTTAGGTTCTGTGTTTGCGGTTAGTTTTTAAAAAACGCAAGCTAAAACTTCTTATCACTATTCAGTTGTTAAGGTCCGAAGCACAGGGGCGAAATTCTACCATTGCCCTATCTCCTGTCAAGCGCAAAGACAGCAAAAAATTCCGACGCCTTTCTTCTTTGCGACATCGGAGCTGCCCGTCTATCTACGTTGTTCAGTTGTGCGGGATCTTCCTGTGTGAGGAAGTAGATCCGTTGCTGATTGCCCAGAAATTATAGCTGGAATGCCCCAAACGTCAAGGGCTTGCCCCCAAAAGCGCCCTAGGACATTGCCTGCCGGCCGGCTAAAGCTCGCAGTAGCGTGCTCTGATCGGCGTACTCCAGGTCGCCACCCATCGGCAACCCGCGGGCTAAACGAGTAAGGCGAACAGCGTTAGGCACCACCTGTTGCTGCATGTACATAGCCGTGGCGTCACCCTCCATGCTTGGGTTGGTGGCGATGATCACCTCTTTGACTTTCCCGTCCTGAAGGCGGGTGAGTAGCTCGGCCATTTTTAGGTCATCTGGCCCCACTCCCTCGATCGGAGAGAGCGCGCCGCCGAGTACGTGATAAAGGCCTTTGTAACCACCAGTGCGTTCGAGGGCGACGACGTCCAGCGGTTCTTCGACGACGCAGATCAGCGCAGCATCCCGATCTGGACTTGCACATATGGGACACAGATCCTGTCCTGCAGAAGTGATGTTGAAGCACTGGTGACAGGTTGCGGTGCCAGAGCGCAGACCCGCCAGTGCGACGGAAAGATCTTGCGCCGCACTTGCATCAGTACGCAACAAATAAAACGTTAAGCGCGATGCGGTTTTGGGGCCAACGCCGGGAAGGCGTGACAATGCGTCAATGAGAAGCTGAATTGGTTCGGGGAGGAGCACAGGGTTATAAGTTCAAACCGCCAGATAAAGGACCCAAACGCTTTTTGGCAAGCTCGCGCGAGTCGTTCAGTGCGTTGTTGACAGCCTCTTTGACAAGTTGAGTTACCTTGGCCGCATCCCCAGAACTGATAAGCGCGGGATCAATCTCTAGATCGGTGACGCGCTGGTCTCCAGTAACAGTGACCCGTACGGCGCCTTTGCCCGCCTCGCCCACTACAGATTCCTTTGCCAGTTCTTTTTGTGCCTTCACCAACTCGCCTTGCAGTTCGCGCAGCTGCTTAAGCATGCCGGCCATATCGCCAAGATTATTCATTAGATCGCCTTTCTATAATTATTCGGCATCGCTATTCTTGTCAACGATTTCCCCACCGAGGCGCACGGCCGCAGCCACCATGCCCGAAGTATCAACGCCAGCCGGCAGATCTGTTGACTTTGCCGTGGCCAGAAAGCAACGCACTTCCATCTTGCCGCCCATAATTTCATCGAGAACGGTCTGCATGACATCCATGTTCTCTTTTTTCTCCATCTTTTCTTTGAGCAATTCGCTGGCAAAGCCCAGATAGAGCGCGTTACCGCGCAATTCGCGGGCGCGCACCGAATTTAACAGAGCATGCAGATTTGCATCGCGGGTCTTGAGCCTATCTTTGATCTTCAGCCAGGATTGATTATCTAGCTGAGCGACTCCGCCAGATTGCGTTGGTGCAGCTGCCTGTTTTGCGGGCGCGGGTTGCGATGCCGCAGGTGCCGGTTTAGGTTGTGATGGTGAAGCGCTCTTTGCAGCAGGGGCCGATTGAGTGGGTTCTTGGTTCGTTGATGGCGCTTCAATTGAAGCAACGAAAGCCATTTCTATAGGCAGTCCCGGCTGCCAGGCGGTCTTGGTTTCACCGGCTGCTTCATTGAACAACGTAATCACACGCAACAATTCGGGGATCGCCAATGCTTTGCTGTGGCTTTTAAGTCGCTCGTTCTCTTCATTTCCAAATTCGGGACCCAACGGCGCGCCCATCCGCAACAACATCACACCCCGCAGATAATCCACGATCTGGCGGGCAAACTGGCGCGGATCGCTGCCCGCATCCAGCGCCTGATGAATTTGGTCCAAGCCGGCGCCGGCATTCTTTGCGACCAATGCATCCAGCAGATGTAAAACAGCCATGCTTGTAGATGTGCCCAGCACCTGCTGCGCCCAATCCAGCTTAATGGTTCCGTCGGTTGAAGCCAGCTGATCCAGCAACGATTCGGCATCTCGTAAGCTGCCGGTAGCTTGCCGTGCGATCAGCTCCAACGCGGCTTTATCTGCACTGATGCCTTCTTGTTTTGCAATTTTTTCCAGCTGCCCAACCATCTCATTGATCGGCAGGCGGCGGAACTCATGCCGCTGGCAGCGCGACAGCACGGTCGCGGGGATCTTGTGCATTTCTGTGGTTGCTAAAATAAAGATGGCATGCGGCGGGGGTTCTTCCAGCGTTTTTAGCAAGGCATTGAATGCGGCCTGGGAGAGCATGTGCACCTCATCAATAATGTAGACCTTGTAGCGCCCGCGGTTGGGCGAGAAATTGATCTTGTCGCGCAGGTCGCGCACATCTTCGACGCTCGTGTTGGAGGCCGCGTCGATCTCGATCAGATCGAGGAAGCTGCCGTTTTGGACGGAAATGCAATTCTCGCAGGTGTCGTCTGGACGCTTGGCCGGATCCTTATGTTCGCAATTGACGGCCTTGGCCAACAAACGGGCGACGCTGGTTTTGCCGGTGCCGCGCGGCCCGGCAAAGAGGTAGGCATGCCCCACGCGCTCGGCTGCCACGGCATTGCGCAGCGTGTCAACCACGTGCGCCTGGCCAACGACATCGCTCCATGTGGTGGGACGGTATTTACGATAGAGGGATAAGGACATAGTAGCTTTCAGGAACGGGAAACGGTTGAAGCGAGATTAGTGTAACAGAGCCAAAACAGAGCGGCAAGAAGACGAAAACGAGTCCGCTAGTTCTTAAACTGAACCATCTCATCCCGAAGAACGACCGGTTTCTTGTACAGGCTTGGCAGCGGAATCGAGATGTTGTAGTTCTTAATACTGGCATTGATTTGGGCAATGCGCTCCTCAAACTTTGCGATCGCCTTGCCCCACTCACCTTCGATCCAATCTTTATCCTGGCCCTCGCGGAGCGCGGTTGTTCGCCATACCCATGTTCGCATCAATGTTTGGCGCGCCTCAGCCAACTGCATTTCGATAGCCTGGCGTTTCTCGACAAAATCGGGGGCGAAGCCATTTTGCTTGAGTAAGTGATAAGCCAGTTTCCATTCATTGTCTACAAACGAATTCTCGTCAAGATTGAGCGGCTTACCTTTGCCGCGCAGATTTTCAAATGCCCCTTCCTCCATCGCCTGCCGGATGATCTCGTCAATCCCGCGGTACTTATTTTCCACAGTTACGGAACCAAAAAGCTCGCTTGAACCTCATTGCCCGGATCCAGCAGCCTGACTTCTTCGCCAGCCGACCACACCGCCACCTGGCGATCCCAATACAGCTCGCTGGCGCTATCGTCACCCTGGCGGGTGAAGACCGCAACTTGGGCGCCAGGATGCAGAACCAAAGCCGGGAACTGGTAGTCATTCCCATCTTCATCTTGCAATTCCCAGCCCGACAGCGACACATCCCGATCGCCGACATGCTCGATCAGCACGCTTTCGTTTTCAAGATCGCCGGCGGCAATGACAGTGGTAATTTGCAATTGGTTTGCGAATTCCGAACCGTTTTGGCCATTAGGATTTTCCAAAAAATCTGGAGCGCCAGCCAGGTTGAAGCGAGACCAGATCACCAATACCAACAAAGTGGTAAGGGCTGAAACGACAATATTGATCACCAAGTAGACAATAAGCCGTCTGCGTGGATCAAGCCCGTCAAACATGCTTGGATAATAGCATAGGGAAAATTATCAAATCTAAGTGATGGTAGACTGAATTTTGGTTATGTTGCGCAGCATTTTTCGCCGAAAAGCTTCTCCACCTCGCGCCAGAAAACCGAAACGTGAGATACCCTGGTCAATAACTGCAAACGTGCGCTTGCTGGGGTTGCAGGGTCTGGGTTTTTTATTCCTGGCATTTTTCACCGCTCCACCTCCGCCCATCCCCGCCCACCGCTTTGACGAGCTCTGGCTACCAGCGCTGTTCATCCTATTTTCCCTCCTCAGCGTAATGGCCGCGCTCGGTCTGCTTCGGCTGCGCCCATTGGCTTGGGACGTTGCCATGCTCGTTGAAGGCGCAGCCCTGCTTCTGGCCATTGCTCTATACATCGGCGCTCGTCCCATCTACGTCTTTCCGATCATGTTGGTCTGCATCATCGTGGTGCTAAACCTGAACCAACCCGAACTCCGCCGAGCCTTCCCCACGGAAATTATCGAATCCGGCGTTGAGGAAAAAAGTGCCAGCTGATTGGCTCGAGCTCTTGCGCCGTTTCGAGCCTGTGCTGCGCTTCACTCGCGGCGAGCGCTTCTTCCCAATGGACGTGGCTCGCTACGTCGAAAACAGCAGCCTGTGGATCCATCGGCCCAACCAACCCGCGGAACGACTATACGCCGACGGCGAGCTCTCGCTGGAACGATTGAGCGAGCCGCGTTTCGAGCCATTTGATTCTGTCCAACATATTAAATTCATCGAACCGCTCAATATCACTCAGCTTGCCCGCTACCAGTTGCGCCAAACCTTCAGCCGCAAAAACCGCAAAGAAGCATTTCACGCTGGCCCAGGCCGCCTCGCCCGCGTCGGCTATGGATCGAGGCTCCTCGACGCCATCTTCTCCCTGAGCTTATTCGCTCGCGGCCGCGTGCCCGGTGATACCGCCGCGGCTGCCGCCGTAACCTACGAGCGCATCCAACAAAAAGAAGAGCGCTACGTCTATCACGGCCGCGTAATCGAACAGGACGGGTGGCTCGCCCTCCAATATTGGTACTTCTATCCGTTCAACAACTGGCGCTCCGGATTTAACGGAGTGAATGACCATGAAGCTGATTGGGAGATGGTCTGCCTCTATCTCCACCGCGGAATAAACGGAGAGTGGCAGCCGGAGTGGGCAGCCTATGCTAGTCACGATTTTGAAGGCGACGAGCTGCGCCGGCGTTGGGACGATCCCGAATTGGAAAGGGTTGGCGAGCATCCGATCGTTTATGTGGGCGCCGGTTCGCACGCCAGCTACTACCAGGCTGGCGAATATCTCACTGAACTTGAGCTGCCGCTTCTTTCGCCCATCGTGGCGTTCTTTAAACAATTCAATGGCTTTTGGGATCGCCTGATCGGTGGGAAAGACAACCGCGGCCAATCGCCGACCCCGCAAGTATTTCGCATTCCTTTTGTAGACTATGCCCGCGGTGAAGGAACGAGCATTGGTTTCGGACAACAGAAAGAATGGTCGCAACCCGAACTGCTCACGCCCCCGCCCAAATGGGTCACCAGCTATCGCGGCTTGTGGGGTTTGTGGGCGCGTGACCCCATCATGGGCGAGAACGCGCCCGGCGGCCCGATGTATGACCGCTTTGGCCGAGTGCGGCGTGCGTGGTATGACCCAATTGGCTGGGCGGGATTAGACAAACAGGTCGCGCCAGACAAAGCGCTCGAAAAAGCGCGCCTCCGCCAACGGGCGATCGCCCAACGCCAGCATTCGCTGGCGATCAGCATAAAAGAAAAGAGCCGCGAGCTGCACGACCTTGGCATGGAAGCCGAAGCGATCCAGGAGCTGCCGCATCTGAAGCGGCTGCATGCCAGCATCCAAACCAAGATCAGGAGCGTTTCTGTCGAACTGGATGGGATGCGCTCCCAGTTGGCTGCGGACGACAGTTTGCTCGAGGCCTTAGACCTTTACGCAGAGCGCTTAGCTAAAGGATTCAAGCGCCCAGCCCGCGCTCATCTCATCCGCGCTCACCACCCCACCAGCGCGCTTTCACTCCGGTTGGGCCGAATAGCAGAAGTTTGGGCAGCGGCCAGCATCGGCATCATGCTGATCGCCTTCGTGGCGATCGCGCTGTTCGCCCGACACTATTTGCTGGTGGGCTTGGTTTCCCTCTTTAGTATGGTGGCAATCGTTGAGGCAGTTTTTCGCCGCAACCTGGGCGTGCTGATCAGCTATGTAACCAATACCCTCGCCATCGTCGCCGGGTTGGTCTTGTTGTTCGAATTCTTTTGGGAGATCGTAATTGGGCTGGTACTGATCGCCGGGGCCTACATCATGTGGGAAAATTTGCGCGAGCTGTGGAGTTAATTAACCTTTTATTTTCTTCGGCTCAATTTATTTTTTCGGTTTTGCCATCCACTAAGAACAGTTTCTGAACGTCAAGGAGCCCATTTGGGCTTTTCTTGTGCTTGGGTTGGGTGTACGTTCCATCTGAATTCATAATGTGGGCTCGGGCATCCTTGGCAAGATAAGTGGGTAGAACCTCATCCTTGATCCGTTTAAGACTGCGACGGTCCGCCACGGGGAACAGGACCTCAACCCGGTCATTGAGATTGCGGGTCATTAGGTCCGCGCTTCCTAGCAAGATCTCTTCTCGGCCATTGTTGTGGAAATAATAGATCCGACTGTGTTCCAAAAACCGCCCGAGGATGCTGCGCACCCGTATGTTCTCGCTGAGTCCCTTAATCCCAGGTCTAAGCGAGCACATGCTCCGCACGATCAGGTCGATCTGCACTCCCGCTTGCGATGCTTCATACAGGGTACGGATGATGTCTTTGTCGACCAAGGCATTGATCTTGAAGACCAGGCGGCCATTCTTATGCTGGCGGTGGTGTTCGACTTCGCGCTCGATCCGCTCCACCATGGCCTGCCGCAAATTGATGGGCGCGACCAGGAGCTTGCGATAATTTTTTTGCAGCGAATATCCAGTTAAGTAGTTGAACAGGTCTGAAGCATCCGCGCCGATATCTTCATCGG
>JANWHN010000002.1 GCA_025450445.1 Anaerolineales bacterium | reverse complement strand
CCTGGGTCAGGATCACATCCAGGGTAATTGCAAGGTCCAGGCTGGACGCGATGGCGGTGTCGATTTCTCGCAGGCTGTTCAAGTGTCGCAATCGCCGTTCCGTTTGCTCAAAGAGTTCAGCCCTATGGATAGCGCTCCCCCCAATGTTGCAGATCGAAGATAGGACGCGAATATCGCTTTCCTCAAACGGAGATTGCTTTCCTATCCCGAGAGTGCCGATGACCTGATTCTTGGCAACGATCGGCACTATCGCTAAGGCTTGTGTCGGCTCAATATCGCTGACCCGCACAGTCCGTGGATCAGGATCTTCTCGGAAATTGTTTTTGACATATGGCTTGCCTGTCTCGACGACCACGCTGGTAAGGCCTTTTCCAGACGGAATTACTTTTCCGACTGGCATGGCGCGTGCTCCCCGTCCCATAGCGATCAAATGATCGCCAGACCCGGGTTGCACCAGCGTGATTGTGCCTTCTTCGGCTCTAATGGATGCCAGCGCCTCATCCAGGACAATTGGGAGAATGGTGTCGAGGGCGTCGGCCTGGCGCAGCTTGCTGCTCACCGCGGCTACCGCTTGCAGCTCCCTCTCGCGTTGTTTGCGCTCGCTGATATCCCGGATGATGACTTGGGTTGCCGGCTGCCCCTCGAACGTAAATGGAGTCCCGGTGACTTCAACGTCTATTACCTTACCATCCGTGCACACATATTTTTCTTCAAGAATCGGTTGGGATTGGCCTTTAAAGTGGGCGGATTTAATTCGCTCCGCTACGATCTCTTTGTAATCAGGATGAATATTGTCCAGTATGCTTTTTCCGATCAACTCTTCTGGGCCAGCAGCCTTCAGCAGTTCCACGGTTGCCGGGTTCACGAAGACGATCTCCCCTTCCCGATGCACTACGATCGCGTCCGGCATTCGATCGACCAGGCTCTGGTAGCGTTCCTGGCTTTCGCGTAACAAGCGATCCGTCTCGTCGCGTTCGATCGCGTGGCGAATGGCGCGCAACAGCACGTCGCCACTGATCTGTCCCTTTACTAAATAGTCTTGGGCTCCCTGGCGCACCGCGTGCAGGGCCAGGTCAACATCATTGAGTCCGCTCAGGATGATGGTCGTGAAAGATTCGGATTCTTTTTGAAATCGCTCAAAGGTAGCGAAGCCCTGGCTGTCCGGCAACCCGAGGTCCAGCAATACCGCGTCGAGGGGTTTTTCCGGATCGCCAACATATTTAAGTCCCTCTTTAAGCGTGCCGGCATGTTCGACTCGCATGTCGATCTTGCCGGTATCCTTCAACATCTCCTGGATCAGACGCGCATCTCCAGGGTTGTCTTCGATAAGGAGGACTCGGATAGAGCTTTCCTCGCGGGATTTGTTTAATGATCCGGTGATCGTAGCGTTTGTCATCTACCCTCAGTTAGATCGCTGTATAACAAACAATCCCGGACGACCCGTCTGCTCTTGAATTTGGTTTGCAGCCAATCGGCAAATTTCCATCGACAGCCCACTCTTTTTCTTATCACCTTGATAGCTGAACCAGGCCCTTCACCCCCGGCCCGCAGGAAAAAACTTCCCCAGCCAAAACAGCGGTTTGGTGCTGGGGGTGGAAGTCCCAGTATAGTTTTCAGCCTATGACCAAACGCTTACAAATCTGTTAGGAATCTAGGGATTATTGATATTACTTTGTACTAGCCTAATAGTTCAGTTAAGCCATCTACCAGAGAGCGCAGCCTTTCTACGGGCATAGCGCTTAAGCGTTGGGCTATTTCTAAATAGGGCTGATTTTCACTATTAAGGATAAATTCCTTCAACGGTTTTGGCAATTGGTCAAACTTTTCCTCAGCCTGCTGGGACGTGATCCACTCGCCCACCGGTCCGCTGCTATCCGCAAAGTCTTCGATCCGGTAGCCCAGGCTTCCCGCCAATAACTCCAGCTCCGGCAAGGGCACAGGTGTTTCGCCGTTCTCGTAGCGGCGTATGCGGCTGGCAGAAATCCCGGTCCGCTGACCCAGTTCCTTCTGGCTGAGATTCTTTTCGTTGCGCGACTGGCGCAACATGGCGCCAATGGTTCGATGGCGCAAAGCCAGCAGATCTTCAGTCTCAATCGTTGCCGTCGGCGAGGGTTCGACCGAAACGACTTGCTCGCTCCAAAAATGCGCGATCGGCACATCCAAGTGAAAGGCGAGCAGTTCGAGCTCGGGCAGCGAAGGTGAATTTGTCCCGCGCTCGATCGCGCTGATTGTGCCTGCAGAAAGGCCGATCACTTCGGCCAGCTCCTTCATCGGTTTTCCAGATGCCTCGCGCGCGTCCCGAAGCAACAGCCCGATGATCTTCGTGCGCAGTTGTATGGCTTGGTCGTGGCTCACGGCATCATGTAGCCCTCGCCCGAGTGAGTCACGATCAGTTCAGGGTTCTTGGGGTCCCTCTCCAGTTTCTGACGCAGGCGTGAGATACTCACCCACAGGATCTCTTTCTCTTCACTGTACTCCGGTCCCCAAACATTGCGCAGCAGATCTTCGGCGGTCAGCGTCTTGCCCGCATTCCGGGCAAATTGCAGCAGCAAGCGATACTCCGTCGCCGAGAGCGCAACCGGTTGGTCCCCTTGACTGACTTCAGCTCGGGCGAAATCAATGCGCAGCTCGCCGCGGGTGAACAGGCTGTCTGCAAATTCCGGCGCTGTGCGCTGCGAACGGCGCATCACGGCTCGCACGCGGGCCAACAATTCGGTTGCCGAAAAGGGCTTGACCACATAGTCATCTGCGCCCATGTTGAGCGCTCGCACCTTGTGCTCTTCGTCACCTTTTGCGGTTAGCATGATGATTGGAACGATCGAGAATTCGCGAATTCGTTCGCAGGCCTGAAAGCCGTCCATCTCCGGCATCATTACGTCCATCAAGACCAGATCAGGTTTTTGAGTTGCCACCAAGTCTACGGCTTCTTTTCCGTTCTTTGCCATCAAAACTTCAAAGCCCTCCGTCTGAAGGTTAGCCTCGATCAAGCGGATAAAACGGGGTTCGTCATCGACGACAAGTATGTGTTCTGCCATGTCTCCTGCCTTATGCGGGTTCTGGAACCCGGTGTCTGGTGAGTGCGATCTGGAATTCTGCGCCCTTATCTTTTGAAGAAATCACGCTGATCGCGCCTCCGTGGGCGTGAACGATCTGTTCGCATATATACAGCCCCAGGCCGCTGCCGCGCACATTTTCCTTCGTTTCTGCCGAGCGAAAAAAGCGCTTGAAAATATTTTCTTGATCCTGGGCAGGGACCCCGGGTCCTTCGTCCTTGATCGAAAGCTGCACGTCCCCGTTGGTATTCCTTAAAGAGATATGCACAGCGCTGCCTGGAGCATACTTAACCGCGTTATTGACCAAGTTCTCTATCACCTGGCTCAGTCGCTTGGGATCGGCTTGCACCACGCTGTCGGCTTGCTCCGATTTCCATTCGAGGTCGAGCTCGGGGTAGCGCACCCGCAGCCGTTCTACGTTCTCGTCGACCAGCGCCACCAAATCGACCGTTTTCCGTTCGAGATCCAGGACCCCGGCTTGCAAGCGAGAGGAATCAAGCAAATTGTCGACGAGCTCTGTAAGTCGGTCGGTCTCTTCATCGATGATCTCAAGGAATTCGGCCTGGGCCGCTTGATTCCATTGCGTGTCTTTGCGCAGCAACGTGGTGGAATAGCCCTTAATAAATCCGAGCGGGGTTTTAAGTTCGTGCGAAACCGTCGCAATGAAATCAGACTGCAAGCGGGCGAGCCGCTTGTCCGCCTCCAGCTTGCTGATCCTCTCGACCAAACGATTGTGCTCCAGCACCTGACCCACATGGGCGGTAATGAATTCAGCTAAATTGATTTGATCGTCTGTAAATTGCGGACCGCCGAAACGAATGAATACCAATGCCCCGATGCTTCTCCCGCCAACCAGGAGGGGGATGCCCAAATAGAAACGTTGGTCCAACCGGTCTTTCTTCGGATCGACCTCGGGTTGGCGCAAATAATTTCGGTTTCGTGAGTATGCCTCCTGGGCCGCCATCTCTCCCCATGCGGAATCCGCCTCCGAGGAACGCCCACGCCCAAGGGCGCGTGCAAATGCGGGTTCTAGCGCGGTGTTTTTTTCATTCAGCAGATACAGAACGGCGTTATCAAAAATTAAGACCGTCCGCGCCAGCCTGATGATCTCGGCCAGTGCCTTTTCGAAATCGAGTGTCTCCACCACAATTCGGCTGATCGCGTAAACCGCTTCGAGCTCCTTGGGTCGCAGGCTTGCGGTCTTGCCGCTGCTTCGGCTATGCATCAGTGCTTCTCATACACCGGAAGCCAAAAAGTCATTCGGGTGCCTTGTCCTGGCAGCGAATCGACAACAAGTTTGGATCCATGTGCTTCGATAATTCGCTTGGTCAATGTCAGCCCAATCCCGGCTCCGCCTACTCTTCGCGTACTGGACCCGTCTATCTGATGAAAGGGCTGGAATATCTCATCAACCTTATTAGCCGGGATGCCCACCCCTGTGTCCGCAACCGACACATCGATCTTTTTCCCGTTCAATTCGGCTGTCAAATGTACTCGACCGCCAGCCTTGTTGAACTTGACTGCATTTTCAACCAGTTGACCCACGGCCCATTCGATCTTGTTGTTATCAGCCTGGGCTTCAGGTAGGCCGGTTGCAACGCTGCGGCTCAGCGTGATCTTTTCCGAATCAGCCTTGGACTGGTTTTGTTCGATGACATGAACAAATAGCTCCTCGATCTGAGTCGGGACAGGTTCCAAGTGCAGGCTCTCTGCCGTGTCAAATGAAAGGAAGAGGAGGTTGTCTATGAGGTTGCCGAGACGACGATAAGATTTTTCGAGAACCTTGACTGCGCTGCGTTGTTCTTCAGTAAGCGTGCCCAGGGCTTCAACCGATAGCAAGTCAATGTAGCCCACCATATGAGATAACGGTGTGCGCAGTTCGTGAGAGACGTTAGAAATGAAATCGTCCTTCAGTCGGTTGAGTTCGGTGAGCTTGTCTAGCGCTTCCTGAAGTTCTGCTGTGCGTTGCTCGACCCTTTGCTCCAGAAAAAGATTACTTTGCCGCAGAGCTTCTTGCAGTTGCGAGATCTGCTCGGTGACGGCTCTGTCCAGGGTTTTGCGATCGATCAGCTCAAGTTCCATGAGAGACTGGCCGAGAAGGATCGGCTGACCGGCCGAAGCGCGGGTGGTTTGGTGGGCAAGGGCGCGCTTGAGATCGTCGCGGGTCAGCAGCCCCTTTTCGATCAGGCTATCGCCAAGGCGCGGCACAAGCACTTCGGGTGTGAGCGAAGAAGACCAGGGTTTTTGCTGTCGCAATGCGTTTCCTTGCAAGCCTTAATCCTCAACGGTACGACGGGTTCAGTGTAAGCAGTAAGCTTTCAGTTCTGTAGCTTACTGCTAATCTCTTTGCCATGCCCTAACGTTTAAGAAAGTATACAAGAGTTAGGTCACCGAACAAGCGTATCAATATCAAAAAAACCAAAAACCTGAGCCTCATCGGGCTAATTTGAACCGCCCTGCTTAGGTATAATTGATGAATCTGACCGATTTCTGACAAAATTATCAGTTTCCAGTTCATCTGAAAGGCTTTATGGCGAATTCCCCCACCGTCCAACCTGTAGATATTGGCGAGCAGATGCGCTCGGCTTACCTCGATTACGCCATGAGCGTGATCGTTGCGCGGGCTCTGCCGGACGCTAGGGATGGTTTAAAGCCGGTTCACCGCCGCATCCTTTACGCCATGCTCGATATGGGCATCCGCGCCTCGGGAGGCTACAAGAAATCCGCTCGTATCGTCGGTGAGGTGCTGGGTAAATATCACCCGCATAGCGACGATGCGGTTTACGATTCCATGGCTCGCATGGCCCAGGACTTCTCCATGCGCTACGTCCTTATCGCTGGCCAGGGCAACTTCGGATCGATTGGCGGCGACCCTCCGGCCGCTATGCGTTACACCGAGGCTCGCCTTCATTCGATGGCTGAGGAATTGCTCGCCGACATCGACAAGGACACCGTCGACTTCACCGATAACTTCGACAGCTCGCTCAAAGAGCCTGTCGTTCTGCCAGCTAGCCTGCCCAACCTACTGCTCAATGGTTCCTCCGGTATCGCGGTGGGTATGGCTACCAATATTCCTCCCCACAACCTCACCGAGCTGGTCGGGGCACTAACCTACATGATCGACCGGCACGACAAGATCGACAACATCACCACCGAGAGCTTGCTTAAGTTCGTAAAAGGTCCTGATTTCCCGACCGGCGGCATCATTGTTGGCAGCGACGGCATTCGCGATCTGTATAGCAAAGGCAAGGGCCAGATGATGCTGCGCGCCAAGTCGCGCATCGAGGAGGGAACCCGCGGCCGCATGCGCATCATCATTAGCGAAGTTCCTTATCAAGTTAATTTAACCAACCTTATTGAGCGAATCGCCGATCTGGTTCGCGAAGGCCGACTGGAAGGAATTGCTGATCTCCGCGACGAATCGGGACGCGAAGGCTTGCGCATCGTCATCGAGTTAAAGGCGGGCGCCGAGCCCAAGTTGGTCCTCAATCGCTTGTACAAATACACCCCGTTGCAAGGCACATTCTCGGCTCAGATGCTTGCGTTGGTGGATGGCGAGCCGCGCTTGCTATCGCTCAAGCGCGCGCTGCAGATCTTCGTCGACCACCGCCTCGAGGTCATTACCCGCCGTTCCAAATTCGAATTGGCCAAGGCTGAAGCCCGCGCTCACATCTTGGAAGGCTTGCTTAAAGCGCTGGCTAATCTAGATGAGGTCATCAAAACCATTCGGAAGTCCCCCGATGCGGACACAGCCAAAGACAAGTTGATGACCGGTTTCAAGCTGTCTGAGAAACAGGCGCAAGCGATCCTGGATATGCAACTACGCAGGCTGGCTGCTCTCGAGCGCAAGAAGATCGAAGACGAATACAAAGAAGTTACGGACCGCATCGCCTACTTGAAGGATCTGCTTAAGCACCCAAAGAAGATCCTGGAACTGATCAAGACAGAGCTAATTGAGCTCCAAAAGACTTATGGCGATGCGCGCAAGACGACGATCGATGCTGAAGGAAAAGGCAGCATTGAGATCACAGAAGAGAGCCTCGTCGCAGACGAAGCTGTTCTCATCAGCGTGACCCAGCAGGGTTACGTCAAGCGGGTCGCGGCCAAGGCCTTCAAAGCGCAAACCCGCGGCGGCTCGGGCGTGAAGGGCCACGCCACAAAGGATGAAGATGTCGTCTTGCTGCTCGTCCCTGCGCGCACGCTCGACACTATTCTCTTTTTCTCGAACCGTGGCAAGGTCTATTCGGAACGCGCTTACCGTATCCCCGATGCTGATCGCACCGCCCGCGGCACGCCGATGATCAATATTCTCAGCATGAGTGCCAACGAAACCATTACGGCCGCGGTTGCAGTGCCTAGCTTCAAGGCGGCGGACTTCATTGTTATGGCCACTCGCCTCGGCAAGATCAAACGCATGGAGTTGAATGAATTTGAAGTAGTCCGCGCCTCAGGCTTGATTGCGATGGGACTGGAAAACAAGGACGAGTTGGGCTGGGCAGGATTAACCGGACCCAAGGACGAAATAATTCTCGTGACTCAAAAGGGGAAGGCGTTACGGTTTGGAGTTAAATCCTTACGTGCAATGGGTCGCCAGGCTTCCGGCGTCAAGGCTATCAGCTTGAAAGGCGATGATCGACTAGCCGCGATGGAAGTGGTCGAGCCTGGCGGCGATTTGCTCGTCGTTACAACCAAGGGCTTCGGCAAGCGAACCACATTAAAGGAATACCCAGCAAAAGGACGAGGCACTGGCGGAATGAAGACCACCGATACCAGCGCTTTGACCAAGATCGGCCGAATCGCCGTAGCCCGCGTAGTCCAAAAGACTGATGAAGTCACGGTGATCTCTTCTGCCGGAGTGGTGTTGCGAACCGCAGTCAAAGACATCAAGCTGGCCGGTCGCGCAACCCGCGGCGTGCATGTGATGCACCTCGCCGATGGCGATACCGTGGCGACGCTTGCACGCATCTCCGCCGAGCTGACCAAGCCAACAAATTCGCAAGAGAACGGCAAGGAAGAAAAGAAGTAAATTTTCTCACTATAAAAAAGGCGACCATACGGTCGCTTTTTTTTGTATCTCGTCATTGCGAGGCGGCTATAGGCCGCTGTGGCAATTTGGTTTCGGTCTAATTTCTTCTACTAAACCGGAATCCCTATTGACCCGGTGATCAACAAACAAAACGCGCCGATGATCAATACCATGAATAAAAACATTACTGAGATCACAAAGCGCTGCGCCGGCGTCATCCCCAGGAACCCGACTTCGGGCTCAGTGGACAGTTCTGCCTTGGGTGTTTGCTCAAGCTCGTCGAGGAAACTGCGACTGTCGTCTTCTTTTAAGAAGTCATCCAACATGGTCAGGTTAGTGTAGCTTATTTCATTTCTCTGTCAACAAAGGGCGCAATTGGATCTCGCCGGCCTGAAAAGTGCGCAATTCTCCATCCCGCATACGCATTTTTAGCCCGCCATCCTCCGCCAAGCCTTCTATTACTGCCTGCACCGCGGGTCCGTCCGCGTTTTCCAGTTGAACTAATTTTCCCAAATAGGCAAGTTTTGTCTGCCAAGCGTCGATGAAAGAAGGTTGGCTGATCCGCGACTCCCACATTACCAAGCCATCTAAAATTGCCCGAAGCAATTTACCCGGTTCGATTTTCTTTCCCGAGCTCTGTTCAACACTTGTCGCCGGAAAATTAAGCTCATTTGCTGGCGGCACGGAATCGGCCGCTATATTGACACCAATTCCAAGGATCAATGCCTGCAAGCGCTCTCCGCTCCAGTGCGCTTCAGGCAAAATGCCCGCCACCTTCTTGCCATCCACTAAAACGTCATTCGGCCATTTGATCTCAGGTTGAAGAACTATTTTTTCGAGCGCTTCGTTGACCGCCAGCGCGCCCAGCCCCGAAGCGCGCCCAAGGAACGCCTTATCGAATGAAGGCGCCAGGTCTAGGAGCAGGCTGAAAGCTAGGGCGCTGCCAGGCGGCGTAAACCAGCGCCGCCCCGACCGTCCCCGGCCGCTGGTCTGCTCGTCAGCAGCGGCAATCGACAACCCCTTTACCCCCTGGCTCGCCCATTCGGCGATCACATCGTTAGTCGAACCGATCGACTCAAAAAAGGCCGATTCTTTGAAAGGCAAACCGCGTATCGCCTGCTCAAATTCTTCTTGCTTCATCCTTGGATTCTAGTCTTTTCTATGACGAAATCAGACGCAAATTGCTTTTCTGGACGACCCAAAACGAGCGTGGTATACTTTTTTCGCGCTCGCATTTGCGAGCGCGTCGTATGAAAATACGACATCTCGCACGCTTCTCGACCCAATGGCGCGTGCCAGCCAAAAGCTGGTCGCCAACGGGGATGACAGAAGCGGAGGCAAATAACGCAAGGAGAGTTTTGTTATGGCAGCAGATATGAAGGCTTTACTCGAAGCGGGGGTACATTTTGGCCATCGCACCCAGAAATGGGATCCGCGGATGCGACCATATATCTTCACCGAACGCAACGGAATCCACATTATTGACCTGCAGCAAACCGTCAAAGCCCTCGACGATGCCTACAGGCTCGTCCGCGACCAGGTGGCAGACGGCAAAGTCATCATGTTCGTGGGCACCAAGCGCCAGGCCGTAGAAACCATCGAGGCCGAAGCGCAGCGCTGCGAAATGCCCTATGTCACCGTGCGCTGGCTGGGCGGCATGCTGACCAACTGGCAAACCATGCGCCAACGGATTGGCGAGCTGGAAAAGCTCGAGCGCCTGGCCGAATCACCCGAAGAAGATGTAAATGCGAATAACCCATCGTTGCGTCTGACCAAGCGAGAAATGCTTGGCAATCAACGCACGATTGAAAAATTGGAAGAACGTTTCGGCGGAATTCGAGACCTTTCTCGCCCCCCGGACTTGCTCTTTGTCATCGACGTAAAACGCGAGGAAACCGCAGTCAAGGAAGCCAACATTCTTGGCATCCCTGTGCTGGCCTTGGTCGACACGAACTGCGACCCGAGCGTCATCGACCACGTGATCCCTTCAAACGACGATGCCATCCGCGCCATTAAGTTGATGGTGTCCTACATTGCAGACGCCGTCATCGAAGGCCGCTCACTGCGCAAGGATAAACAAGAGGAAGGGCAGGGCGAAAAGACACCTCGAGCCGCCCGGCGTCGCCGCGGTGAGACCGCGCAGGTCGAGGCTCCCGTCCTTGAAGAAGTTACTGACGAGCAATTGCTCGGCGCGGCCACTCTGGCTAAGGTAGCCGAAGACAAAGCTAAAACTGAGGCAGCAGCAGAAGTGGAAGCCCAGGTTAAGGCCGCCAAGCTCGCCGCTGGAGAAGTTGCTGGGGTCGCCGTGCCTACTGAGAAAAAGAAACCGGTAAAGAAGACGCCGGCCAAGAAAACCGAAAAGAAACGCAAACCAAAATCCAAGATCAGAAAATCTGATCTCGAAGGTGAAGGCGAAGAAACAGCTTAAGTTATGGCGATCACTACAGAACAGATCAAAGAATTACGCGAGGCCACCGGCGCCGGTATTCTTGAATGCCGTTCGGCGCTCGAAGAAGCAAATGGCGACTACGAGAAAGCTGTCGACATTTTGCGGGAGCGCGGTTTGGCGAAAGCCGCCAAGCGCTCCGACCGCGAAGCCGGCGACGGCCTGATCGAGCTCTACTCGCATGGCGACGGGCGCGTCGGCGTTATGGTCGAGGTGAACTGCGAAACTGACTTTGTTTCGCGCTCTGACGCATTTCGCAACCTGGCTCATGAGATCGCGTTGCAGATCGCGGCCGGCGCTCCGCAGTGGGTAAAAACAGAAGATGTGCCCGAAGCGGCAATCGATCGCGAGAAGGAAGTTGCTCGCAATCGCGCAAAGGAAGAAGGTAAGCCGGAAGCATCGTTCGACAAGATCGTCGAAGGCCGCATCGAGAAATATCTTGATGAGGTTGTCTTACTGCGCCAGGCTTACATCCGCGATGAAAAGCGAAACATGAATGACCTGATCAGCGAGGCTGTTGGCTCGATCGGCGAGAACATCGTCGTGCGACGCTTCTCTCGCTGGGAACTCGGCGAGCACATAGAGAAGTAAAGCGAAACGACCAACGATGAGTTGGTCGTTTTTGTAAGACCAGGAGGACGGATGGCTGACAAAGGAAATCCAAAATACAAACGCATTCTGCTTAAGCTGAGTGGTGAGGCGCTCGCCAGCGACCAGGGCTTTGGCATCGACCCCAACAAGGCCGAGGGCATTGCACAGCGCGTGACCGAAGTCGTGGGCATGGGCATCCAGGTGGCGATCGTGATTGGCGCCGGCAACCTGTGGCGCGGCCGAACCGGGATCGAGCGCGGTATGGATCGCACGACCGCTGATCATATGGGCATGCTCGGCACGGTAATGAATGCCTTAGCCCTCATGGACGCGATTGAGCGCGCCGGGCACGAGGTGCGCGTACAGACCGCTATCGAAATGCGCGCGGTGGCCGAGCCCTATATTCGCCGCCGAGCCATCCATCACATGGAAGCCGGGCACGTGGTGATCTTCGGAGCTGGAACCGGCAATCCTTATTTCTCGACTGACACAGCTGCCGCGTTGCGTGCAATGGAGATCGACGCAGATGTAGTGATCAAGGCCACCAAGGTGGATGGCATCTACGACGCGGATCCCAAGAAATCGCCGAATGCCAAACGTTATGACCACCTGACTTATATTGATGCGCTCAATTTGCGCCTGGCGGTGATGGATAGCACCGCTATTTCGCTCTGCATGGAGAACAACCTGCCGATCGTCGTGCTCAATTTTTGGCAGGAGGACGCACTCAAGAATGCACTGCTTGGCAAGCCAGTAGGAACGCTCATCGACAAGGGATAAACCTTGGCTTATCTGCTTCTGCTTGCCCTTGTTTACTCATTTGCAATAGCATTGCTTTTTTTTCAATTCGCCATACCAAAAAAATCCACGGCCCTCGCCACGTTCGGGGTGGGGTTCGCGTTGCTAGCGATCGGTTACGCAGCCCAGATCGTACTTGGATTCGAACTGAACGAGGGCGCGGCTCGCTTCTTCTATTTGGCACGATGGATGCTCGCAATCGCTTGGTTCGGTCACGGTCTGCTTTTGTCCGTGGTTCCAGATCACAAACTGATCACGTGGGCAGGGCGCGGCCTTGTGCTCGCTAGCTTTTTTGGTTTGGGTCTGGTAGCGCTCACCCAGATTACAAATGCCGAAGATTGGTTTCAGCCAGCCAGCACGATCTACAGCCAGATCGGGGACCTGCTTGCCACCAACCGGCCAACCCGTTGGCTAGCTATTCTGCTCAACCTTTACGGCTTCGTTGCGCTAGTGGGGATGGCAATTTATATGTTGCTTCAAAGACAAACGGGCAGCCGGGCTTTCCTAATTATCTTAGGTGCCATCTTGATGGCGAATCCGCTGGTCTGGTCTCCAAGCGTTGAGAGTCCGGCATTTTATGCTCTCGAACTAATTGCGCCTATCCTTCTTTTTCTTGGCACCCTGAAATTTCTCCAGGTTGATCGCCCTAGACAAAAAACAAAAAGGCGCAGAGCCGCGGCATGAAAAAGAATCAGGTTCAGGTTGTTGGGTTTGTATTCTTGGCGATCCTGATGCTTTGGATGCGCTTTAGCTTCTATGAACCCCTCGATCGCTCAGTTTCTGGACACGACACCGAACGCTACACGGTCTTATTGGGTACGCCGAATTTTTGGAGTGAACTTTTCACATCCAATCGTCAGACGACAACAACCCTGGTCTATCGATTGCTTGCACCCCCTGGCGGATATGAAATCACCAATCTGAGCAGCCCAGGTGACTTTGTTCAACCCCCGCTAGCGATCCAACCCGGCCTTGATCGGATTTCCGCTTTCCAAAGTTGGCTAGCAATCGTCGCCTGGGTCTGTCTTGGGCTTGTGGTTTTCAGGAATCTACAAAATCCAGCCTTCAAATTCCTCGGTGCTTTTCTTGTTCTGTTTTTCGGGTTTTCCCCGCAAATTGCACAGTGGGACTACGTGATGTTGACTGAGCCGGTTTCCATGTCCTTGTTCGTCCTTCTATTAGCCCTTTCCGTTGAACTGGTTGTCCTGGCTGCCCGTGATCAGAAATCACCGTCCGCGCTTACTTACGTTTTATTGGTCGCGTGGTTCTTGATCGCGATAGCCTGGGTTTTTACTCGAGACACGAATGTCTACTTGTTGCTGGTGATCTTGGCTGCATTCGCAATCCTGGTTTTGATCCGATCAAGCAGAGAACGGTTACCGCTGAGGCAACTTCTTTTTTTTTCGGCTCTTCTCCTGCTTCTCCTTTTCGGGGCCAATTATTCTTTGCAGCGAAGCGCACGTTGGGTAAATCCCTTCTTTAATAATTTCATTACTCACATCTTGCCTAATCCTGAATACCTAGCCTTTTTCGAGGCTAAAGGGCTGCCAGTCACCGACGAGGTGCGCGCGCTTGAAGGCACTAGCTTGAGCAGCCTCGCTTATTTTGAAATTGACTATCTGGTCGATTGGGTTGAGGAGCATGGATCGTCAGCCTATATGCAATTCATCATTACTCACCCCGGGTGGGCTATCCAGACCGTCCTGGCAAATTCTGAGGCGGCTTTTGGGGAGAGCACACAACCATTTTTCGAAAGAAACCCGGATGTGACGCTGGACAGTTTTTTTTACTTCGGCCGGTTGATGCATCCTGTCCATATCTCGATCCTGTTTATTACGGCGGCGCAAATAGTTTTGTTTGTCAACTTGGCAATCAAAAACAAGGATCAATCAAAAAAGGCCATAGCCGGGTTATTTGTTGTCTTCCTCCTGGGCGAAATTTTCATGTTCGCAATCAGCATTCTCGGCGACGCGAGCAGTATCGTTCGCCACACTATGGGCGCGGTGATGCCGATGCGACTATCTCTGTGGTTATTGCCGCCTTTTATTCTTGATACGGCGTTCTCGCCTCAAAAAGATGACCGCAAGGATGCGAAAGCTCCACATGGTAGAATGCCGAAGAAGAAGCGCAGTTGATCTAATTCTTCCGTCTAAAATTGTAATTTCCATCGCGAGGAGGCAAATAAGTGATCGCTGATATCCTCAAAGACAGCAAAGAGCGCATGAAGGGGGCGGTCCAGGCTCTGAAGGAAGACTTGAATGCAATTCGCACTGGGCGCGCTTCGCCAAGTCTGATCGAAAAGCTAATGGTCGAATATTACGGTCAGCCAACTCCACTCATCCAATTAGCGAGCATCAGTGTCCCCGAGCCGCGCCAGCTTCTGGTGAAGCCGTTCGATCCCGGCAGCATCAAAGACATCGAGCGCGCCATTTCCGCTTCCGACCTGGGACTTACTCCCAACAGCGATGGCAAGGTGGTCCGCCTCAACTTGCCTCAGCTGACGGAGGATCGCCGCAAGGATCTAGTCAAAGTCGTGCACTCACGCGTCGAAGAAGCCCATGTTTCAGTGCGCAATATCAGGCGCGATGCGATCAAAGATATGCGCGATTTCAAGGATGAAAAGTTGATTGGCGAGGACGATCTGAAGCGTGGTGAGGAAGAAACACAGAAAGTCACAGACGAGATAATCAAGGAGCTGGATCAATTGGGGGCGAACAAGGAAAAAGAGGTCATGGAAGTCTAGAGTCCATGGCTAAGGCAAAAGTAGACCTTCCCGATAAGGTGCCCGAGCACGTAGCCATCATCATGGATGGCAACGGGCGCTGGGCAAAACAGCGCGGCTTGCCGCGCCTGGCGGGACATCGCGCTGGCACAGAGAATCTGCGCCGGATCATCGAAGCTTGCGTCGAATTCGGGATCAAATATCTGACGATATACGCCTTTTCAACCGAGAATTGGGGGAGACCCGAAGACGAAGTTAGCGGGCTGATGGGTATTTTTGACGAGGTCTTCGAGCGCGAGTTGACTGAACTCCACAAGCAGGGGGCCAAGCTAAATCACATTGGTCGATTAGATGAAGTGCGCGAGTCCCTACGTGAGAAAGTGATCAAAGGGATGGAGTTGACCAAGAACAACAAGCGCCTTGTTTTAAATGTCGCATTCAATTATGGCGGCCGGGACGAGATCGTCCAGGCGGTCAAGAGCATCATCAAGGATGGCGTAGAAGCTGAAAACGTAAACGCGGACGTTATCGCCGATCATCTTTACACCGCCGGTATGCCCGACCCCGATCTCGTGATCCGCACTTCCGGCGAGCAACGGATTAGTAATTTTCTGATTTGGCAAGCGGCTTATGCCGAATGGGTATTCCCCGAGACTCTGTGGCCAGATTTCGGCCGCGAGGAACTGCTGGCCGCCATCCGGGAATTTGGCAAGCGCGAGCGCCGTTACGGTCTAGTTTTGCAGAACTAACATGTTCCGCACGCGGCTAATAGTAGGTTTCGTTCTGCTACCACTCGGCTTGGTGTCAATTGTTCTGGGCGGCTGGGCTTATGGGGCGCTCCTCGTCTTGGCGTTGGGCCGGGCGGCCTGGGAATATGGACGTCTTTTTCACTCTGACAAGAGTAAGCCGGCAGTATGGATGCTGATGACCGGCGTGGCCGCAATATCAATTGCGCGGGTCGCCTACGGTTTTGAACTCGACGGCTGGCTGTTAACGCTGTTGGTGATGCTTGCGTTGACCGTCCATCTTATCGATTTTGAACGCGGCCGCCAACAGGCCGCGAGTGACTTCGCCGCGACATTAAGCGGCATGTTCTACATCGGCTTGCTGGGTGGATACTTGGTGATGATGCGCGAGCTTCCCAACGGACTATGGTGGGTCATCCTCACGTTTTTCGCAGTCTGGCTTGCGGATACGACCGCATATATTTTTGGAACTCGCTACGGGCGCCACAAGATGACTCCGCGGCTCAGTCCGAAGAAGAGTTGGGAAGGATTCGTATTTGGTCTGATCGCTGCAACCATCGGAACGCCGGCTTATATGTTGGTCTTTCGCATCGCCGGCTTGCCTGATGATCCATCTTTTTCGATTACGCATGCGGCGATCTTGGGCTTCGCGGTTGGAGCTCTATCTACTTTGGGTGATGTCGGCATCAGCATGATCAAGCGCCAAATGAAGGTTAAGGATGCCAGCCAGCTCCTGCCAGGGCATGGCGGTATTCTTGATCGTATCGATTCTTGGTTGTGGGCGTTCCCAATCGGCTACTACCTAATCCTTTTTGTTTTTCTAAACGCGAACTAATGGCCAATCACGCTCCTTCCCGCAACCTGGCAATGGAGTTGGTGCGCGTAACCGAAGCAGCCGCCCTATCCGCGGCGCGCTATATGGGCCAGAACAATAAGCCGGCCGCCGACGAGGCGGCTGTGGATGGAATGCGTTTGGTCTTGAATACGATCGAGATGGCCGGCACCATTGTGATCGGCGAAGGCGTCAAGGATAGAGCGCCGATGCTTTACAACGGAGAAAAGCTGGGGACCGGCGAACCGCCTGAAGTCGATATAGCCGTTGACCCGATCGACGGAACACGGCCGCTTGCTGAAGGGCGTCTGAATTCAATTGCCACCGTGGCTATTGCCCCTAGGGGCAGCATGTACGACCCAGGCCCATTCGTATACATGAACAAGATCGCCGTTGGCCCTGCAGCTAAGGGTGTTATCAACGTCGAAAAATCAGTTGAAGAGAACCTGAAGGCGATCGCCAAGGCCACAGGGAAGCGAATTCAAGATCTGGCGGTGATTTTGCTTGATCGACCAAGACACGATCAGCTCAAAGCTGAAGTGCGCCAAGCGGGCGCGCGCATCCGCATGATCGACGATGGTGACGTGGCCGCCGCGCTGATGACTGCCCAAGAGGGCTCAAGCGTAGACGTGCTCATGGGCATTGGCGGCACGCCTGAAGGCGTGCTGGCCGCCTGCGCGTTGCGAGCGATGGGCGGCGAGATCCAGGGCAAACTGTATGCCCGCAACCCGGAAGAGCTCGCCCGCGGCATGGCCATGGGCTACGACTTTGAAAAGGTGCTGACCATGGACGATTTGGTCTCGTCAGAGGATGTGTTTTTTGCCGCCACCGGCATTACTGATGGAGAGTTGCTGGATGGGGTGAAATATTTCCACAAAGGCGCCCGTACCCACAGCCTGGTTGTCCGAGGGGTCACCGGCACCGTGCGCCAAGTGATTGCCACTCATAGCCTCGATAAGCTGGAGAAGATCAGCCCGCTGGACTACTAGTCAGCAACTTGTAAACAGTTACGTGTTATTTTGAATATCCCGCAGCATATAGGAATAAACCCCAATGGCCGTAAAGAAGAAAACCACTAAGAAGAAATCCACGCCTGTCCGCAAAGCAAGCGGCGGCCCAAAGAAAATGCACGGCGAGGTTTTCTATCCGTCCAAAGAAGTTGTCGCACAGGCAAATCTAAAAAACTGGGATGCTTTGGCCAAGAGCGCGGCCAAGGATTTGCAGGGATTTTGGGCTAAAGAAGCCAAAGAGCTGGAATGGTTCAAGCCCTGGAAGAAGACCCTCGACGATTCAAAGAAACCTTTTTTCAAATGGTTTGCAGATGGCAAGGTCAATATCGTTCACAACTGTATTGATCGCCACCTAAAAACCAGCCGCAGAAATAAACTTGCGTTTATCTGGGAAAGCGAAGATGGCAAAGAGCATCGGACTTATTCGTATTACGCACTGAACCGCGAGGTCTCGCGGATGGCCAGCATTATCAAATCGCTGGGGGTTAAAAAGGGCGACCGCGTCACGATCTATATGGGACGCATACCCGAAATTGTTTTCGCCATGCTGGCTTGCGCCAAAGTCGGTGCCATTCATTCGGTGGTTTTCGGCGGGTTCTCAGTTGATGCCTTGCAGGGCCGCATCGAAGACAGTGCGTCGAAGCTGGTAATCATATGCGACGGCAGTTATCAGAACGGGAAGTTGATCGAGCTAAAACGAATCGCGGATGAAGCGATTGTTCGCTGTCCCTCAGTTGAAAACGTCCTCGTGGTCCGTCGAACGAGCCACGATGTACCCTTCCAGCAAGGACGCGACCATTGGTATCACGAGATGTTGGAAACGCCGATTGCAAAAGAGCGTTTTCCAACCGAAGTGATGGATGCGGAAGACCCGCTCTTTATTCTGTATACCTCTGGCTCGACTGGCAAACCCAAAGCGATTTTGCACACTCACGGTGGCTACATGGTCGGCACCTACAGCACATTGAAATACGTGTTCGACATCAAAGACGAAGATCGCTGGTGGTGTGCCGCCGACCCGGGTTGGATAACCGGACATTCATATATTGTGTACGGGCCGCTGCTCAATGGCGCGACCAGCTTCTTATATGAAGGTGGGCCTACCTTCCCGAACCCCGGGCGTTGGTGGCAATTGATCGAGCGCTATGGCATCACAATTCTCTACACAGCTCCGACAGCTATTCGCGGCTTGATGCGTTTTGGCGAAGAATGGCCGAATCAATTTGATCTTTCCAGTTTGCGCTTGCTTGGCACAGTAGGTGAACCTATTAATCCCGAAGCGTGGAAATGGTATTTCACGGTGATCGGCAAAGAGAAATGCCCGATCATGGATACCTGGTGGCAGACGGAAACGGGCATGTTCATGATCACGCCCACGCCGGTCGTCCCACTCAAACCAGGTTCTGGCACCCGCCCATTCTTTGGGCAAGAGGCTGAGATCGTCGACGAGCAGGGCAAACCGGTCAAAGATAATGAAGAGGGCTACCTGGTGTTGAAGAAGCCGTGGCCGGCCATGCTGCGCACGATTTACAAAGATCCCGATCGTTACGTCAGCCAGTATTGGAGCAAATATCCCGGGCGCTACATGACAGGCGATTCAGCCCGCCGCGATGAAGACGGATATTTCTGGATCATCGGTCGCGTCGACGATGTCATCAAGGTCTCGGGTCATCGGCTCGGCACCGCCGAAGTTGAGTCTGCGTTGATAACGCATCCCGCGGTTGCCGAATCAGCCGCAATCGGCTTGCCGCATGAGATTAAGGGTCAAGCCATCTTTTGTTTTGTTTTGCTTAAGCCGAACATCAACGGCACTCCGGAATTGGCCGAAGAATTGCGCCAGCATGTTGCCAAGACCATGGGTGCCATCGCCCGCCCCGAAGAAGTTCGCTTCGTGGACAAGCTGCCCAAGACGCGCTCCGGCAAGATCATGCGCCGCGTGCTCAAAGCCCGCGCTCAGGGTCTTCCCGAAGGCGACCTAAGCACCCTGGAGGAGTAGCTCTTCGAGCTCAGCTTTACACATCCAAATCAGGGTGGTATATTCGCCGCTAACAATTGAATACACCCATGGAGTTGCATAGCAACTCCCGCGTATGAGCCGCTTTGCGGCGAAATACACACTTATCCAGAGAGGTGGAGGGACCGGCCCGCTGAAACCTCGGCAACCCCCGCGCTAGCGGCAGGTGCCAAATCCGGCAGCAAAGTCTGGAAGATGAGAGGGTAGTGATCGAAAACCGATTGCCCTTTCACGCCTAAGGGCAATTTTTGTTTAAGAAAAAATGGAGGCTTGTTGATGAGTAGCACGTTTATGAATTCTGAAAAACTTCTGTTCACCTCAGAATCGGTGACAGAAGGCCACCCCGACAAGATTTGTGACCAGGTTAGCGATGCGGTCTTGGACGCTTGTCTCGCACAAGATCCCTACTCTCGTGTGGCGTGCGAAACCGCGGTCAAGACTGGTTTCGTCATGCTTCTAGGTGAGATCACCACGAAGGCTTGGATCAATTACGACCAACTCGTGCGCTCAGTGATCAATGATATTGGCTACACCGACAGCGCCTATGGCTTCGACGGCAGCTCCTGCGGCGTGCAGGTCGCGATCGCACAGCAGTCCGGTGACATCGCCATGGGCGTCGACAAAGCGCTCGAAGCAAAATCAGGCGAAATGACCGAGCAAGAGATTGAAGCGGTTGGCGCAGGCGACCAGGGCATGATGTTTGGTTTTGCCTGCAATGAAACTGCCACCCTGATGCCAATGCCGATCTATTTGGCTCACAAGCTGACCCGCAGCCTGGCCGAGAAACGCAAAAGCGGCAAGCTCGATTGGCTTCGCCCGGATGGCAAGAGCCAGGTGACCGTCGAATATTCCAAGGGCAAACCCAAGCGCGTCGACACTGTCTTGGTGAGCACGCAACATTCACCCACGATGTCGCATGCGGATATTCGCGAGGCGCTAATGGAAGACGTGATTGGGCCAACAATTCCTGAAGAGTTGGTGGACGACAAGATGAAGATCTACATCAACCCGACCGGCCGCTTCGTCATCGGCGGGCCGATGGGTGACGCCGGTGTGACCGGCCGTAAGATCATCGTCGATAGCTATGGCGGCATGGGCCGCCACGGCGGCGGCGCCTTCAGCGGCAAAGACCCCACAAAGGTCGACCGATCTGCTGCCTACGCAGTGCGCTGGGTGGCCAAGAACGTCGTGGCCGCTGGGTTGGCTGATCGGTGTGAGGTCCAGGTGGCTTACGCGATCGGGATGGCTCGCCCCATGAGCACGAATGTGGAGACCTTCGGAACCGGCAAGATCGCCGATGAGAAGATCGCCGCCTTGGTCGACGAGCACTTTGACCTGCGCCCGGGCGCGATCATTCGCGACCTCGACCTTCGTCGTCCGATTTACCGCAGCACTGCTGCTTACGGCCATTTTGGCCGTGACGATGTGAGCTTCCCTTGGGAGAACACCGAGCGGGCCGCGGCACTAGCTAAAGCTGCCGGTCTGTAAACAAAAAATCCCACCGGAAGGCGGGATTTTTATTTCCATGATTTTGTCAAGGCAGGCCGCACCAGAAGCCTTTAAAACTGGGTGATTCTAAAACCCAGCTCCTCATCCAGGCAAAAAAATGTCAAGCGGTTATTGCTGTTCCTGTTGGCTTGCAGGGCGACTTGGCGGCAACGTTGCGCGGCGACTTTTAAGCGGCTAGGTGCGCAGGATATATTGCTAGCTTGCGCAGGTTGCAGAATTCGACATTTTTTAATAAGGCGCAGTAAGGATCCTTCGGCTTCCTAAGATGTTGATTTAGAAATTAGTTTATTTACGCCTCAGGATGGCAGCCAATAAGATACTTTAGTAGCGACCTAGAGATGGGCTGCCACTTTGCTGCTGATCTTGTCCTTGGGTTGATATCCAACTAATCTTTCCAAAACTTCGCCGCCTTTGAACAACATCGTGGTCGGCACCGATAGCACTTGATAGTTGATCGTGATCTGTGAGGCTTCGTCTACGTCCAGCTTGGCGACGGTTACCTTTTCGCCCCACTCGCCAGCCAGTTCTTCGAGCACCGGTTCCAGAATGCGGCAGGGCTGGCACCACGTCGCGCCAAACTCCAACAAGACCGGTTTCTCGGATTTCAGGACTTCGCTGTCAAAGTTTTGGCTGTCAATCGGTTTCAATGTGCTCATCGACCCTCAATTCTTGGGAGCTGATTCTTGCTTGGAGATTCCATCGTAGCATAAGGACGATGAGTGTCAAGTTTTTCTTACGCTGATTGACCCGCGTTGAACGCAATGCTACAATTGCCGTTCTCGGGCGCGTAGCTCAACGGCAGAGCAGTGGCCTTTTAAGCCATTGGTTGGAGGTTCGAATCCTCCCGCGCTCATTCACTTTGTGAAGAAGCCGCATTTTACGGATGCGTCTCTCCGTACAAAATTTCTCCAGTTACCCACAACATCCCGTCCTTAACTTCAAAGGGCAGTTCATCCATATTTCGCGGCGATGGTCCGAGAATCCATTTGCCCTCCATATCCCACCTCGATCCATAACAGGGTTCGTCAAAATAATTCTTTCCCGTCCAATTCGGTAGTTCTGAATAAGGCCACCCCCCGTTCCAGCGGATGAAACAGCCGCCATGCGGGGAGCGCATCAGGAACACATGGGTGACCTCACTGTCAACTTGCACAATTAAGACATCGGTTGGAAACAAAACTTCGTCAACAGTCTTGCCAAAACGGTCACCTCCGGCGGTAAAGCCGAAATATGGATACCTCCTATCTTTGGTATGTAAGTAAGCCCTGAATGGAATAACCCCATCTTCCTGGCTAAGCAGATCCAGCGGTGCCAATGGGATACTTTCGATTTGATTCTGCGGTTGCGCATCCGCGCAACCGCTCACGCAAAGAAATAAAAGGAAGTATATGAAACGATTGCGGGATTTTGCTCTCATTGACAATGAAAGTATACTGGGATGTACCTTGGTTTATTTCTGCGGAAAATAAAAATATGGTCACTCTTGTCACCGGCGGATCAGGCTTTATAGGTGGCGCAATCGCTGAGCAGCTTGTCGCAGCGAAGCAAAAAGTCCGCGCACTGGCGCGCCCAACCAGCAATGTAGAGCACCTAAACGGCCTTGGTGTTGAGATCGTACATGGCGATGTCCTCGATAAGGCGTCACTTGAAAAGGCGATGGCCGGAGTAGATACGCTTTACCATGCCGCGGCCCAATACGAAGTCTGGACCGCTGACCCGGCGCACATGCTGGAGACCGCCAACCAGGGAACGCGCAAAGTGATGGACGCTGCGCTGGCTGCCGGGGTCAAGAAGGTGCTGCATACCAGTTCCGGCGCGGCGTTCGGGCTGCCTAAGAACGCCACGGTTAGCGAAGCCATGCCCGAGCCCGGACCGCTGCCTGACACCTACTATCGATCCAAGTATGAATCCGAGAAGATCGCGGAAAGTTACATTGCAAAAGGTCTCAATGTAATCTTCTTGAATCCCTCAAATGTATACGGCCCGCGCGATAACAAGCCGCTTGGCACCAATATCGTAAACATTCTAAACGGCCAGGTGCCTGGGCTTTGGAATGCGAACTTTGCCATCGTTTATGTCGATGATGTCGCCAAGGCACACCTGCTTGCCGCCGAGCGCGGCAAGGTGGGCGAACGCTATTTGCTGGTTGAGCGCAACGTGGACTACCCCGAGTTCTTCGGTTTGGTTACTGCTATGGGCGGGGCTAAGATGCCACCGCTCCTGCCGGTGCCACTGGTGCGTGTGATGGCTGAGGCTGGAGAGCTGCTCTCCTCGATTTCAAAAAAGCCGCCCTTGGTGTCAGTCATGACGCTCAAGTCGGGCACCCAAGGCACCCGCTTCGATGGCAGCAAGGTAACGCGAGAGCTGGGCCTGCAATACACCCCAATGGAAAAAGGGCTGGAGGCGACGCTGGCTTGGTATTGGCAGCAGGGTTTATTGAAAAAGAAGCCCGTATTTCTGAACTAAGCACGCCAGTAACAAAACCTTAAAGCCCCCTTAACCACCCTTCGATTTTTTAGCCTAACATTTCTTCGATGCCCAAGCCAACTATTGCTGCCCTGGTTCCTTGTTACAACGAGGCTGACCGCATTGCCAAAGTTTTGCGCACTCTGACATTCGCGGCTGGCTTGGATGAGATTATTTGTGTAGATGACGGATCGACTGATGGATCCAACGAAGTAATACAACGAAAATTTCCCACAATTAAATTACTGAAGCTCAAGACCAATCGAGGCAAGGCCGCCGCTGTGTTGGCAGGGGCTCGGAAGCTAAAAAGTGAATACACCTTGTTAGTCGATGCAGACCTGACGAAGCCGGTGAAGCGAGAGTTCGAAGCTGCGATCAGCGCGATTAAGTCAAACCCGGGTGTAGATACGCTTGTGCTTCGTCGTGTGGGGAAGGATCTCCTTACCCGTTCGCTACGTGGCGACGTGATCATCACCGGCGAACGAATCGTGCGCCGTAAGCTGCTCATCGCTGCCATTCAAAAGGGTAGGGTGCGGGGTTTCCAACTTGAAGTGGCACTAAATCAATACATGCTTGAAAATCATAAACTAGTGCGCTGGATTCCTATCAGCTCGACGGGAGTAATTTCCTTGAAGAAAATGGGGATCGCAGCCGGTTTGCGCAAGGAAGCTAGTATGTTCTTCCATATCTTCGGCTACCTTGGCCTGCGCAACCTGATCTGGCAATACTTGGCTTTCGGACGCCAGCGGATTTAAGATGAAGCAACACGCAGATGTTCTTTATCTGTTCGTATCCCTGCTGGGACAGTTGGTGATCGCGGTCCTACTAGGTATTGCCGCGATTCCCAGTTTTTACTTTCTGCGCTGGGCTTGGCAATCTTTCTCGCTAACGATCAATACTGTTTTCGGGGCGTTAGGGATGGGCCTTTCGCTAGGAATTGCCTTCCTGATCTTTGGTAATTCGCTGCTCATCCTGATCCTGATTGTGCGCAATCTGTTTGGGCTGCGCAACTACGAGCAACGGGCCAAGCTCGTTTCGCTGGTGACCGTCAAAACAGCGCTCTACAACATGATGCTGCACATCGCCAACCAGTTGTTTTTATCAGTCCTTAAGGGAAGCTACATCAGCTTGCTCTTTTATCGAGGCATGGGCGCCAAGATCGGGAAAGGAACCATGATCGCCACGCACCGCATCTGGGATTGCGATCTAGTGGAGATAGGCGAAGGTTGCGTCATCGGCGGCAACTCCTCCATCTCCGCTCACGTGGCCCAGGGCGATCGCGGCCGATTGCGCAAAGTGCTCATTGGCAACAATGTCACCATCGGCGCCAATGCCTCCGTGATGCCAGGGGTGGTGATTGAAGACAACGTCGTGGTGGGGGCCAATAGCCTCGTGCCGATGGGCATGCACCTCGAGGCAGGGAAAACCTACATCGGCGTCCCTGTAAAAGTGGTTGGCTGACTCATAACCTTTAACAATCGTTTTCAATTTCTTCAAAACTCGGCTTTCGATAGTTAACGCCTTTCCGCTAAAACGATGTGGTTTGCTTATGGATACCACCACGTATGGTTTTAGGAAAAGCGGACCTGCACGTGCATAGCTCGTACAGCTCCGACTGCACCAGCTCGATCGAGGTGGTGCTGGACCAGGCGGCTTTCCGCGCCGGTCTGGACGTGATCGCCATTACAGATCACGACGGCGCGCTGAGGGCGCTCGAGCTGGCCGACTACGGCATCGGCGTGATACCCGGTAGTGAGATCTCCATAAACAGGGCCACTTGTTGGCCCTGTTTGTTTGTAAGCCCATTCCGCGGGGCTTATCGGTCTATGAGTCGATCGCTCGAGTCGGTGAGCAAGGTGGGCTGTGCATCGCCGCCCATCCAATGGCAGCTTACGCTCATTCTTTAACCGACAAGCATATTGAGCAGATCCTAATAGATCCTGACCTGCGTTCAGTCATGGTCGGCATTGAGACCCTGAACAGCGGCCTGCCGTATCAATCCAGCAACCTGCTGGCCGCTCAGTTGTGCCAGCGGGTGGGATTGACCCCAACCGGCAGCAGCGACTCGCACGTGAGTTGGACGATTGGCAATGGGGTCACCCAATTTCCAGGTGCCACTGTGGATGATTTGCGCAAAGCTCTGGTCGAGCAAACGACCGCAGCCGTGAGCCAGATCAAAAAGAACCCGGTTAAATATTGGCCCAGTTTTGCTTACCACGTTTGCTTACGGCAGATGGGTTTGGCGCTCTGGTCCCCGGCGCCGGGCGCCTCATACAAGTTGCGCCCGCTTGCAAGGGTAAACGGTCTCAACTAAGAATCAGGCGTTTCGCCCTTTACGTATTGATCGAAAAAATCGATCGAGCGCAAGATCGCGGCAGTGAAATATTTAGATATGTTGTGGTCATCGCCATCGTATATGTAGAGATCGGCGATCTGCCCAGCGGCCCTGGCCTCCTCAGCCAAGTAGTAGGAAAAATAAGTAGGTACCGATCCGTCCGCGCCACCATGGTGCAGTTGCAGCGGACCCGAGAGATCCGCGAGATAGCTGTTGGCGGATATTGAGGCCCAGAATTCCGGATCCTCTTCAGGCAGCCCATAATTCTGGATCAGCGTGCGCGTGCCAAACCGCGGGCGGCCATTGATATCGATCATGTCTTCGTAGGCAGCCACCACGCCGGCCCAGATAATGCCGGCTTTGATATCGGGATCCACCACCATCGCGCGCAACGTGATGTAGCCGCCCATCGAATGGCCCCACATGCCGATGCGCTGCGGGTCCGCATCCTGGAAAGCTTTCAGCGCGGCGACCGCGTTGAGCACATCGATTGTGTAGTCCGGACGACCATAGGCGCCGCGGGCTTCGCCTTCGGAGTTGCCATGCCCGCGATAGTCGGGGCGGAAAACGATATACCCGCTGCGTGCAAAACCGTCCACATAGGCGACATAGCGCTGAGTAGTGCGATATACCTCGGGTTCGACGAAGCCGTGATTGAAGACGATCACAGGCCACCCGCTCTCAGGTTTTTCACCAAACGGGATTGTCAACAGAGCATAATTTTTGAATCCCTCTGATTGATATGAGGCAATGTAGCGAAAATAATTTGGACCCACCTCGAGCGTTTCTTCGATAATAATTTCACTGACCGGGTAGTCCTGCTCGCGCAGGTATTCGATCGTCAGCGGGTGTGGCGGGATTGGGGTTGGTGTCGGGATGATCGATGGCGTGAATGTGACGGACGGTGTCAGCGTGTCGATTGTTGTTGCCACCTGCGGACCAGGCAACAGGGTCGCCCCACCGCAGGCTGTAAGCAAAATTGAGAATAGGAGAAAACTGATTGTATTCCGCATGAAAACGCGGATTATATCTTTGGCGCCAATTCGGCTAATCGGCTTTTCTTATCGATCAACACTTTATAACCATGACTTAATACTCCCACCGTACCTGAGTCGAGAGGAGAATCGATCCAATCGAGCGATCCGAAGCTATACTCAACTTCCAATCCGTTTTGATACCAAACTCTGAGAGATTTCACCTTGCCCCAATCCTCAACCGTTTGATCTTTCACCAGGCCGAATTGCTCAACCCAGCTTATGTCTTCCAAAAACTCAGTTGGATTCTGGCAAAGAAGAACTAGATCGATATCCGAATCCGGTATTGCCTTTCCGTTCGCATGGGAGCCAACCAGAATAAGCTCGCTGATATTCTCTTGGTGGTTTGCCCAGGCGCCAACCGCGGACAGAAACTGGCTGACGGAATCTTTCATTGAACTGGGGATGCCGAAGGGCATTGTAGCCCTTTGGACCGGCTCCTAGCGCAGCCCGGTTTCCATGCGAGCGATCACCAT
>JANWHN010000001.1 GCA_025450445.1 Anaerolineales bacterium | reverse complement strand
GGCGTTTCGTACCGGCTCAAGCCGATGAACTGCCCCAGCCACATGACGCTCTACAAAGAGATGGGACTGCATTCGTATCGTGAGCTGCCGCTGCGCTTCAGCGAGTTCGCCACGTTGTATCGCTACGAAAAATCGGGCGAATTGTCCGGTCTCACGCGGGTGCGTGCCTTGACGCAAGATGATTGCCACACGTTCTGCACGCCGGAGCAGATCGGCGCGGAGTTCGCGCTCACGCTCAAGCTGTTCCGCGAAGTCTTCGGCCACTATCACTTCGAGAATTACGAAGTGCGTCTCTCGCTGCGCGGCGAAGGCGGTAAATACGTCAATGATCCCGAAAAGTGGGACATGGCAGAAGCGGCATTGCGCAAAGCGTTGGAAGAGAACGACGTGGATTACTACGAAGCGGAAGGCGAGGCGGCCTTCTATGGACCGAAGGCTGACATCATCGCCAAAGATGTGCTGGGGCGTGAGTGGCAGCTCTCAACGTTCCAGGTCGACTTTATTCAGCCGGCGCGTTTGGGACTGACGTACATCGGCGAGGACAACAGCGAGCACACGCCGGTGGTACTGCACCGCGCTGTCACGGGCACGACGGAGCGCTTCATGGCCACGATCATCGAGCACTTCGGCGGCGCCTTCCCGGTTTGGCTGGCGCCAGTGCAAGCGGTGCTGATCCCGATCGCCGACCGGCACATCGACTACGCCAACAAGGTAGCTGCGCAATTGCGCGAGGCCGGCTTGCGCATTGAAGTTGACGGCGGCAGCGATCGGATGAGCGCCAAGATCCGCAATGCGCAGGGACAAAAGGTGCCGTATATGTTGGTGATGGGCGACAAGGAAGCCGAAACCGGCGCAGTGGCGCTGCGCCTTCGCTCCGGCGAGGACTTGGGGGCGATCAGCGTGGCGCAGTTCCTGGAGCGGGCCAACAAAGATATCGAGAAAGGCGATTAGGGCCACTGACGTAGCGAAAGAAATAAAAATCAGCAGCGAAAGCTGCTGATTTTTGTCTCTCTATTGCTCTGCGATGATGCCGATTACTGTGACCTCGGGGAAGAGATTTTCGCCTTTGAGAGCATCATCTACGAACACTCCCTGAGAGATATCAAAGGTGGCTACGCCGGGTTGAATGTTGGCGTAGCCACCCTGGATGCGATCGCCGAGCAAGGTCAATCCGCCAACCGCGACGAATTTGCCATCCGCATCGCGCAGGAAGATGCGCACAAAGATCCCGCGTAGAGGCTGATCGCCTGTGTACCTCAATGTGCCGTGAATGGCATCCGCGATCCCTTCTTGATCAGAAAATTCAAAACCCTCCAGAGTAACATCGAATTCTGTGGAAACTGGAATGGGGGTGATCTCTTTTAAATCAAAATCAAGTTTCCAGGTTTCAAATTCAACCGTGGTCGATCCGAGGCAAGCGCAGACCACAATGCCAATGCTTTCCCCGGGCAGGATCTGTTCGAGGCCAAGATCTCCATCATAGGCGGTTACGCCCTCCGTACGAAGAACGGATTCGCCCGCAATGTTAAATAGCAAGGCGGTGGGCAGGCCAGTGATATCCACAGTGAAGTTATAGGGGTTACGGACAACCGCGGCAATAAATTGGGCGAATGGTGTTCCATCCTGATAATAGGATTGCCATTGGTAGCTTTCCACCACTTCCAGCTGCAATGAAGCCGTCGTTGGCATCTGAGTAGGCTCCGGGGTGGCTGAAGGTTCCAAGGTGGCTGCGGAGGTGGCGGTCGCCTCAAGCACCTGGGTTGGCGTTGGTTCTAGTGTGTCAGGAGTGCTGCATGCGGACATGACGAGCAGCAGCGAAAGGATACCGACGAAATAATGAACTCTCATCTTGGCGATTGAGCGAAGTAGATCAGCAACGAAAGCCGCGATTTTTTGTTGTCGACCTCAAAGATCACGGTGTGACTGCTAGTTGAACAAGGTTGGCTCCGCCCGCTGCCGTAATTGCAACGAAGGCTTGCGATCCGCCTTTTTCAAAGAAGAGGAAAGTAACTCCCGATTGTTCTCCGGAGGTTGTAAGTGAATACCCCAACTCAGCCAGCGCGGCTTCATAGAATTGCCTTATATCATCGAGCGTAGCCTGGGTTGAAAATGTATATCCATCATCTGCCTCCCCGCCGCTTGTTGCGCCGGGCATTATTGGGATTCCGTGCCAATCCGCGGAGGGCGTGCCTTCCGGAGCGCCGGGCGTCGGGGTTTCCTGCTGAATGATGCCGATCGCTTGGACTTCATATGTAAGCCGCTCATTCCCGAGGTAGTCAATTTCGCTATCCTCGAACCCATGTGCTGTGTCGCCGGGTTGAATGCCACGCTGTTGAGTTTCGATATCCTCCCTAAACGTCACCACAGCAGTCCCGTACGAGGCCATTCCTACATACTGGCCGCTGGCATTGTAGGCGAATACCAGCTTGGCGATTCCTTCCAACACCTGATCACTGGTATTGGTTAAGGTGACATCTACCGCCGGTCCCGAATAGCCATGCAGAACTTCCTCAAGGAGGACAAATTCTGCAATCACTTCCACATCCGTTGTGTAGGCGGGCTTGGTGATCTCCTCCAGCGGGGCAATCAGTTCAAGCGATTCCCATTCCGGTCTTTCCGAGCCCTCTGATTCTAAACACATGCAGACCTGGATGGCACCTGTTTGGCCGGGCGTCATCCACTCTCCTTGCCAAATGAAGAAGGATGGGTTGGGGTTCGTGTAAACAACGTCACCGGCCGAATTCAAAAATCTCACCTCCGCGTCTCCGGTGATGCTGACATGGAAATCATTGGGATTACGGATAAGTACTTCCACGTTCGTGACCCCGCTGGAGGGATCAGACAGGTTGGGGATCGAGTGTTCGAACACTTCGAGGATCTCCAAATCGAGCAGGGCTGGGGTTGGGGATGCTTCGGGGGTCGCGGTGTCCGCCGGGGTCGCGGTTGACTCTGGCTCGGCGGGGATACTGGGCTCGATAGCCGTTTCCGGCGGAGCGGCGCAAGCCGCTAAAGCAACTAATCCTACTAGGATCAAAAACCCTAATTTTCGAGTTGCGTTCATATAAGTATTTTACATCCCGTGTCAATATCGAAAGCCCTTCAGCTTTGTTTGTCCAAATTCTTTAGCACCGTTTTAGGCGCTGTCCGACGATAAGCTTCTTCGATCAACCCTTCCACTTCGCCCCAATCGATCGTGTGTTCGGGGTTCAGCGTCGTCCAGCCATGCTGGCCGATGTAGGCGGACTTCTCAAACCGATCTGTATGGCGGGTCAGGAAGTCCTGGGTCTCATGCAACAAGCGCAAGATCAAATTCAGCCTGCCCTTGTATTCGCTGACAAAAATAAACGATTTGTTGCGTACTTTGAACACCGAATGACCAAACCCATCTACGATCTCCGTCACTTCCGGGTATTTTTTGGCGATCTTGCCTACTTTGGCCAGAACAGCCTTCCCCTTTTTGGATTTCACATGCGCCATATTTGCATCTTACTCTATCGGCCCATCGCCTTATAATCATGCTTCATGAAAGCTGTTCAATTTCATTTCTCTTTTCCTCGCTATGGGCTGGGCCTCGCGCTCGGGCATCTCGCCCCGTCCATCCTGTGGAGCGGGGCGTCGTGCACCGTGATGCGGGATGTGCCCGAGCCCAGCTTGCCTGGTGCCGAATGGGCAAAAATCAAGACCACGCTGGGCGGCATCTGCGGAACAGACCTCGGCAACATCTATCTCAAGACCAGCCCGTATTATTCGCCGTTTACCTCATTTCCCTTCACGTTTGGCCATGAAAACGTCGGCACCATTGCTGAACTTGGGAACGATGTTAAGGGATGGAAGGTGGGGCAGCGGGTAGTTGTCGACCCCATTCTTGGCTGTGAGGTGCGCGGCTTCAAAGACCTGTGCGAGTTTTGCGCAAAGGGGGAGATCAATCGCTGCCAGCGTTTTATCGAAGGGGCGCTGGGGGCCGGGATCATGACCGGCGCCGCAAAGGCGACCGGCGGCAGCTGGAGCTCGCATTTTCTTGCCCACCGCAGCCAGTTGGTCGCCGTGCCCGAGAATGTCGGCGACGAGAACGCAATGATGGTTGAACCCTTTTGCATCGGCTTGCATGCGGTGCTGATCGATTTTCCTGCGGATGACGAGACCATCTTGATCATCGGCGCGGGCACTATGGGTCTGGTGACCTTGGCCTCGTTGCGCGCCCTAGGGAGTAAAGCGCGGGTTTTGATTTCGGCGCGCTATGAGACTCAGGCCGCCGCGGCCGAACGCCTTGGCGCCACTGAGGTTCTACGCGGCGGGGATCTGTATCAGCAGATCGCAGAGCGCACTGGCGCCAAGCTGCTAAAACCAACGATCGGCAAGCTGGTCATGCAAGGCGGGGTGGACCGGGTGTATGAATGCACGGGCAGCGACGGCTCGCTGGACGATGCCAATCGCCTGACCCGCAGCGGCGGCAAAGTTGTGCTGGTGGGAATCCCGGGCATCGCCAAGGGTGTGGATTGGACCGCAATTTTTGATAAGGAATTAGCTGTACTGGCTTCGCGGCAATTTCATAATGTCGAGCCTTACAAAGGCAAGAAATGGCGCGCCTTCGACCTTGCGCTGGATCTGATGGCGAAAGGCAAGGTTGACCTGGGGTGGATGGTCAGCCGCAAGTACGCGCTCAAAGATTACAAGAAGGCGCTGGGCGACCTGGCGCAAAAGGGATCGCAGGGGATCATCAAAGCCGCGTTCCAGTTCTAAATTTCAAAAAGCTATAATCTTCGCTTCCGTGGCCCGCGTCAAAAACATAACAACCGCTCCCGTCAGCAGCCGCACGTTGCGCAAGCGCCTTGGCCTTGCGCTCAGCCTGATCGGCATGGTTGTGTTCTTGTTCGGCGCTGCGCCGGATTGGTTCGGTCTCGATCGCAGCCCGGTGGTTGGCTTCGTGCAGATCGGCGTGTTCACGCTGGGTCTCGGATTAATTTCCGTCGGCGGTTATTTCGCGCTGGACGGATTGTGGCGCGATCAGCCCAAAGGCATTCTCGCCGAACTTGGAGCGCGCTTCGTGGGCACGGGCTACGTGATCGCGCTCACTTCTGGCATGGCAGATGTATTTGGCCTCGGCACGCGACCGCTGCCCTCCGTGCCATTCTTTGGCTACTGGCAGGGCACCGGCGTCTTGATCGGGGAAATTGTGATCGTTATTGGATTTGTGATGATGGCGCCGTTCTGGGCGCGCAGTGAATCGAACAAGAAGTCTAGCTAGCTTCGCGAACCTTCGTCAGGCCCATCGCCGCCAGCATCTCATCGTTGCTGGCGTATTTGAATTCGGGTACGTTGAGCTCGGCGGCGTGGGCAACTTCCACGGCTTCCAGCTTTTTCAGATCTGCGACGCGCACGATCGGTTTGTCGATCATGGCGATCTTGCTATTCAGCGCGGCGATTGCCTCCGCATTCTTCGGCTGTGCCGCGTCCAGATAGCTAAGCACGGCCTTGGCGGCGTTGGTGCCATCTTTGCGTGCTGCGCCCACGAGGCCGCTGCTGGCTTCGCGCGCCCAACCCGCCAGGAACACGCCCTCCACCGCCTGCTGCAATTCGGGGTTGAAGGCCTCGTACGAAATTCCATCGACCCCAAAATGCGGTGTCGGATTCTTGGCAAAGTCACCCCATTTATCCAGCGGCAGGCCTAGGCTTTCGTCGACGCGGTCGCCGATGCAGAACACCACTGTGTCGGCTTCGAGCTCACGCGTCGTACCTAACCCAACGTCGCGACTCCCGCCTTCGGGCCGCGCCACCAACGTGGTGTCTTCGACCTCGACGGCGCGCACGCGGCCTTGCGCGTCACCAACCAAGCGCTTGGGTGATACGAGGAATTCAAACGAGAACTTTGTTTGCGAAACAGGCTCCTGCGCGCCGTTGAGCGCAGAGAAAATAAATGCCTTGGCTGCATCCACATCCTGGCCCACGCCGCGCATCGCCGCATCGGTGCGGGCGAACTCGGCTTCGAGGTCGGTCAGATCCAGATTGCGGGCGACTATCGCCATCTCTTTCTTGGAGAACTTCACATCCGCAGGTCCGCGGCGGGCAATGGCAATGACTTCGTTCACCTTCAGATCGCGGATCGTCCAATGGGCGATGTCCAGCATCACGTTGCCGACGCCCACCAGGATGACGCGCTTGCCGATATCGAATTTGCGCTCGCTGTAGGGCGGCAGATTGTTGTAGTGGTAGACCAGATCCTTGGCGTGATAGACGCCCTTGAGATCTTCGCCGGGCAGGCCCAGCCACTTGGTGCCCTGGGCGCCTACGGTGACCACCACTGCGTCGAAACCGAGGCTCTGCAGCTCGGGCAGGCTGATCTCGTGATCGAGGCCAATGCTCAGGTTGCCAAAATAGTGCAGGTTGGGGATATCGAGCGTTTGGCGGAACTGCTTGCGCAGCCCGTCTTTCATCTTCAGCTTGTTGGGGTAGATGCCGTACTCGGCTAGGCCGCCGGCTTTGATATCGCGGTTGAGCAGCGCCACCTGCGCGCCGGCCTGGGCAAGTTCGCGGGCGGCAAACAGCCCGGCGGGGCCGCCGCCCACCACTGCGACGGAAAATTGCTCGTAATTTGTGTCGGTCATGCTAATTTCCACACAATTTGGGATTGTACCTGAAAGCACTACCGCTCATTTCCAAAGCTATGTGCTATATTCCCTGCTCGCTTAAAAATGGAAATTACCCAAACAACTCTCACAAACGGCCTCAAAGTTCTCCTGAAAGAGATCCATACCACCCCGCTCATCAGCCATTGGCTGTGGGTGCGGGTCGGCTCCCGCGACGAATTGCCCGGCGCCACCGGGGTCTCTCACTGGGTGGAGCACATGCAGTTCAAGGGCACGCCCCAGTTCCCGGCTGGTCGGCTGGACAAGGACATCTCCCGCGATGGCGGCTATTGGAACGCCATGACTTATATCGACTGGACGGCGTATTTCGAAACCATGCCAGCCGACAAGATCGACCTGGCGCTGCGCCTGGAAGCTGATC